>CAZIVR010000027.1:12322-35817 GCA_964542745.1 uncultured bacterium
CGTCGAGATGGACGGCTTCGAGACCAACGAGGGCGTGATCCTGCTCGCGGCCACCAACCGGCCCGACGTGCTCGATCCCGCGCTGATGCGCCCGGGCCGCTTCGACCGCCAGATCGTGGTGGACTGGCCCGACGTGCGGGGGCGCGAGGGCATCCTGCGCGTGCACGCCAAGAAGATCCCGCTCGCCGAGGACGTGGACCTGCGCAACATCGCGCGCGGCACGCCGGGCATGGCGGGCGCCGACCTCGCGAACATGGTGAACGAGGCGGCGCTGCTCGCGGCGCGGCGCAACCGCAAGAAGGTCGTCATGCAGGACTTCGAGGACGCCAAGGACAAGGTCATGCTCGGCATGGAGCGCAAGAGCCTGGTGATGAGCGACCAGGAGCGGCGCACCACCGCCTACCACGAGGCGGGCCACGCGCTGGTGGCGTGGCTGATCCCGGGCTCGGACCCGGTCAACAAGGTCACCATCATCCCGCGCGGCCGCACGCTCGGGGTGACGTGGTACCTGCCGTCCGAGGAGCGCCACAACCACTCGAAGGAGCAGCTGGAGTCCAAGCTCTGCCACGCCATGGGCGGGCGCGCCGCCGAGAAGCTGATCTTCAACCACTTCACGACCGGCGCGATCGGCGACCTGCAGCAGGCCACCGACACGGCCCGCAACATGGTCTGCCGTTACGGCATGAGCGACGTGCTCGGGCCCCTCACCTTCGGCAAGAAGGAGGAGATGGTGTTCCTCGGCAAGGAGCTCGCGACGCACAAGGACTACAGCGAGCAGACCGCCGTGCTGATCGACCAGGAAGTGCGCAAGATCGTGGAGCGCGCCTACGAGAAGGCCTCCCAACTCCTGCGCGACAACCTCGAGAAGCTGCACCTGCTCGCCACCACGCTGCTCGAGCGGGAGGTGCTGGACGGCGACGAGATGGACCGGCTGCTCAAGGGGGAGAAGCTGCCCCCGCTCCGCCGCGGCGAGGACGACGCGGCGCCGACGCCCCCGGCGATCGTGGCCGCGGACGACACGCCGGCCCGCGACGACGCCGAGCCCTTCGCCCCTCCGGAGCCACGCCCCGCCGGCGCCTGAGGCGCCGGTTTTCTTGCAGGCTCCTTGCAACTTCCGCGGCGCCCGAAACGTCTAACCGGGCGTCACGTGAATGCGAACGCGTGGCAGGCGACCCACACCAGTCGCGAGGTCTTCCAAGCAGGGCGGGGAACGGCAAGGCCCCGCCCGACCTCACCCCCGGGACTAGGCACTCGGGGGTGGGGTTTTCGGTTGGAGCACGAGTGGCCAGGGAAGGCCGCTCGTTTTTTCGTGGTTCGGGTGCGGCGCGGCCCGTCCGCGGAGGCAAGACTCGGGGCGCGGGGTTCGACCGTGACGACCGTGCTCGTCCCGGGATCCACCGCGCCCCTTCAGGCGGCGCCGACCGCTCGCCGCCCGGATCGCGAAAGGTTCAGCTCTCGATCCGCACCGCGCTCCGCGCCGTCGCGCGCGCCGGACTCCCGCGCCGCTTCACGCAGGCGCCCCGCGCTTCGCCCCCGGCGAGGGTCACCGTGGCGCAGCCGCCGCGAGCGGCCGCCGGCGATCCGAGCCGCTCCCCGACCATGCCGGCGAGGGCCGCCCCCGCCCGCCGGATCTCGAGCGCGTTCTCCCCCGCGAGCCACGAGCGCGCGTCGCGCACCACCGCGTGGATCGCGAGCGCCTCCGCGACCGTCATCGCCGCCGCGAACACCGCGACCGCGGCCCATCCGATCCGCTTCCCGCTCATGCCGTCCTCCTTCGGTTCCGCTCCGTCTCCCGGGGGGTTCGCGGGGTAGGACGGCGGATCGCCCCTCAGGGTTGTCGCGCGAAGCGGCCCGGCGGCGGGATTTGTACGGGGCATGACCGCCGCCGTTTCGAGCGCGGCGATCGGGCGGACGGGCGCGGTCAGGGCTTCGCCGGCCCCGGGACCCCCGTGAAGCTCCCGCCCTCGGCGGCGAGCCGCACCAGCAGCGGAGCCGGGGCGAATCGCTCGCCCTTCTCGGCGCGCAGCGCCCCGATCCGGCTCTCCACCTGCCGCAGGCCGATCCCGTCGGCGTAGCGCATCGGCCCGCCCCGGAACGGCGGGAAGCCGGCGCCGAAGATCATGGCCACGTCCACGGCGTCGGCGTGGTCCACCACGCCGTCCTCCACGCAGCGGGCGCCTTCGTTGATCATGGCGAGCACCATGCGGCCCGCGAGCGCCTCGCCGCTCGCCGTGCGCGGCCGCCGCTCCAGCCCGATCCAGCCGGGGACGCGCGGATCCGGTTCGCGCCGCGCCCCGCGCCGCCGGTAGAAGCCGCCGCCGCTCTTGCGGCCGAGGCGCCCGGCGGCGACCAGCCGGTCGAGCGCGGGCGCGGGGCTCATGCGGCCCGGAAACGCCGCGTGCAGCACGCCGGCCACCTTCTGCGCCACGTCCAGCCCGACCTCGTCGAGCACCTCGAAGGGACCCATCGGCATGCCGAAGCGCCGCATCGCGGCGTCCACGTCGCCGACCGCGTAGCCCTCCTCGAGCAGGTGCATCGCCTCGCGCAGGTAGGGCATGAGCAGCCGGTTGACGACGAAGCCGGGAGCGTCGCGGACCACCACCGGGGTCTTGCCGAGGTCGCGGGCGAAGCGCACGGCGCGCGCCAGCGCCTCGTCCGAGGTGCGCGTTCCCCGCACGACCTCGACCAGCGGCATGCGGTGCACCGGGTTGAAGAAGTGGAACCCGAGGAACCGCTCCGGCCGCTCGAGCCCGGCCGCGATCGCGTCCACCGAGAGCGACGAGGTGTTGGTGGCGAGCAAGGCGTCGGGGCGCATGCGCACCTCGAGCTCGGCGAACACGCGGCGCTTGACCTCGAGGTCTTCCACCACCGCCTCGATCGCGAGGTCGGCGCGCCCGAGGCCGTCGAGGCCGAGGGTGGGCTGGATGCGCGCGAGCTGGGCGTCGCGCTCCCGGGCCGGCGCCCGCCGGCGCCGCCCGCGTTCGTCCACCAGCGCGCGGATCGCGCGCAGCGCCAGGGTGAGCGCCTCGGGCTTCAGGTCCCGCATCCGGACCGTCACCCCCTGCCGGCTCGCCAGTTCGGCGATGCCGGCGCCCATCACGCCGGTGCCGATCAGCGAGAGGCGCTCGACCGCCGCCGGCTCCGTCTCGAGGGCCGGCACCGCGGGCGCCTTCTTGGCGCGCTCCGAGAGCCGGAAGATCCGCACCAGGTTCTTGCACACGGGCCCCACCACCAGCGCCGCGACCTCGGCGGCCTCGAGGCGCAGGGATTCCTCCACCGGGCGGTCGAAGCCGTGACGCAGCACGCGCAGCGCGGCGCCCGGCGCCGGGTAGTTCCCGCCGGTGCGGGCGCGCGTCATGGCCGCCGCGCGGTCGAGCGCGAAGGCGCGGCCGATCCCGGTGCCGTCGAGCAGGCGCGCGCCGAACGACCTCGGGCGCCAGCGGTCGCGCTTCGCGGCCGGCGGCCGCCGCGCGATCTCGGTGACGCGGCGATGGGCCGCCTCCAGCAGCCAGGCCGCGGGCACCGCGCGCGCCACCAGCCCGAGCTTCTCGGCGCGGCGCGCGTCGAGCGAGCGGCCGGTGAGGATCAGGTCCAGCGCGGCGCTCATGCCGACCAGGCGCGGCAGGCGCGTGGTGCCGCCGAAGCCGGGAACGATCCCGAGCAGCACCTCGGGCAGCCCGATCTGCGTGCGCGGCTCCTCGGCCGCGACCCGCGAGTCGCAGGCCAGCGCCAGCTCGGTGCCGCCGCCGAGGCAGACGCCGTCGATCGCGGCCACGGTCGGCACCGGAAGCGCCGCGAGCCGGCCGAAGACGGCGTGGGCGCGCTCCACCATCGCCCGCACCGCGCCCTCCTCGGTGAGCGTCCCGATCGCCTCGACGTCGGCCCCGGCGATGAAGGAGCCGGCCTTGCCGCTCCGCAGCACGACCCCCGAGGCGACGCGCCCGCCGCCCACCTCGAGCTCGGCCATCGCCTGCTCGAGCGATGCGAGCGCCTCCTCGTCGAGCACGTTGATGCGCCGGCCGGGATGATCCATGACCAGGTGCGCGATCGCGCCCTCGCCGCGCTCGACCCGGAAGATCGCGCTCATGGCCGCTCCAGCACGAAGGCGGCGCCCTGGCCGCCGCCCACGCACAGCGCGGCGAGCCCGCGCTTCAGGTTCCGGCGCCGCAGCTCGTGGAGCAGCGTGAGCAGCAGGCGCGCGCCGCTCGCCCCGACCGGGTGGCCGAGCGCGATCGCGCCGCCGTTCACGTTGAGCTTCTCGGCGGGGATCTCCCCCAGCGCCTTCGCGCGTCCCAGCTCGGCCCGCGCGAAGGCGTCGGACCTGGACGCCTGCTGGCAGGCCAGCACCTGCGCGGCGAAGGCCTCGTTGATCTCGAACAGGTCCATGTCCTCGAGGCCGAGCCCGGCCTTGTCGAGGGCGCGCGCGGCGGCGAACACCGGGCCGAGCCCCATGCGGCTCGGGGCGAGCCCCGCGAACGCGAACGACCGGACGCGCCCGAGCGGGGCGGGGGTCGCGGCCGCCGCCGCGTCGTCCGCCACCAGCAGCGCCACCGCGCCGTCGGTCACCTGGCACGAGTTGCCGACCGTGACGGTGCCGTTCTTCCGGTCGAAGTAGGGCGGGAGCTTCGCCAGCGCCTCCGGGGTCTGTCCCTCGCGCGGGCCGACGTCGTCCCTCACCGCCTCGTAGCCCGGGGCGGGGAACACCGGGACGATCTCCTCGCGCAGCCGCTCGCGGGCGGCGACCGCCCGCACGTGGCTCTGCAGCGCGAAGGCGTCCTGGGCCTCGCGCGGGATGCGGAACTCGCGCGAGAGCACCTCGGCGGTCTGCCCCATGTTGAGTCCGCACACCGGATCGGTGAGCCCCTCGGCGAGCGCGATCCGCGGGGCCAGCATCCCGGGGCGGAATTTCGCCATCACCCCGAGCCGCGCGAGCGGCGACTTCGCCCGCATCAGCCCCTCCAGCCACTCGGCGTACTCGGGCCGGTAGAGGAGCGGGATCTGGCTCATGGACTCCATGCCGCCCGCCACCACGAGGCGGGCGTCGCCCGCGGCGATGCGGTGGAGCGCGCCCGCCACCGACTCCATCCCGGAGGCGCAGTTGCGGTGCACGGTGGCGGCCGGAACCGACTCGGGAACTCCCGCGCGCAGCGCCGTCACGCGCGCGACGTTGGCGGCCTCGGCGGGCTGCGCGCAGTTGCCGAGCGTCACCTCGTCGAGCGTGGCCGGATCGAGGCCGGATCGCGCCAGCAGCTCGGAGACGGCGACGCGCCCCAGCTCGTAGGCCGGGACCCGGCGGAACGGCCCGCCGGCCTTGGCGAACGGCGTGCGCACGCCGTCCAGGATCCACCCGGTCACCGCCGTCACCCCCGCCTCACTTCGCCGGGATCCGGCCCAGGAGGTTGCGCGCCTCGTTCTGGTAGCGGGCGTCGCGCGGGCTGCTGGTGGGGGGCAGCCGGTGCGCGGTTTCGAGCTCGCGGCGCGCCTCGTCCCAGCGCTTCATCTCGAGGAGGGTCCGGCCCAGCTCGAGGCGATGGTTCACGTACTGCGGCTCCAGCTCGACCGCCTTCTCGAGGTCCCGCACCGCGTTCTCCATCGAGGCGCCCTTCGGCACCCCGCCGAGCACGGTGTTGGCCGCGGCGCGCTCCACGAAGCTGAGGCTCGCGATCTTGCGGTTCCACAGCGCGCGCACGTGGTAGGCGCGCGCGATCCCCGGGTCGAGGGCCAGCGCGCGGTCCACCTCGGACTTGATCTCGCGCGCGAGGGCGAGGCGCGTCTTGGGCCCCTCCTTCAGGGCCTGCCGGCCGAGGGTGGCGGCCACCCACAGGTGGCCCTGGGCGCTGTCGGGCGCGACGCGGACCGCCTCGCGCGCGTGCTCGACCGAGGCCAGCACCAGCTCGCGCTGGGCGTCGCCGCGCGCGTCCTCCCCCATCTCGGACTCGACCCGGGCGAGGCGCCACAGGGTGCCGAAGTCGCCGGGGGTTGCGGCGAGGGCCGCGGCGTACTCGCGGCGGGCGGCGGCGAGGTCGCCGCGGGCGAGCGCCGCGTCCCCGGCGGCGCGCGTTCCGGACTCTGCGGCGGCGGGACCGGGCATCGTCCCGAGGGCGAGCGCGACCAGAACGGCCGGCCAGCGCCGGCGCAGGCGAAGCGGAACCTCTTCCATAAGGGTTCTTGCCCCCGGCTCCCACCCCGTGCGGGAGTGCCGCGCGACTGTGTCGCAGCGGTCGCCGGCTTGTCAAAGCTCGGGCGGCGACACCGCTTCGGCGGGAGGCTCACCCGCGCGCGGGGACCCGCCGTCCGGTGGACGCCTCAGGGCCGCGCGGGCAGGTCCCGGACCCGCGCGCGCACCGCCTCCCCGAACGCGGCGAGCGAGGCGTCGCCCGGCAGATCGCGCGCGGCCCGCTCGAGGACCGCGAGCGCCTCGAGCGCCGCGGCGCGCGCCTCGCCCGCGCGCCCCTCGCGTTCCGCGGCCTCCGAGCGCGCGAGCGCCCGCCGCGCCCGCGACAGGGCGAGGTTGGCGCGCACGGTGCGGTCGCCGGGGTCGGCCCGCAGCACCTCGGCCCACAGCCGCTCGGCGTCCTCGAGGTCGCCGAGCTGGGCTCGGGCGCTGGCCAGGTTGCCGAGCGCGGCGAGGTTCCCCGGCGCGAGGGCGAGCGCCTCGCGGAAGGCCCGCTCCGCCTCGCGCCACTCGCCGCGGTCGAAGCGCAGGTTGCCCTCGTTCACCCTCAGGCTGGCGCGGGTGGCCGCGTCCATCGGCAGGGAGTCCGCGCGCTCGAGCCACCGCAGCGCCTCATCGTGGCGGCCGAGCCGCCGCAGGGCCCAGAGCGTGTTGATGGCGTCGAGCGCCGCGTCGCTGTCGGCGCGCTCGCCGCGCCGCAGCGCACGCGCGCGCTCCAGCGCCGCCAGCGCCTCGGCCGGGCGGTCGGCGTCGAGGAGCGCGCGGCCCAGCATCGCCCACGGCCGCGGCTTGGCCGGCGCGAGCGCCGCGTTCGAGCGCCAGAAGGCCACCGGGTCGCTCCACTCGCGGTTGCGGCGCCACGTCGCGGCGCCGAGCGCGACCAGCGCCGCGAGCGTCACGGGCGCGGCGACCCGCGCCGCCGGGCGCAGGCGCGGGAGCTCGACCGCGGCGAGCCAGGCCGCCGCGAGCGCGAGCCCGGCGCCGGGCAGGTAGGCGCGGTGCTCGAAGGCAAGGTCGCGGATCGGGATGGGCCCCGACTCGACCAGGTGGGCGAGGTAGGCGAAGGGCACGGCGAAGGCGAGCCACGGCCTGCGCCGGCCGGCGAGGAGCGCGGCGCCGAGGATCGCCGCGTGGAAGGCCGCGGCCAGCGCCACGGCCGGATCGAGGAATCCCTCGCGAAGCGGCAGGTCGTAGTCGAGCCGGAGCCCGGCGGGCAGCACGAACAGGCGCAGGTAGTGGAGCACCACCACCGCCTGCGTGGCGAGGTAGCGGCCGCGCGGGATGTCGGGCGTCTCGCGCGACAGCGCGTCGAGCGCGCCGAGGCCCGCGCCCCGCCCGAGCGCCACCGAGGCAGCGAACACCGCCAGCGCGAGCACGGCCGCGGCCGCGCTCCACGCGAGCCGGCGCCTCCCCGGGGCGAAGATCGCGGCCTCCACGAGCAGCATCGCGAGCGGCAGGGTCGCCGCGCTCTCCTTGGTGTGGAAGGCGAGCAGCGTCGCCGCCGCGCCGGCGGCGCCCCAGCCCGCGCGCGCCGGCGTTCCGGCGGCGAGCCGGGCCCGCACGTAGGCGAGGAGCGCCGCCAGGTAGAAGAGCGCCGCCAGCGAGGCGAGCCGCTGCACGATGTAGGTGACCGCCTGCGTGTGGAGCGGGTGCAGCACGAACACCAGCGCGGCGAGCACCGGCACCGCGGCGCCCGCGCCCTCGGGGAGCGAGGCGCGCACCCGCGGGGCGCGCAGCAGGGCCCGCGCCAGCGCGAACAGCGCGAGCCCGGCGAGGACGTGGATCGCGAGGTTCACGGCGTGGTAGCCCACGACGTCGAAGCCCCCGAGCCGGTAGTTGAGCCGGAAGGTCAGGTAGGTGACGACGCGGTTGGGCTCGAAGCGCCACAGCGGCTCGACGCCGCGCCACCGGTAGAGCAGGTCGTTGTCGCGGATCGAGGAAAAGTCGTCGAAGACGAACGGCACCGCGAAGGAGGGGAGGTAGGCGGCGGCCCCGGCGAGGGCGACCAGCGTGGCGTGGACCCAGGGCGATCGAGACCACCGCGGAGCGCGCATCGCGGGAGTATCCGAGCGTCCCCCGACGCGCCGCAACCCGCCGGCCCTCGGGTGCGCACCCGACCCCGGCGCGCCGCGACCCGCCCGCTCCCGCACGAGCGCCCGCCCCCGGCGCGCCGCCCCGATCCCGCGTCGCGCCGCGCTCGCGGCCGGGGCGCGTCACGCCGCGGGAACCGGGCGCGCGGGGATTGCGCTTGTCGCGCGCGGCCCCCGATGCTACCCCTCTCGGGTCCCGAGACGCCGAGGAGGGAACCCGCGTGGCCGAAACCCTGATCCAGATCTTCTACGAGGGCGTGGCCCGCCACCCGCGCCCGGACCTGTTCCAGCGCAAGGTCCGCGGGGCCTGGGAGGCGCTCTCCTCGGAGCGCGTGGCCGCCGACGTCGAGGCCTTCGGGCTCGCCCTGCGCGAGCTGGGCCTCCGGCCGGGGGACCGCGTCGCGCTGCTCTCCGAGAACCGCTACGAGTGGCCGCTCGCCGACCTCGCGATCGTCGGGCAGGGCGCGGTCACCGTGCCCATCTACCCGACCCTCACCGCGGAGCAGGCCGGGTTCATCGCCTCGAACGCCGAGGCGACGCTCGCGATCGTGTCCTCCGAAGCCCAGCTCGAGAAGCTGCGCGCCGCCGCGCCCGCCTCGCTGCGCGCGACGGTGGTGATGGACGCGGCGTCGCTGCGGGACGGCGAGCGGACGTTCGGCGCGCTGCTGGCGCGCGGCGCCGAGCTGCGCGCCGCCGCCCCCGGCGAGTTCCGGACGCTGGCCGCCGCGGTCCGCCCCGACGACCTCGCCACGATCATCTACACCTCCGGCACCACCGGCGAGCCCAAGGGGGCCATGCTCACCCACGGGAACATCGCCTCGAACTGCCGGGCGTGCTGGAAGCGGGTCGCGTTCCTTCCCGGCGAGGTGGCGCTGTCGTTCCTGCCGCTCTGCCACATCTTCGAGCGCATGGCCGGCCTCTACGCCATGGTCGGGCAGGGCGTGGGGATCGCCTACGCGGAGAGCTTCGAGACCGTCGCCGCCAACGCGCTCGAGGTGAGGCCGCACATCCTCACCGGCGTGCCGCGCTTCTACGAGAAGGTGTTCGCGCGCGTGATGGAGAACGCGGCGAAGCAGCCCCCGCTGCGGCGCGCCATCTTCCACTGGGGCCTCGCGCAAGGCCGGCGCGCGGCGCGCGCCCGCTTCGAGCGGCGCCGGCTCGCGCCCCACCACGCGCTCGCCGCGCGGATCGCGGACCGGCTGGTGGGGGCCAAGGTGCGCGAGCGCGTCGGCGGCCGCCTGCGCTTCTGCATCTCGGGGGGCGCGCCGCTCGCCCCGAAGGTGATGGAGTTCTTCTTCGCGATCGGCATCCCGGTGATCGAGGGCTACGGTCTGACCGAGACCTCGCCGGTGATCTGCCTCAACGTGCCGGGCCGGGAGAAGCCGGGCGCGGTGGGCCCCCCGGTGGACGGGGTGGAGGTCCGGATCGGGGAGGAGGGCGAGATCCTGACCCGCGGCCCCCACGTCATGAAGGGCTACTACCGGAACGAGGCCGCGACCGCCGCCGCGATCCGCGACGGCTGGTTCCACACCGGCGACGTCGGCCGCTTCGACGAGGAAGGCGCGCTCGTCATCACCGACCGGCTCAAGGACCTGCTGGTCACGGCCGGCGGCAAGAAGGTCGCCCCCCAGCCCCTCGAGGCGGCCCTCAAGGCCTCGAAGTGGGTGAGCGAGGCGGTCCTGCTCGGGGATCGCCAGCCCTACGTGATCGCGCTGCTGGTGCCCAACTTCGCCAACCTCGAGGCCGAGGGGCGCGCCCGCGGCTGGAGCTTCTCCGGGACCCGGGACCTGCTCGGGCTGCCCACCGCCCGCGCGCTGTACCAGGCCGAAGTGGACCGGCTGAACGCCCGCCTCGCCCCCTTCGAGCAGATCAAGACCTTCGCCCTGCTCGACCGCGAGCTCAGCCAGGAGAGCGGCGAATTGACCCCGACCCTCAAGGTCCGCCGCCGGGTCGTCACGGAACGGTTTTCGGGTATTATCCGGGACCTTTACGCCCGCCCCTCCGGGGAACGGGCCGGCTGAACCCCGAACGATCGAACCGGGAACACAGGCGCAAGGAGAAATCCGCCCATGAGAGTGGAACGAGTGGCGCTCACGGCCATGCTCGCGGCATGGCTGCCGGGCGTGGCATTCGGTGCCGGGTTCAACGTCTACGAGCAGGGCGCCCGCGCGCTGGGAATGGCCGGCGCGGCGGCCGCGGCGGTCAACGACGCCTCGGCGCTCTACTACAACCCGGCGGCGCTGTCCCGGCTCAAGGGCGTCCAGTTCTACGCGGGGGCCACGGCGCTCCAGCCCTTCACGAGCTTCACGGGATCGAACCCGTTCCCGGGCTTCGGCCGCGAGGAGGCGCTCAAGGAGGAAGTGCACACGCCCTTCCACGGCTACCTCTCCTGGGGCAACGGCACGTGGGGCGTGGGGGTCGGGGCCAACACCCCGTTCGGCATCGGGGTCGAGTGGGAGAACCCGGACCGGTTCTCGGGGCGCTACATCGTCACCCGGGCGGACCTCAAGGCCCTGAACGGCATGGCCAACCTGGCGTGGGCGCCGATGCCGGCGCTCCGGCTCTCGGGAGGCGCCAACCTGGTGCTCGCCGAGGTGCTGCTCGAAAACCGCGCCCAGCAGCCGATCCCGGGCGGAGGCGGGGGCGTGATGGACGTGGCCTCGGTGCTGCTCGAGGGTGATCGCAGCAGCGCCGTCGGGTTCAACGGCGCGGTGCTGTGGGAGCCGGACGAGCGCTGGGCGCTGGGCGCGCGCTACACCAGCGAGGTCGAGGTGGACTTCGACGGCACGGCCACCTTCACGCAGATCCGGACCGGCAACGCGAGCGTGGACGCGAACGTCGCGGCCCAGCTGCCCCCGAACCAGGCCGTGAGCACGCGCATCGTGCTGCCCGCCGTGGTGTCGGCCGGCGTCGCGTGGCACCCCTCGCCCGAGTGGACCTTCGCCGGCGACTACAACTACACGCAGTGGGAGGCCTTCGACGCCATCCCGCTCCGCTTCGCCACCACGCCCTCGGCCAACCGCACCATCGTGGAGGACTACGAGAACTCCTCGCAGGTCCGGTTCGGGTTCGAGAACCGCCAGAAGGCCTTCGCGTGGCGCATGGGCTACTACTTCGACTGGCAGGCCGCCCCGATCGAATCGGTGAGCCCGCTCCTGCCCGACTCGCACCGGCAGGGCATTTCGGGGGGCCTGAGCTTCCAGCTGCTCGAAAAGCCGGGCCTGTTCGTGGACCTCTACGAGCTCGGCATCTTCGTGCACAACCGGAACACCGAGGGCCAGAATCGCGACGGCTTCAACGGTGAGTACAAGTCGTTCCTCAACGCCGCGGGCCTCAGCCTCGGCCTGCGCTGGTAGGAGGTGAGTCGAATGACCGCAATCCCGATGCTTCGGCGGGCGGCCGTTCCGCTCGCGCTCCTCGCCGCCCTGCTGGCCCCCGGCTGCGCGAAGATCCGTCCGCTCGCGCCCAGGGTGTCGGATCCCGGCAGCGCCAACTTCGCCAACTACGTCGCGATGGGGACGAACCTGACCGCGGGCTTCCAGTCGGGCGGCCTCTCCCAGCGCCACCAGCCGCTCTCCTACGCGAGCCTGTTCGCGAAGCAGGCGGCCTCGCCCCGCTTCACCTACCCGACCGTGAATCTCGGCGGCTGGCCGCCGCTCCTCAAGGTGGCGAGCTTCGGGCCGCCGCTGGTGCTCGACTCGGTCGGCGGCCGCGGGGCGTTCATCAACCCGCTGGTCTCGCCTCCCGCGCTGCTCGACTCGGCCTACCACAACATGTCGGTCCCGGGCGCGCTGCTCGCCGACGTGATGGACTCGACGCTCAACTACAACATCAATCTCGGGCGTGACGTCTCGTTCTTCTACAACATCGTCCGCCAGCAGGCGCGCCCGCTCCCGCTCAGCGTGCTGCAGCTCGTCACCCTCAAGAAGCCGACGTTCGTTTCGTTCGAGTACGGCCTCAACGAGATCCTCGGCCCGGCGGCCCGCGGCAGCGGCACGCCCGCCGTCCCCGCCGCGAACTGGTCGTTCCTGCTGAACTCGACGCTCGCGTCGCTCGACAGCCGCATCCCGAACGCCAAGAAGCTGATCGTGAACGTCCCCGACGTCACGCTGTTCCCGTACTTCCGCACGCTGCCGCCGGTGGAACTGACCGCCGCGGGCACGCCGGTGACGGTGGCCGGCGTGCCGAGCTTCCTGCTCGGCACCTCGGGCCCGCTCCAGCCCGGGGACCTCGTCACCCTGCGCGCCGCGGATTCGCTGGCGCTCGGCGTGGGCTACCGGCTGGGCGACGTCTCGTACCTTTCGGGGGCTCCGGTGGCCGGCACCGGCCGCCCGCTGCCCGACTCCTACGTGCTGACCGTGGCCGAGCAGGCCTCGATCCGCGCCGCGATCGACGGCTACAACGCGGCGATCGCCGCCCAGGCCACCGCGCGCGGCTACGCGCTGCTCGACCTGCACCGGCTGATGGGCGACGTGCACAACCGCGGCTTCCACTTCGCGGGCGTGAATTACACGACGCGCTACCTGTCCGGCGGCCTGTTCAGCGTGGACGGCATCCACCCGACCGACCTGTTCCACGGGCTGATCTGCAACGAGATGGCGGTGGCGGTGCGCACCCGGTTCGGCGCCCGCATCGCCACGCTCGACCTCGCCGCGCTGCGCACGCCCTCGTCGTCGGCCCTCGGGACCGCGCGGGGCGGCGACGCGGGGCTTCCGGTCGCCGCTTCGATCCCGCTCTGGCGGCTGGGGATCCCGACCGAGTCACCCTAGGCTCCCTCGGGAACGGGATCCGAAGCGCGAAGGCCGCGGCCCCCCGGGAGCCGCGGCCTTCTTCGCGTCCGGTGAGCGCCCGGGTCAGCGCGTGGGAGGAAACGCCACCCAGCGACCGAACCACGCGGCCAGCGTGTCCACCTGCGCGGGTCCCGGGGGCGGCGCGGGCGAGGCGATCCCCGGGCGCAGCCACCGGTCGGTGCGCCCGCGGTTGCGGCGCAGCGCCTGCTGGGCGAGATCGGCGGGCTTCCCGGCGCCCGGGCCGACGAGGATCGCGTAGACCGGGATGTTGAGCCGCGAGGCCGCCGAGAAGGGTTCGTCGGCGAAGTTCGTGAAGCGCGCCTGCGCCCGGACCGCCTCCGGAATCACGGCGGTGCCGTTGCGCCGCATCTCGAAGTCCACGGTGGGAATGAGATCCTCCGCCGCGACCGCGTCGCAGAGACCCGCCTCGCGCGCCGCCGCCGCCACCGCGAGCGAGGCGCCGAGCCCCTGCCCCCACGCGAAGACGTGACCGCTGCCCCCGTCCCGCGCGCGCGCGGCGCGCAGCGCCCCGACCATGTCGTTCACCCAGCGGGCCGGCAGCACGGCGTAGCGGAGCGAGTCCCGCTCGCGGTCGGCGGGCTGGGAGTCGCGGAGCGCGAACGTGAGGACGTGGAACCCGCGGCGCTGGAACGCCTCGGCCACCGGCCGCAGTTCGGGATCGCTCCCGCGCCGCCTCGGCCCGATCACCAGCGCCGGGCTCCCGGGGGCCCCGGGGAGCCACTCGCCCGAGAGCCACGCGCTGTCGGCGGCGGCGAATCGCGCCGGAACCGGGGCCGCCGGGCGCGAGGCCGCGGGCGGCGTCGCGGCCCCGGCCGCGAGCACCGGGCTGAGCAGCGCGCCCGCGATCGCGAGCCGGGCCGTGCCGGGCGCCCGGCCGCGGGCCCCCCGGCGCGCGGCCCCGAGCCGCGCCGTCACTTCAGCCGTCCGGCGAGCTCCTCACGAATCAGGGCCGGCGGCACCGAACCCGAGGCGAGCAGCGCGGCGTGGAAGTCGTGCAGGTCGAAGCGGCCGCCGAGGCGCCTGCGGGTTTCGTCGCGCAGCTCGAGGAGCAGGGTCTTGCCGAGCAGGTAGCTCATCGGCTGGGTGGGCGTGAGCGCGTAGCGGCGCGCCTCGATCTCGGCGCCCGCGCGATCGAGGCGCGCGTTCTCGACCAGGTATTCCACCGCCTGCGGCACGCTCAGGACGCCGGTCTGGAGCCCGACGTCCACCACCACGCGGCAGGCGCGCCACAGCAGGTCCCGGAGCTGGTAGAGGCGGCTCGAAGGATCCGAGGCGAAGCCCTGCTCGTGCATCAGGTCCTCGCAATAGAGCGCCCAGCCCTCGATCAGCAGGTCGCTGTCGGCGAGACGCCGCAGCCGCGACCCGTTGCGGTTCGCGGTGGACACCTGCAGGTGGTGCCCGGGGTAGCCCTCGTGCACCGTCCCGAGCGTGACGGCGGCGTTGCAGTGGGCGCCGAGCGACTCGCCGTCGCGGGCGCGGCCGAGGTCCACCGGCGTCACGTAGAACCAGCCCGTCTGCACGTCGTCGAAGGCCCCGGGCGGCAGGTAGCCCACGTACGGGGTCGAGGGACGCTCGAAGACCGGCGTGTCCATGACCTCGAGCGGCGAGTCGGGAATCGGCATCAGCCGCTTCCCGGCGATGAAGGCGATCGCGCGCTCGACCTCGGACCGGTAGGCCTCGCGCACCCGGATCGGCTCCGGGTGACGCGTCTCCGCCTCGGCGATCAGCTCCTGCCAGCTGCGCCGGGGGTCGAGCGATCGCGCCTCGAGTTCCAGCTCCTCGCGCGTGCGCGCGACCGCCTCGCGCCCGAAGGCGTCGAGATCGGCGGCCCGCAGGCCCACCAGGTGCTGGTGCTCGAGCCGCCAGTCGAACCAGCGCGTCCCGATGGCGAAGGGCGAGGTCGCGCGCGGCCGCACGTCGCGCTCGAGGGCGTGCGCGTGCTCGAGGAATCCCACGCGCGCGCGGCTCCCGGCGTGCTCGATGCGCTCGGCCTCTCCGGGGAAGCGCCGCACCAGGTCGCGCACCACCTCGTCCACGTAGAGCGGCCCGCTCGCCGCGATCTCGAGCGCGACCTCGAGCGCGAGCGCGGAAGGCTGCCCGAGGCTCGCGCGCGAGCCCTCGAGGTAGTCCGGAAGGCCCATGAGGCGGGCGAGCAGCGGCTCCTTGCGCTCCTCGATCGGCGCGAAGGGCCGCGCCGCCAGCAGGAAGATTCCGTAGAGGGCGGTCTCGAGCGCGCGGACCGGGTTGCGCGCGAGCACCTTGAGCTCCTCGATCTCGGCGCGCGCCACGGAGAGGCGCGACCGCAGCAGCGCGAAGTCCACGCGCAGCGAGGTCGGCAGCTCCTCCCACGGCACCGAGGCCACCAGGCGCTGGTCGAAGTCGCGCAGCCAGGCCCCGCGCTCCCGCAGGCCGTCCGGCGAGTGGTCGGGCATCTGGTGGTCGTAGTCGTGGATCCCGGCGAAGGTGGCGGCGACCGGATCCTGCCGCAGGGAGACCTCGACGTATTCCTCGCTCAGCGAGGCGAATGTCTTCTCGGTGTCGAGCATGGCGCTCCGGGAGTGTCAGCCGCAGGCCCCCGGCGCGTACGGCGCCGGAGGCCTGCGGCGAAACGGAATTCGCGGACGGTTCAGCCGATCCGCACCACGTTGGCGGCCTGCCTGCCCCGCTCGCCCGGGACCACGTCGAATTCCACGCGGTCGCCCTGCGTCAGGGTCTTGAATCCATCGGAACGAATCGCCGAGAAGTGTACGAAAAGTTCGTCGCCCCCGTCGTCCTGGATGAAGCCGAACCCCTTGGCCTCGTTGAACCACTTGACCGCGCCCTGCGAGCGGACCCCGGTCGAGGCCTGCGCGGGCGCGGGCCGCGACGCCCGTTCCGGCCGCCCCGACGCCGGCTTCTGCTGGCGGAAACAGTCGCGGCAGAAGACCGCCCGGCCCGAGGTGGGCAGGAACGGCACCAGGGTCTCGGCGCCGCAGTTGCTGCAGCGCGCCGCGTGCATCTCCCGCGAGCCTCCGGGCGCGCCGGAGCGGGCCCGCGAGGGCGGCCCCGCGCCGCCCCGCTGGTTCTTCCGCAGGTCGCGGCACCGCTTGCAGCGGGTCGGTGCGTGGGTCAGGCCCTTCTCGCGGTAGAAGGCCTGCTCGCCCGCGGTGAAGAGGAACTCCTCCCCGCAGTCGCTGCACCTCAGGTGCTGATCTTCGCCGTTAGCCATGGGGCAAACCGAAGCCTCCTCGAGACGCGAGTGCTCACCCTCTACCCGAAAACGACAACGCCTCCGCAGCGTGAGCTGCCGAGGCGATTCACTCGAGCGGCCGATGGACCGGCGCGGAACGGAACGGGGCGTACGACGAAACCGAAATCACGGACCACCCTGGAAGGCCGGAAAACTCCCGAAAACGGCGCTGGAAGTATAGGAGCGCGTTTTCGCGAGTGTCAACGGCCGAGTGCCGGCAGCGGCGCGCCGCCCCGCCGGCGGGTCCGGCCGCCGCCGCACAGCTCCTGGAGGATCTCCCCCATCGTGATCACGTCGAGCAGGTTGTGGTGGAACACCGGCACCAGCCGCCAGGGATCGCCGTCCCGGACGAAGTCGTGGTAGAGGCCCGGCACCTCGTCGCTCGGCACGTCGCCGCTGCGCCACCGGCCGCAGACGTGCCGTTCGAGGGTCTGCAGCCGGCAGTCGGGCAGCGCGTCGCGCCAGCGCCTGCGGGCCACGTGCAGCAGGTCGAGGTGGCGGGGCGGAAGCGCGAGCGGCACGCCGTGGGTGACGGCGCGGCCCCGCAGGAACGGGGCGTCGTAGGACTTCCCGTTGTAGGTCACGAGGAACTCGAAGCCGCGCGCATGCTCGGCCAGCGCCGCGATCAGCGGCGCCTCCTCGCCGTAATGCCGCGCGAAGTACTGGCGCAGCACGAAGGTCTCGCCGTTCCAGTGCATGGTCCCCGCGAGGAACACCGGGCTCGAGGTGAGCCCGCCGGTCTCGAGGTCGAGGAACAGGGCGCTCCCGAGCCCCGCGGCGCGCAGCGCCACGAGGTCGGGCTCGCCGGCGGGCGCCTCCCCGAGGCGGCCCCAGTGGGGCCCCGGCTTCTCGATCTCGGAGCGCAGCCGCTCGTGCACGAACACCGCCCCGCGCGCGTCCCGCCACTCGCCGCCCGGGAGGAACGCCTCCACACCCGTGCGCGCGGGCGCCCCGGGCCGCGGTTTCCGTCCGGCGCGCGCGGGAGGCGCGGCGTGCGCGGGAGGCGCGATGCGCGCCGCGGCGGCCTCGCCCGCCGGGGCGGCGGATGGCGGCCCAGCGTTCCCGCCCGGAGCCGGCGCGGGCCCGGCCCCCGCGCGCCGGCGCGAGCGCGTGATCTCGCCGAGCCGCTCGCGGAGTTTCTCGTTGTCGAGCATGGGCCTCCTGGGAACGCCTAGGTTCCGTTTGAGAACGCCGCGCTCGCGGGGGGTTCTCAAACGGAACCTAGCCCCGGCCGAGCCAGTGCCGGAGCAGCAGACGCGCCGCCTCCTTGCCCGGCATGTCGCGCCCGCGACCGAGGTCGGGATCCTGCTGCTGCGCGGGATGGAGCACCGGGATCCCGACGCACGCCGGGCAGCCGCCGGTGCAGTCGCAGGCCTCGAGGTGCTCGAGGGCGCTCCCGGCCAGCTCGTCGAGCCGGGTCCAGCCCTGCTCGGCGAAGCCGAGGCCCCCGGGGTAGCGGTCGAACATGAACAGGGCCGGCTGGCCGAGCTGGGAGGAGTCGATCTTGCCGCCGAGGTCGAAGGGATCGCACATCGCCAGAAGCGCGAGCAGCTTGAGGTAGAGGTTCCGCACCCCGCTCAGCCCCTCGACCGGGTTGAGTCCGGCGCGCGCCACCGCCGACCACGCCTCGGGCCCGGGAGCGAACCAGAAGCCGTTGGTCTCGAGCGTGAGGCGCGGCAGCTCGAGCGGGTGGTAGCCGATCGCGTCGCGCGAGTGGAATCGGATCTTCTTCATGGCCAGCGTCTGCCACGAGTAGGTGAGATCGCCGAGCCGGACCGTCTCGCCGCGCCACTCGCGGGCGCGGGTCTCGGCCCGCACCTGGATGCGCGTGTCGAGCACCGGCTGCGTGTAGTAGTCCACCTCGCGCGGCTCGACGAAGGCGACCTTCTGCTTCAGGTCGAGCTCGCGCACGTAGAAGGTCTCGCCCTCGTGCAGGTAGATGGCCTCCGGGTAGACCAGCTCGAGCGCGCTGATCGCGTCCACGTTGCCGATCACGCGGTTGCCGTGCTTCGCGTCCATGATCGTGTAGGTGTCGCCCGAGATCTGGCGCAGGTTGACCCGGGCCGCCGGGAACTCCGCGCTCGCCCAGTAGGTGCGGCCGTCGATGCGCCGGGTTTCCCCCGCCTCCTCGAGGGCGTCGAGCACGGCGCCGATCTCCGCGCCGAAGCGCGGCTCGTCGGCGGGTCCGAGCGGCAGCTCGTGGGCGGCGCAGGCGAGCTGCTGGGCGAGGATGTAGGGGTTGTGCGGATCCACGCACGCCGCCTCGGGCGAGCGGCCGAAGAAGAACTCCGGGTGGTGCATGAGGTACTGGTCCACGGTCTCGTTGTAGGCCACCAGGACCGCCGCCGAGGGGCGCCCCTGCCGGCCCGCGCGTCCCGCCTGCTGCCAGGCGCTCGCCAGCGTGGAGGGCGCGCCGATCATCACCACCGCGTCGAGGCCGCCGATGTCCACGCCGAGCTCGAGCGCGTTGGTGCTCACCACGCCGCGCAGTTCGCCCGCGAACAGCGAGCGCTCGATCTCGCGGCGCTCCTCGGGCAGGTAGCCGCCGCGGTAGGGCCGGATGCGCTCGCCGAGCCCGCCGCCGGCGCGCCCGAGCCGCTCCACCGCGTAGCGGTACACCAGTTCCGCCGCGACCCGCGACTTGGTGAAGGCGAGGGTCTGGGCGCCCTGCTCGACGAGTCCCGCGAACAGCGTGCAGCCCTCGCCGTTCGAGGAGCGCCGCTCGACCCGGGCGGCGTCGGTGAACGGCGGGTTCCAGAACACGAAGTGCTTCGTCCCGCGCGGCGAGCCGTCGTCGTCCACCACCGTGACCTCGCGCCCGGTCAGCGCCGCGGCCAGCTCGCCCGGGTTGCGGATCGTGGCGCTGCACAGCACGTAACGCGGCTCCGCGCCGTGGTGGGCGGCCACGCGCTCCAGCCGCCGCAGCACGTTGGCCACGTGCGAGCCGAAGATCCCCCGGTAGGCGTGCATCTCGTCCACCACCACGTGGCGCAGGCGGCTGAAGAAGCGGCCCCAGCGCGCGTGCCCGGGGAGGATGCCCTGGTGCAGCATGTCGGGGTTCGAGAGCAGCACGTTGCCCTCGTCGCGGAGCCGGCGGCGCGTGGAGGCCTGCGTGTCGCCGTCGTAGACGCCCGCGGTGAGCGCGCGCATCAGGTCCGGGTGCCCGGCGGCGAGCCGCGTGAGCCCCTTCAGCTGGTCCTGCGCCAGCGCCTTGGTCGGGAACAGGTAGAGCGCGGTCGCGTCGGGCTCGGCGAGCAGCGTCTCCAACACCGGCAGGTGGTACGCGAGGCTCTTGCCGCTCGCGGTGCCGGTCACGATCACGGTGTCGCGGCGCGCGCGCTGGGCCTCGATCGCGAGCACCTGGTGGGTGTAGAGCCGCCCGATCCCCTGCGCCTCGAGTGCCGCGGCCAGCGGCTCGGGCAGCGGCAGCGACAGGTCGCCGAAGCGGGCGGGGCGCGCGGGCAGCGTCTCCCAGTGGCTGAGCGCGCCCCGGTGGTCGGGGTGCGAGGCCAGCGCGCGCAGCCATACGGCGAGCGCGTCCCCCGCGGCGGGGGAATCCTCGAGGGGCAAGAAACGGCCGGTCCTGGCCTGCATGGCGTTGGTCTCGTGGGGTGCGGGTCCCGCGGCGCGGGAGTCCCGCGCCGCCGATCGGGCGACCGGCGGCAGTGTACGCATGTGCAGCGCCCGGGGAAAGGGGAATCTGGGGCCGGGGCGGCCCGGCTCCCGCGGGGGTCCCGGGCGGTGCCGCGGGACGCCCGTGCGCGCGCCGTTCCCGGCCGGGAGCTAGGCGCCCGGCACGTTCCGGACGCGGAAGCTGCCGGGCTCGCCGCGTGGGCCCGCGGGCTCCTGCGGCAGCACCATCGCGTGGGCGTCGCGGATCGCGTGGTAGGCCGGCGAGAGGATCTCGACCCCGGCGCGCGCGAAGGCGTCCTGGATCTCCTCGTGGAGGCGCGAGTAGAGCTTGAGCTGCGGGTGCGAAAGGTGCGTGACGCAGTTCAACTCGTAGGCCACGTAGTAGTCGTCGAGCGAGCGCTGGAAGACCCAGGGCGCCGGCTCCTTCTCGATCCCCTCCACCTTCCCCGCCGCCTCGATCAGGAGCGCGTGCACCTTCCGCCAGTCCACGTCGTAGCCGATGGTCACGCCGGTGTGGAGGATGAGGCCCGGGTCCTCGGCGAGCCGCGTGTAGTTGAGGATCGCCTGGGAGGCCACCTGCCCGTTCGGGAGCGTGATCTCCTCGTTGCGGATGGTGCGCAGCTTGGTCGCGAAGAAGCCGAGGCTCACGACGTCGCCCACCTGGTCGCCGATCCGCACGCGGTCGCCCACGCGGAACGAGCGCGAGTAGGTGAGCACGATCCCCGAGATCACGTTGCCGACGAACCCCGTGGAGCCGATCGAGACCATGACGCCGAGCAGGATCGAAACGCCCTGCACCGCCTTGGACTGGCCGCCGGGGATGTAGGGATAGGCGATCATCACCGCGATGATCCAGAGCAGGATGCGCATCAGCCGCTTGCTCGGGCGCGCCAGCTCGGGGTGGAAGCCGCCGACCGTGAGCGTGCCCTGGTCCACCGCGTCGAAGAAACGGTCGGAGAGTCCGACCAGCCAGCGGAACAGCAGCCCGATCGCCGCGATCATCAGGAGCCCGGGGATCGCCTCCCCCACCGAGCGCAGCGCGAGCCACGCCTGCTCGCTGGCGAAGCTGAACAGCAGGTAGCTCCAGCCCTGGGTCCAGGGGAAGAGCGAGAACACGAGGGTGATGTAGGCGTAGAACAGCGCGAGCCCCGCCACCAGGTCCACGCGCGCCAGCACCGAGCCGATCATGCCGACGAGCTGCGCCTGGGAGAGCACCTCGAAGTTGCGGAAGCGCACTCCCCTCACGTAGTTCGGGAGCGTGCGGTCGAGCAGCGCGCGCCAGCGCCGGCTCCCCGCGAGCAGGAGGCGCACCAGGATCCACGCCGCCAGCGTGACGCCGAGGGCGATCAGGACCGAGATCAGGATGCCGAGCGGGCGGCGGCCGGCGCGCTCGCGCTCGATCCCGGCGGTGACGTCGGCCGGGATCGCCGCCATCATCGCCGCGATGCCCGCGGCGTCGAGTTCCGCCACGTCTTCGGGGGTGATCAGCCACAGGAAGTGGCGTCCGAGCCGGACCTCGACACCCTGCGGCGTCGAGAGCAGCCGCACCGAGTCGGTGGGGACATCGAGGTCGCGCACCGCCGCGTTGAGCCTGGCGCGAATCGCCGCGGCGCGCGCTTCCGCGTCGAGCCCGTCGCGACCGCCTCCCACCCGGAACACCTCGCGGCCGCCGAGGAACACCGGCACCGAGACCCTCGGCGCCACCGCCAGCGTTTCGGGGCTCGCGGCGTCGGCCTGGTCGAGCAACGCCGCCGCCCTCGCGAGCCCCGCGGTGTCGGCGGCCGCCGAATCCGGCGCGGCAGCCACGGCGCCCGTGCTGTCGGCGGCGCTGTCGGCCGCGGAGGCGGCGCGGGCCTGCGGGATCGCGAAGGTGGCGGCCGGCGCCGCGAGCGCCAGCGCGATCAGGAACGACAGCCCCGGAGGGGCGAAGCGGAACCGCGTCACGGGGAACCTCCTGGCCGCGCGCCCCGGGCGCGCGACACGCGTGGGAAATCCGTCAGAACTCGAACTGGACGTTGAGCAGGAACTGGTGGTGCTCGGGGCCGGTCGCGGTGGGCACGATGAAGTTCGCCTGGCAGCTCAGGAGCCGGCTCGAGGTGAGATTGAGGCCCAGCACCACGAGGTCGAGGTCGGGCGCGAAGCCGGCGCGCTGGAACCGCTCGAAGCGCGCCACCGCCTGCGCGCGCGGGTGGAAGCGGTAACCCGCGGTCGAGTGGAACCCCCACGGCTCGAAGCGGCCGCCGCCGTCGGGATCGAGGTGCGCCCCGATCGCCTCGGCGGCGAGCAACCAGGGTCCCCCGGTCCAGCGCACGTCCGCGCCCCCGAGCCGGCGCTCGCCGGAGAAGGACGGGATCGCGCCGCCGAGCAGCGCGAGGGCGTGATCGCGGGCGATCCCGGCGCTCACGCCCAACTCGAGCGCTCCGTCCGACGTGGAATCCGCGAACGGCCGGGCGGTGAGGCGGCCGGCGTAGAGGAATCCCTCGTCGTCGTTGCCCGCGGCGGAAGCGGTCCCGTTCCAGACCCCGGCGGCCGCGTGCAACCGCCGGCCGGCGAGCCTGGCGCGGGCCTGGAGCCCGGCCTGCCGCCCGGGCGCGAGCGCCGAGATCGCCTGCGCGCGGTTCACGAAGTCGATCGAGCCCGCCCCGGTCAGCAGCTCCTTGCTGAAGGGCACCTTGAACCGGCCGATGTCGAAGGTCACGGCCTCCCCCACCGCCTGCGAGAGCCGCGCGTCGAGGATCGCGGGCTGGCGCACCAGCTCCGCTTTCACGGCGTAGGAAACGCCCCGGTCCAGCTCGCCCGCGACGCCGGGACGGACCGCCGCCATCGAGAAGCCGTTGTGCCCGCCGAAATACCGGCGCTCGCCCTGCAGGTCCGCGACCGACTGGACCAGCAGCACGAAGCGCGCTTCGCGGGTGCGGAGCCGGGCGGCCAGCGCGTCGAAGCCGGGCTCGTCGGAGGCGAGCCCCGGGCCCGGGGCGGCGGCGAGCGCGAGGAGCGGCGCCAGGGCCGCGGCTCGGAGGGCTCGCCGCGACGGCACGGAGGCCGTCGCGCGGCCGGATGGTGACGGAAGCATCGGGCGGGTACAGTAGCCGCCGCCCAATTCCGCCGCAACGCCCCCGGAGGTTCCGCTGGACACCGTCACGACGCTCCGCCAGTGGCTCGACCAGCCCGCCGTGCGCCGGCTCCTCGTGGCCGGCCTCGCGCTGGCCGCCATCGTCCTGCTCCGCCAGATCGCCCGGCGCGGCCTGAGCCGCGGCATCGAGGATCGCGACGCGCGCTACCGGCTCCGCAAGGTCATCAACTTCGCGAGCTACGCGCTCGGGGCGCTGGTGCTGCTCGGCACCTTCAGCGACCGGCTCGGCGGGCTGACCGTGGCGCTCGGGGTCGCGGGCGCGGGCATCGCGTTCGCGCTGCAGGAGGTGATCGCGAGCGTGGCCGGCTGGCTGGCGGTCGCCTTCGGGGGGTTCTTCAAGATCGGCGACCGGGTCCAGCTCGGCGGCATCAAGGGCGACGTGATCGACATCGGCGTGCTCCGCACCACCATCATGGAGTGCGGC
>CAZIVR010000028.1:0-35106 GCA_964542745.1 uncultured bacterium
GGCTTCCTGCCCGGCGACATGCAGGAGAAGGTGGATCCCTACCTGCGCCCCATGTACGACGCGCTGGCCGACCTGATGTCCTACGACCGCATGCGCCGCTACATCGAGCTCGGGGTGATCGAGATCGCGCCGCTGGCCTTCATGCGCGGCCGCACGCTCCACAGCTCGTTCGTCATCCTCGACGAGGCGCAGAACACCACGGTGCGCCAGATGAAAATGTTCCTGACGCGCATGGGCATGAACTCGCGCTGCGTCATCACCGGCGACGTGACCCAGATCGACCTGCGCGATCCGCACAGCTCGGGGCTCGTCAAGATCCAGTCCATCCTCGGCCACGTCTCGGACATCCGCTTCATCTACTTCCATCCCGAGGACGTGGTGCGCCACCGGCTGGTGCGGGACATCATCCGCGCCTTCGACGACTATCACGCGCGCATGAACGGCACGTCCGACGACGGCGTGGGCGAGGATCACGACGCCCCGGCCGGCGGGACGCCGGCGGCCGAGCCGCGCGAGCCGGGCGGAGCGAAGGGCTAGGCGCCGCTCCCGCGCCCGAATCCGATGAGCGATCCCCAGGTCGCCGCCCGGCCCGCGCTGCCCGACCGTGCCCGCCCGGTGCGGTGGGGCTATTTCGCGGCGCGCCTCGGGCTGGTGCTGGTGCTGCTCGGCGCCGCCGCGTTCCTGCCGCAGGCGCGCGGGGTGCCCGAGAAGTTCCGCTACCGCGAGGGCGACATCGCGCGCGAGCGCGTGGTCGCGCCCATCGACTTCCGCGTCGAGAAGGACGAGGCGCAGCTGCGCCGCGAGCAGGAGATCGCGGTCTCGGCCGTGCCCCCGGTGTTCACGGTGGACCCGCGGGTGTCGGGAGAGACCCTCAACCGCTTCGCGATCTTCCAGGAGCGGGCGCTCGCCACCGTCACCGACGCCGGGCTGCCGCCCGCGGACCGCGCCCGCCGCCTGCGCGCGTTGGGCGTGCCGCTGTCCGAGGAGAGCGCCACGGCGCTGGCCGCCCCGGGCCGCGCCCGCCGCGCGCTCCAGGAGCTGGGCGCGTGGCTCCACGAGATCTACGAGGCGGGGGTGGTGACCGAGAAGCGCGACGGCCGGATCGCCGGGTACCGCGTGATCAGCCTGCGCGACGGCGAGGCCGAGGCGCCGCGCGCCGCCAGCGTGCTGTTCGACCGCGAGGAGGCCATCGCGCGCGCCGAGCGCCGCGCCGCCGCCGCGTTCGCGGGCGACGAGGCCGGGGCCCGCGCCTTCTCGGAGCTGGCCGCGACCTTCGCGCACCCCAACGTGCTCTACGACCGCGCCGAGACCGAGTGGCGCCGGGTGCAGGCGCGCGGCACGGTGCCCGCGAGCGTCGGCACGGTGATGAAGGACGAGCTGATCGTGGACGCCAACCAGCGCGTCACCGCCGACGCGGTGCTCAAGCTGCGCTCGCTGCGCGCCCTCGAGGCCGCCCGCCGCCCGGGCACCGACGCGCTCTACCCGCCGGTCGCGCGCATGCTGCTGATGCTGCTGTTCATCGCGGTGTTCTCCACCTACCTGCGGGTCGAGCTCCCGGCCGTCTACCGCGACAACTCGATGCTGGCGATGTTCACGCTGCTCACCGTGGTGGTGCTCGGGATCGCCGAGGGGATGACCGGCGCGCTCGGCCTCTCGGAGTTCGCGGTGCCGCTGGCGTTCGCGCCGCTGGTGGTGGCCTCGCTGCTCGAGAAGCGCCCGGCCATGGTGTTCACGCTGCTGCTGGCCGTGCTGGTGGTGGCGGTGGGCGAGCTGCGCGCGCCGTTCGTGCCGGTGGCGGTGATGGGCGGCGTGACCGCGGTCTACTCGGTGGCGCGCCTGCGCCACCGCTGGCACTTCGCGCGCGCCACGCTGGCGATCGCGCTCGCCAACCTGGCCGCGATCCTGGCCTGGGACCTGGCGCGCGGCATCCCCGCGGCGGCGCTGCTGCGCGACGTGGGCTGGGGCGGGGTCAACAGCTTCCTGTGCGCCTCGCTCGCGTTCGTGCTGCTGCCGCCCGTCGAGAACCTGTTCGGCCTGACCTCGGACATCACGCTGCTCGAGCTCTCCGACCTGAACCGGCCGATCCTCAAGCGCCTGCAGCTCGAGGCGCCCGGCACCTACCACCACAGCATGGTGGTGGGGAGCCTGGCCGAGGCCGCCGCCGAGGCCACCGGCAGCAACTCGCTGCTCGCGCGCGTGCAGGCCTACTACCACGACATCGGCAAGCTCTCGAAGCCCGAGTACTACGCCGAGAACGAGCCCGCATCCTCGCGCAGCCGCCACGAGCGGCTGTCGCCCACCATGAGCGTGCTGGTCGTGAAGTCGCACATCACGGAGGGGCTGGAGCTGGCGCGCAAGGAGCGCCTGCCGAAGGCGGTGCAGGCCGCGATCCCCGAGCACCACGGCACCATGGTGATGGCGTTCTTCTACCACAAGGCGCTGGAGAGCGATCCCAACGCCCGGCGCGAAAACTACAGCTACCCCGGGCCCCGCCCGCGCTCGCGCGAGACCGCGATCCTGATGCTCGCCGACGGCGTCGAGGGCGCCTCGCGCGCGCTGGCCGAGCCGACGCCGAGCCGCATCCGCGGCCTCGTCACGCGCATCCTCGAGGAGCGCGTGCAGCAGGGGCAGCTCGACGAGTGCGGTCTCACGCTCCAGGACCTCGCCCGCATCCGCGAGTCGTTCATCCCGGTGCTCACCGCGATCTTCCACGTGCGCGCGCCCTATCCCGCCGACCCGACCCGCCGCTCCAAGACCGATGCCGATCTCCGTAAGGAGTCCACGTAGCCTGGCCGGCCTGGCGCCGGCGCTGCGAGCGCTGGTGCGGGCCGCGCTCCGCGCCGAAGGGCGCTCGGCCGGGGAGATCGGCGTGTCGCTCGCGGACGACGCGCTGCTCCGGGCGCTCAACCGCGACTACCGGGGGCTCGACAAGGCCACCGACGTGCTGAGCTTCGGCTACGACGAGACCGGCGAGCTGCTGGGCGGGCCCGCCCCGGCGGCCGCGGACGGGGCGCCGCGCGCGGCCACGGTGCACGGCGACCTGGTGGTCTCGCTCGACCGGGTGCGGGAGCAGGCCCGGCGCTTCCGGGTGAGCGAGGGCGAGGAGCTGGCGCGGCTGGTGGTGCACGGGGCGCTGCACCTGGCGGGGCTCGACCACCGGCGCGAAGCCGAGCGGCGCGCGATGCGCGCGCGCGAGGACGCGGTGCTCGCGGGGGTCGCCGCGCACGTGAAGGACCTCGCCCGGCGCATGAAGACCGCCCGCGCGTGACCCGCGCGGCGGCCGCGGCCCGCGCGGCCCCGCCTCACGCGTGAGCCCGGGGCGCCACCGGACCTCCGCTCCGCGTCTGGCCCCGGGCGGGGCCCCGCGCTACATTCCCGCGCCATGAACAAGCTCCGGAACTACCTGCTCACCGGCCTGCTGGTGCTGGCGCCGACCGCGGTCACCCTCGCGGTCTTCTACCAGCTGCTCAACTGGGTGGACAACCTGCTCGGGCGCTACCTGCGCTTCGCGGCGTTCGACTACCACCGCGTCCCCGGGCTCGGCCTGCTGGCCACGATGATCCTGCTGTTCCTGGTCGGCTGGCTCGCGTCGTGGATCGGGCTCCGGCCGCTGCTCCGCATGTGGGATGGGCTGCTGCAGCGCATTCCCGGCGTGGGGCTCGTGTACGGCTCCACCAAGTCGCTCGGCGACGCGTTCCTCAACCAGGACAAGAAGGGCGACTCGCCCTTCAAGCAGGTGGTGCTGGTGCAGTGGCCGCATCCCGGCGTGTGGCGGGTCGGGTTCATCACCGGGCGCGCTCCCGCCGACCTGCGCGCCCGGCTCGGCGAGGAGATCGAGGTGGTGTTCGTGCCGCACACGCCGAACCCGGCCTCGGGCTTCGTGCACTACGTGCCGGGCCGCGAACTGGTGCGCCTCGACTGGCCGATCGAGGACGGCCTCAAGGTGATCGTCTCGGGCGGCGTGGTGCAGCCGGCCGGGAACGGGCCGCGACCCGCGCTGGAGGGGGAGCCCCGGTGACCCTCGCCACGACGTTCCCGAGGTCGGGCGGCCCGCTCGGGCGTCCGCCATGCCGGCCGTGACGAAGCCGGACGCGGCGGCGCTCGCGGAGGCGTTCGAGCGCGCGTAGCGGGCCGGGCCGGGCCCGGCCGCGGGCTATACTCCGGCCCCCATGGCCCTGATCTCCGCCGAAGGCATCGTGCTGCGCTCGCACGCGCTGGGCGACACCAGCCGCATCGTCACGGTCTACACGCGGGACCACGGGCTGCGGAAGGTGGTCGCCAAGGGCGCGCGCAAGACGCCGAGCCGGTTCGGCTACGCGCTCGAGCCGCTCTCCCGCTCCCGGCTGGTCTTCTACCACAAGCCCGATCGCGACCTTCACCTGCTCTCGCAGGCCGAAGTGCTCGATCCCGTCGGCAGCCGGCTCTCCGACCTCACGCGCCTCGCCCACGCGCAGGCCGCGCTCGAGATCGTGGACCGCCTGGTGTGGGGCGAGGAGCCGCATCCCGAGCTGTACGACCTGCTGCGCCAGACCCTCGCCGGGTGCGTGCGCGCGCCGCTCGCGGCGCTGCCGGCCGTGACGCTCGCGTTCCAGCTCCAGCTCGCGGGGCTGCTCGGCTACCGGCCCCGGCTCGACGCCTGCGCCGGCTGCGGGGGCCCGCTCTCGCCGCGCCGGCTGTTTTCGGCCGCGCGCGGCGGCCTGCTGTGCGATCCGTGCGCCTCGCGGGAAGGCGGAGGGATCACGCTCTCCGCCGACGCGCTGGCCGGGCTCGCGCTCCTGTTGTCGCGCCCGGTCGAGGAGGCCGGCGACTTCGTCGAGGTGCGCCGCGGCGCGGAGCTGCTCAAGGTGGTGGAGGCGTTCCTCCGGATGCACTTCGAGAAGTTTCGCGGGCTGCGCTCGCTCGAAGTGCTGAGGGCCATCGAGCCGGGGGAGACGCGGTGAGCGGCGAGTCGGCTTCCGGCCCCCGCCCGACGCGCAGCCGGTGGAGGTGCCGGACGCCCGAGTCCGAAGCCGTTCCCGCCGGAGCCGACGCAGGTCGCCACCCGCGGTTCCCGCTCACTCCTCGATCCTCCTTCTCACCTCCGCCCGCCCGCCGCTAGACTGCCCCGCGCCATGCTGAAGCAGCCGCCCGCCGCCGACCCCGACGCCTACGTCGCCGCCCTGCGTGGATGGCGCAGGGAACTCGTCACGAGCCTGCGAGCGGCGGTCCGCTCGGCCGCCGCATTCGACGAGGTCGTCAAGTGGGGGCACCTGGTCTACTCGTCCCACGGGCCGGTGCTGCTGATTCGCGCCGAGCCGAGCCGCGTGCTCTTCGGGTTCTGGCGGGGGCAGCGCCTCGCGGGGATCGAGCCGCGCCTCGAGGCCGGAGGCAAGTACGAGATGGCGACCCTCGCGCTGCGCGAGGGAGACACGCTCGCGCCCGCGGTGGCGCGTCGGCTCGCGAGGGAAGCGGCGGCGCTCAACCGCAGGCTCGGCGACCCGACGCTCGCGGCGAAACGTCCCGCGGGGCGGCGCCCCGCCGGGAAGCGTGCCGAGGCGGGGCGATCCCGGGCGAAGTCCCCGTCGGCGAAGCGTTCCGGTGCGGGCTCGGGCGCCCCACGGCCCGGACGCAGGGCCCGCTCTTAGGCCCGGGCCCCCGCACCCGATCTTCATGAACGCGCCCGGAATTCCCGCAGGCATCCTCGACTCGATCGGCGGCACCTCGCTCGTCGAACTCCGGCGCGTGGTGCCGCCGGCGCACGCGCGCGTCCTGGTCAAGGTGGAGGGGGAGAACCCGACCGGCAGCATGAAGGACCGCATGGCGCGCTCCGTGGTGGACGCCGCGGCGGCGGACGGGCGGCTCCCGCCCGGCGGGCGGCTCGTCGAGTACACCGGGGGCAGCACCGGCACCTCGCTCGCGCTGGTGTGCGCGGCGCGCGGATTCGCGATCACGGTGGTCACGTCGGACGCCTTCAGCATCGAGAAGCGCGACCACATGCGCGCGCTGGGGGCCGACGTGGTGGAGATTCCCTCCGACGGCGGCCGCATCACGCGCGAGCTGATCGGCGCGATGATGGAGCGGGCGAAGGCGCTGGCGTCGGCTCCGGGGGCCTTCTACGCGGATCAGTTCCACAACGCCGACGCCGCCCCCGGCTACGCCCCGCTCGCGGAGGAGATCCTCGCGCAGTCGGGCGGACGCGCGGACGCCTTCGTCCAGTCGGTGGGCACGTCCCACTGCCTCACGGGCGTGGCGCGGGTGCTCCGCGCACGCGACCCGAGCGTTCGCATCGTCGCCGTCGAGCCCGCCGAATCGGCGGTGCTCTCGGGCGGTCCCCCGGGGGCGCACCAGATCGAGGGCACCGGCGCGGGCTTCGTGCCTCCGCTGTGGAACCCCGCGACGGCCGGCTCGATCGAGGCGGTCTCGACCGCCGACGCCATGGCGATGAGCCGGCGTCTGGCGCGCGAGGAGGGCCTCTTCTCCGGCACGTCGTCGGGCGCCAACGTGGTCGCCGCCCTGCGCGTCGCGCGGGGCCTGGGGCCCGGGCGCACGGTGGTCACGCTGCTCTGCGATTCGGGCCTCAAGTACCTCTCGACGCCGCTCTTCCGGGGCGCGGCCGGATCCGCGGGCCGCGCCTGAACCGGGCGTCGCGCCGCGCGTCCCGGCGGCTTCGCCCGGCCGCCGCCGCCTGATAGTCTGCCGCGGACCCTTCGCCCCCCGTCGCCGACCCCCGGAGCCCAGCCCGATGCGGGACCTTCCTCACATCTTCGAGCGCAACCGAGCGTGGTCCGAGCGCATGCGCCGGGAGCACCCGGACTTCTTCCGCAAGCTGTCGGAGCAGCAGCGCCCCGAGTACCTGTGGATCGGCTGCTCGGACAGCCGCGTGCCGGCGAACGAGATCGTGGACCTGCTCCCCGGGGAGATCTTCGTCCACCGCAACGTGGCCAACGTCGTCGTGCACACCGACCTCAACTGCCTCTCGGTGCTCCAGTTCGCCGTGGACGCGCTCAAGGTGCGGCACGTGATCGTGTGCGGGCACTACGGGTGCGGCGGTGTCGCGGCCGCGCTCAAGGGCGAACCGCTCGGGCTGATCGACAACTGGCTGCGCCACATCCAGGACGTGGCGGAGCGCCATCGCCCCGCGCTCGAGGCGTGCGCGAACGACGCCGCGCGGGTGGACCGGCTCTGCGAGCTGAACGTGCTCGAGCAGGCCGCCAACGTGTGCCGCACCTCGATCGTGCTCGACGCCTGGCGGCGCGGCCAGCCGCTCGCGGTGCACGCGTGGATCTACGGGCTCGAGGACGGGCTGCTGCGGGATCTCGACTTCTGCGTGCGCGACGCCGGGGAGTTCTCCGAGGCCATGGGACGCGCCCTCGCGGGCGTGGCGGAGCGGCGGTGAGCGCGGGGGCCGCGCTCGACCCGCGGGGGTCGCTGCAGGGCATGATGCTCGCGCTCCAGGCCTTCTGGGCCGAGCGCGGCTGCGTGATCCAGCAGCCCTACCCCTCCGAGGTGGGCGCGGGCACCTTCAACCCCGCGACCTTCCTGCGCTCGCTCGGGCCCGAGCCGTGGCGCGTGGCCCACGTCGAGCCCTCGCGGCGCCCCAAGGACGGGCGCTACGGCGAGAACCCGAACCGCTTCCAGCAGTTCTACCAGTACCAGGTGCTGCTCAAGCCCTCGCCCCCCGACGTGGTCCAGCAGTACTTCGACTCGCTCGAGGCGATGGGCGCGGTGGTGCGCGACCACGACCTGCGGCTGGTGGAGGACGACTGGGAGTCGCCCACCCTCGGCGCGGCCGGGCTCGGGTGGCAGGTGTGGATGGACGGCACCGAGATCTCGCAGTTCACCTACTTCCAGCAGTGCGGCGGGATCGAGCTGCCGGTGGTGTCGGCCGAGCTCACCTACGGGCTCGACCGCATCGGCATGGCGATCCAGGGCAAGTCGCGGGTGCAGGACCTGGTGTGGGCGCCGCCCGCGCTCGACGCGGAGGGGCGCGAGGTCACGAAGGCGGTGACCTGGGGCGACCTGTGGGTGCAGAACGAGCGCGAGTGGTCGCGCTACAACTTCGAGGAGGCGCCGGTGGCGGCGCTGTCCGAAATGTTCAAGGTGTGGGAGTCCGAGGCCGGGCGACTGCTCGACCTCGGGCTGGTGATGCCGGGGTACGACTCGGTGATCAAGTGCTCGCACCTCTTCAACCTGCTCGACGCGCGCGGGGCGATCTCGGTGAGCGAGCGGGTCGGCTACATCGGGCGGGTGCGGAAGCTCGCGCGGCGCGCCACGCTCGCGTGGGTCGCCCAGCGAGAAGCGCTCGGCTACCCGCTGATCGCGGACCCGGCCGAGCGCGCGAAGTGGGTGAAGCCGAAGGACGATCCGGCCCCGGGGAACGGGGACGCCGCGGGAGCGCGCGGGGCCGCCGAGCCGGCGAAGGCGCGCTCGTGAGCGGCACGCTGCTGTTCGAGATCGGCGTCGAAGAGCTTCCCGCCGCCTACGTGTCCGCCGAGGGCGGGACCGCCGGGGCGTCGCCGCAGCTCGGCGAGCTGGTCGCGCGCCAGCTCCGCGAGGCGGGCCTGTGGATCGAGGGCCGCACCGGGGTGAGCGTGCTGGCCACGCCGCGCCGTCTCGCGGTCGAGGCGGGACCGGTGGCCGCGCGCCAGCCGGATCGCGACGACGCGGTGCAGGGCCCGGCGGTCAAGGCCGCGTTCGACGCCGAGGGCAAGCCCACCCGCGCGCTGCTCGGCTTCTGCCAGGGGAAGGGCGTGGACGTCTCGGCCGTGCGACGGGTGCAGACGCCGAAGGGCGAGTACGTCGAGGTCACCGTGCACCGGCCGGGGCAGGCGGCGCTCGAGGTGCTGCCGGGGCTCCTGGCGCAGGCGGCCTCGCGGCTCACGTTCCCGAAAACGATGCGCTGGCTCGACGACGACACGCGCTTCGCGCGCCCGGTGCGCTGGCTGCTGGCGCTGCTCGATCGCGACGTGGTGCCGGTGCGCGCCTTCGGGCTCGAGGCGGGGCGCCGCACGTTCGGGCACCGCTTCCTCGCGCCGGCCGCCTTCGAGCTGGCGGCCGCCGCGGACTACCGCGCGGCCCTCGCGGCGCGCGAGGTGCGCGCCGACCCGCGCGAGCGCGAGCGCGACCTGCGCGCGCAGCTCGAGGCGCTGGCCTCGGGCGCCGGCGGGCGGCTCGTCGCCGACGACGAGCTGGTCGAGATCAACAACTTCCTGATCGAGCGCCCCACCGCGTTCCTCGGCTCCTTCGATCCCCGCTACCTCGACCTGCCCCGCGAGGTGGTGGTGATGGCCCTGCGCGAGCACCAGCGCTTCTTCGCGGTCGAGGACGCCTCGGGCCGCCTGTTGCCGCACTTCCTCGCGCTCCGGAACGGCGACGACCGGAACCTCGACGCGATCCGCACCGGCAACGAGGGCGTGCTGGTGGCGCGGCTCGAGGACGCGAAATTCTACTGGGACTCGGACCTCAAGCACCCGCCGGCCTCGCGGGTCGAGGCGCTCGCGGGCGTGGTGTGGATGGAGGGACTGGGCTCGCTGCGCGACAAGGCGGCGCGCCTCGAGGCGCTGGTGGACGACGTCGCGACCGCGGGAGACGAAAGCGGCGGCGCCGGGGCGGCCGCGAAGCGCGCCGCGCTGCTGTGCAAGACCGACCTGCTTTCCGAGATGATCGGCAGCGGCAAGGAGTACGCCGCACTCGAAGGCGTGATGGGCGGGCACTACGCGCGCCGCGCCGGGGAGCCCGAGGCGGTGGCGGCCGCCATCGCCGAGCACTACCGGCCGCGCGGGCCGGCCGACGCCCTGCCCGAGTCCGAGGCCGGCACGCGGCTCGCGCTCGCCGACAAGCTCGACCACGTGGCCGGAGCCTTCGTCGCGGGCAAGGTGCCGAGCGGGAGCGAGGATCCCTTCGCCGTGCGGCGCGCCGCCAACGGGGTGGTGCGCATCCTGCTCGAGCGTTCGCGGCACCTCGACCTGTTCCGCGCCACGATGCAGAGCACGGCGCCGTTCTTCGCCGCGAATCCCGAGCTCGCCCAGGCGCAGGTCATGAAACAGCTGGGCGCGTTCTGGGCCGACCGCGTGCGCGCCGGAATCGCCGCCGCCGAGAGCGGGGGCGGCGAGCCGCTGCGCCACGACACGCTGGACGCCGCGATGGAGTCGCGCAGCGGCGGGCGTCCCGGCTGGGCCGACCCGGCCGACTGCCGGATGCGCGCGCTGGCGCTGCACGCGTTTCGCGGCGACGCGCGCTTCGAACCCCTCGTGATCCTCTACAAGCGCGTCGCCAACATCCTCGCCAAGGCCACCGAGCCGCTGCCCGCGGCCCTCGACCGCGCGCGCCTCGCCGAGCCCGCCGAGCAGGCGCTCGCCGCCGCCCTCGCGGTCGCCTCGGAGCGCACCGGCCCGCTGTGGGCGGAGCGGCGCTACCGCGACATCCTGCCCGCGCTGCTGGAGATGGAGCGGCCGATCCACGCGTTCTTCGACGCGGTCATGGTCAACGTGGACGACGCGCCCACGCGCCTCAACCGGCTCCGGCTCCTCGCTTCGGTGCGGGAACTCTTCGCGCGCGGCTGGGAATTGTCGAACGCGGTGGTCGAGGGCGAAAAGAGCTAGCGCCGCGCGCCCGCGGCCCGCGCTCAGCGCGGGAGCACGCCCAGTTGCTTCAGCGCTTCCTCGACGGCGCCGCGTTCGGCGTCGTTGGGCCGCAGCGCGAGGAATGCCTCGTAGTCGCGTCGCGCTCCCGCCACGTCGCGGGCGCGCCCTCGGACCTCGGCGCGCAGCCCGAGCGCCGACGCGAGGCCCGGGTCGAGGGCGAGCGCGCGCTCGAGTGAGTCGGCCGCGGCGCGCAGGTCGCCGAGTCGGAGGGCGGCGAGCGCGGCGTTCTTGAGCAGGTGTGGTTGCCCGGGGAAGCGCTCGAGTCCGCGCGCAAGCACCGCGCGCGCCTCGTCCGGGCGGCTGCCCATCGTCAGTGCAAGCCCCAGGTTGTTGACCACGGTGAGCGTCGAGTCGAGGGCGTGGGCGCTTCTCAGGTTTTCGATGGCGCCCTCCCAGTTCCCCGCTTCGATCTCGAGGTCGGCGATGTTGACGTGAATACTCGCGGCGAGCGCGGTCTCCGTGCGCCCCTGATGGCCCATCTGGAGCCGGCGACGCCATTGGATCTGGCGGAGCGCGGCTACGTACGCGGACTCGGCGCGCGCCACGTCGCCCGCGCCACGGTATACCGTGCCAAGGTTGGCAAGCGCGGCGGTGTTTCCGGGGTCGCGGCGGAGCGCGGACTCGAAGTACCCCTGGGCCTCGGCGCTGCGCCCGTCGCGCAGCGCCCGGAGTCCTTCGTTGTTGAGGTGCACGGCCGCCTGGCTCGCACGCGTCCTGGCCTCGGCCTCGCGCGCCGCGCGCCACTTCCACGCCACGGTGGCGACGAGCGCCGCCACGAAGAGCGCCGCGGCCACGCCCGCGACCCGGAGCGCGCCCCGCGCGGATCCGCGCCGCGGCGGGGCCGCGAGCGCGCGCCCGCCCTCCGGAGCGGGCACCAGCGCGTCTCCCGCCGCGGCCCCGCGCCGCGCGGGATCCGACACGACCCGCTGCGTCTCGAGCTCCTCGGTCGAAACCTGCGCCGGAGGCCCGGCGGCGGCGGGGCGCGGCAGCGGTGCGGTCGGGGCCTCGGAGATGCGCTGGGTCGGCTGCTCCTCGAACGCCGGATCGCCGGCGTCCGCGTCCGCCGGCGCCGGCGAAGGAAGCGGGGGCACCGGCGATCCCGTGAGACGCGCCAGCTCGCGCGCCGCCTCGGCCGCGGTGGGGCGGGCCGCCGGGTCCTTCTCCAGCAGGCGCGCCACGAGCGCGACGGCCTCGCGCGGGACGTCGGGACGGAGCGCCGCGAGATCCTCGGGCGGCATGCGGGCGATCGCGAACATCATCGCCAGCGGGTTCTCGCCGCGCCATGGCGTCACCCCGGCCAGCATCTCGTGGATCACCACGCCGAGCGCGAACACGTCGGAGGGCGTGCCGCTCCCGCCGCTCGCGGCCTCGGGTCCCATGTAGGCCGCGGTGCCGAGCGTGGTGCCCGTCATGGTGAGCCGCGAGAGCTGGGCGGCGCGCGCGAGGCCGAAGTCGGTGATCTTGATCGCGCCGTGCTCGTCGTACATCAGGTTCTCGGGCTTGATGTCGCGGTGCGCGATGCCGCGCGCGTGGGCGTGGGCGAGCGCGGCCGCCACGTCGCGCGCGAGGCCGAGGGCCTCGGCGGCCCCGAACGGCCCCTGGGCGAGGCGGCCGCGCAGGCTCCGGCCGGGCAGCAGCTCCATGGTGAGGAACGGCCGCTCGCCGCGCTCGAAGGCGTGGACGGTGGCGATGTGGGGGTGGTTGAGCGCGGCGGCGGCGCGCGCCTCCCGCTCGAAGCGGCGCACCGCTTCGTCGTCCTCGGCGAGGCCGGCGGCCACGAACTTGAGCGCCACCTGCCGCTCGAGGTCGAGGTCGGTGGCGGCGTACACCTCGCCCATGCCGCCCCGCCCGAGGAGACGCTCGATGCGGTAGTGGGAGACGCGCGACCCTTCCATCGTGCGGCGGACGCTAGCAGCGGAACCGGGGGCCCACAAGAATGAGGGGAGCGGCCGGGCGCCGCTCCCCTCGTGGGTTCCTCCAGCCGCGCGAGGCGGACCCCGCGCGGGGCCGCCCCGTCGCGATCAACGCAGCCAGACCAGCCGGCGGTTCCACTCGCGGCCCGCGGCCTTGAGCCTCACGAAGTAGAGGCCCGCGTCCGCGGGATCGCCGCCGTCGCCCCGGCCGTTCCACTCCCGCTCGTGCCAGCCTGCCGCGAGCGTCCCGCGCGCCAGCGTTCGGACCCGGCGCCCCTGCAGGTCGAAGACCTCGAGCGCGACGTGCGTGCGCTGCGGCAGCCCGAAGCGCAGCCGCGCGACGGCCCGCGCCGGGTTCGGCAGGATCGGCACGAACTCGAACGTGGCCGGCGCGGCCGCCACGTCGGTGGCCCCGAAGATCCGGAACACGCCGCTGCGGGCCAGCACGCCCTCCACCGACTCGAGGTTCTCCATTCCCGGCGTGATTTCCGGGTTGGTGCCGCCCCCCGTGAGGCCGCCCTCTTGCTCGACGATCGCCACGGCCACCATCGCGCTCTCGGCCGCGACCATCGGGACGCTCCACACGTACGCCCCCGAGTTCGGGATGCCGTCCGCGTCCGTCGTCCACGTGGCGCCGCCGTCCAGCGAGTGCGCGATCCGCACCCAGAGGGCGTTCACGCCGTTGGGAGTCGTCCAGCGCACGGTGAAATCGTCCCCCGGCGCGAGGGTCGCGTGGGGAGCGGGCGCCGTCACCTGGCCGCGCTTCACCTTGATCGCGTCCGTGCCCTCGAAGTTCCGGCCGCCGAGGAGCCCGGTGACCGTGACCGGAACGTCGTCGCCCTCCGGGACCACGGCTTCGACCTCGGCGCGCCGGAAGCGGACGGTCAGGTCCGGGATCCCGTCGCCGTCGTCGTCGCCGACGCCGTGCGGGCCGGAGGAGTCCACCGCCACCACGCCGTTGAGCCGGATGCTGGCGAGGAGGATGTCGGAGGCGAGCGCCGGCGGGTGCGGCTCGAGGACGCCCTTCACCCAGCGGCCCATGGACTTGAGGTTGAGGGACCGAGGCGAGAACCGGAAGTCCACGGGCAGGGTCGGGAGGAAGTTGGGGAACCCGATCACCGTGACGGTTCCGGAGACCGAGTTGGCGACGTACACGCGAGGCACGCCGCTCACGTCCACCGCGATGCCGGCGGGTCCCTGTCCGACCGCGATCGAGGGCGCGGGCACCAGCCGGATCGCGGGCCCGGGCACCACGCTCGAGGCCTGCGCGCCGTTGGCGAAGCGGATCTCGAACACCAGCACGGTCGCGCCGTCCGACAGCGAGACGAAGGCACGCGTGCCGTCGGCCGACACCGCCACCGCCTGGGCGGACGAGCCGCAGTTGACCGACGTCACGACCTGGTACTGGGCGGTCCCCGGCGCGAGGTTGATGACGCGCAGCTCGCCGAGCGCGGTGAGCACCAGCGCCAGCGTGTTGTCGGCCGAGATCGCCACCGCCTGCGCCGCCGAGCCGCAGTTGACCGTGGTGGTCACGGCCCCGGCGAGCAGGTCCACGATCGCGAGTCCCGCCCCGGTGGCCACGTAGGCGCGCGTGCCGTCGGCGGAGATCGCCACCGCCTGCGCCGCCGAGCCGCAGTTCACCGTGGCGGTCACCCGGTCGTAGGTGGCGAGGTTGGCCGGGTTGCCGTCGATCACGCTGAGCGTCCCGTCCCCCGAGTTCACCACCACGACCTTGGAGGTGCCGGAGATGGCCACGTCCACGGGCGAAGGACCCACCGCGATCTTCCGGAGCTCCGCGTTGTAACCGGGACCCGCCGGATCGGTGACGATCACGCTCACGTCGTTGCTTCCGGTGTTGGCGACGTAGGCGCGCGCGCCGTCGGGCGTGATCGCGATGCCCTGGGGCTGGAGCCCGACGGTGACGCTTCCGAGGCCGAGCGCGTCGGCGACCTGCAGCGCGCTCACCGTGTTGAGCGAGGGGTTGGTCACGTAGACGCGCGTGCCGTCGGGCGTGACGGCGATGTCGCGGATCCCTCCCGAGGCCGACAGGTCGCCGAGGGCGCCGCCCACCCCGGTGCCGGTCAGGACCACGAAGCTGAGCGGCGCGCTGGTGATTCCGCCGACCTCCACGGTGAGCGGCCCGGTGGTGGCGGTCGCGGGCACCCTGCACACCAGCGCGTTGAGGGTCGCGCTCGTCACCTGCGCGAGCGCCCCGTTGATGCGGACCGTGTTGAGCGCGGGCGTGGGGCTGAACCCGGCGCCGTTGATGGCGACCGAGGCCCCCACCGGGCCGGACGGCGGGCTCAGGCTGGACAGGGCCAGTGCCGGGGCGTCCTGCACGGTGAACGTGGCCTGCCCGCCCGCCGCCAGCGTCTGGCCGTCGGTGTCGAGCGCCCCGGCGGCCACCTCGATCTGTCCGGTGGCCCCGAAGGGGAGCGGCGCCGAGGGCGTCACCAGCACGAAGCGGCCCCCGTCGCTGAACGACTTCACGGCGCTCACCGCGCTGCCGTTGACCCGCACCGTGATCGCGTTGGCGACCGTGGCCTGCATGCGCTGGTTGAAGCGCGCGAACAGCTGCGTGCCGGCGTTGATGCCGGTCGCGCCGTCGGCCGGGCCGAGCTCGACCAGCTCCGGCACGATCGAGGCGTCGTCGGCGACGACCGTCGCGGTCACGGAGGTGCTCGCCACGCCGAGCGCCGTGGCGGTCATGGTGACGCCGCCGAGCACGCCGGGCGGGAGCTGCCAGCGGGCCTCGGCCTCGCCGTTCGCGTCCGAGACCCGCGTCACCCGCGTGCGCCCCGCGGTTCCGGCGAACGTGCCCTGCCCGGCCGCGAGGTCGAACTGCACCAGCACGCCCGGCTCGGGCGCGCCGCCGCCGTGCGTGACGCGCACCCGCACCGGCACCGGGAGCACGGTGCTCGGGAGGCCGCTCTGCCCCGCGCCCGCCACCAGCGACAGGGCGCCGGCGCGGCTCATGTCGAACATCTGGAAGTCGCCGTCGGTGATGCTCCCGCTCGGGCCGGCATTCCGCGTGAGCCACATGCGGCGGCCGTCGGGGGTGAAGGCGATCGAGGTGGTGGGGAACGGCAGCGGGACCTGGGCCCCGATCAGTCCTCCGCCCAGCGGCGTGAGCCGCATCAGCAGGTCGCCATCCGCCTGGGAGGCGAAGAAGCCGCCCGCGTCCGCGGCGGGGATCACGTAGTCGAGCCGCGATCCCTCCGCGCCGGGAACGAGCCCGTGGAAGAGCTCGAAGCCGATCGCGCCGGCGGCCGGGTCGAGGTTCCAGAGGGTGACCTGGGTGCCGGTGCCGAGGGTCGGGGAGTTGAGGAGCCCGATCGCGCGCCGCCCGTCGCGGGACACGGCGACCGACACGTAGATCGATCCCACCGCCCCGCGCGCCGGGGTCGTGGCGAGCAGCGTCCGGGCGTTGAGGTCCGAGAAGGTGGCCTGCTGGACGCTTCCGCCCACCAGGTAGCGTCCGTCCCCGCTGGCCGCGAACGAGTAACCGTTCGCGCCCGGGATTTCGGCGATCGGGGCGTCCACGCCCGTCACCGGCCACAGGGACGCGCCGTTGCTGAAGGGGCCCGAGCCGGCGTGCGTGCCGCAGATCATGAAGCGCCCGAGCGGGTCGGCGAGCAGCCCGCGCGGGTTGCCGAGCGTCGTCACGCCGACCGTGCCGACGCGGGTGCCCGCGGTGGGGCTCGCGGGATCGATGTCGAAGATCGCCGCGCCCAATTCCCCGCTGGCCACCCACAGGAACCGGCCGTCGGGCGTGATCGCCGCGTCGTCGGCGACGTCCGACCCGCCGATCACGGGGCCGGTGAGGAGCGCCGAGCCGAGCGGCGTGATCCCGTCGTCCTCGATGGCGTAAGCGTCGGCCGACACGCTGCAGGTGGTCTGGCGGACCGCCACGAGCCTCCGGCCGTCCGGCGTGAGGCGGATGAACTTGACCGCGCCCACGATCGGGAAGAAACACGGGCTGGTGCGGGCCGGGAGGGTGATGCCGCCCGGGCGCGGGATCGCCACCGGGATCGGCTCCACGATCTGGAAGGGAAGGCCGAGCGTGCGCTGCGCGTCGGGCCGCTGCAGCACGACGCTCGTGGCCTGCGCGGGCATGACCGGCACGCGGAATCCCGCCGCGTCGCCCGTGGGGTTCAGCGCGGGGAAGGGCGAACCGGAGCCGAGGTCCACCAGGGTGCCCGGCGCGAAGCCGGAAGTGGTGGCGTCGCCGTGGACCGCGGCCATCTGGCCCGGGACCGCCGCCGGGGGCATCACGCGCCGAGCCGCCGGCGTTCCCGCGGCGCCGTAGCCGTAGATCTGCACCGTGCGGTCGCCGGCGTTGGCGACGGCGATCGTGCCGCCGTTGGCGTTGACGGCGAGGGCCGACGGAGCGCTGCCGGTCGCGACCTCGGCGACGACCGTGCCGAAGTTGGCGTTCGCCGAGTCGGCGTTCACCACCTGCAGCCGGTTGGTGCCGTCGTTGACCGCGAAGATCGAGGGCCCGATCGGGCTGCGCGCCACGTCCGCCACCGATCCGCCGGTCGGGAGGTTGATCGTGGCGCCGGGGACGGTGACCCGCTTGACGCCCGCGCTGCCCGACGCGAAGTAGAAGCGCCGGTTCGCGAGGTCCCCGACCGCCCCGGGGCGCAGGAATCCGACGGCCACCGGCGTCACGTTGGCCGTCGCGAGGTCCACGCGGACCACCGAGACGGCGCTCGTGACGTAGAGCGCCTGTCCCGCGTCGCTCGCGGTGATCCCGCCGTTGGGCGGGTGGATGAGCCCGAGCATGCGCACGGGCTGGAGGTAGCCCGCGCTCGCCGGATCCACGTTGACCTCCCCGGCCTGCGCCGCGCTCTGGTCCGTGTACCAGAGCCGCTTGCCGTTCGGGGCGACCGCCAGCCCCTGCGGGCTGCCGGTCACGGGAACCGAGTCCCGCAGCGCGCCGAACGTCGCCGAGGACGGCAGGGCGTCCACCTCGAGCAGGCTCGATGCGTTCGGCACGCTCACGTAGGCGCGCGCGCCGTCGGTGGAGAGGACGACGCGGGCGTGGTCGCCCGCGAGGCGCGGGACCGCGACGCGCAGCGGGTGCAGCGCGGGCTGCGCCGCGGCGCGCGCCGGATCGAGGTTGATCGTGGCGAAGCCGCCGTCCCCGACCACGTACGCCATGGTTCCGTCGCTCGAGAGCGCGACGTCGCGCGGGACGAACGGCACGGGAATGGCGGCCCCGCTCGGGATGGGGGAGGCCTGCGGCGCCGGCGGGACGACCGTGACGAGGAAGGTGTTGCTGGTCTCGGTCGCCGGGCCGCGGACCGCCTGGAGCGTCAGGGGACCGGGCGGCACCCCGGGCGGCAGCACCGCCACCATGGAGGTGGGCGTGACGAATCCCACGACGGCGGTGTCGTTGTAGGCCGGCGCCGAGAGGCTGAGCAGGTTGTTGAAGGGGGAGACGGCGTCGAAGCCCTGGCCGATCACGGTGAGCGTGCCGCCCGCGAGCACGCTGCGCGGCTGGACGTCGGCGATCGAGACCGAGGGGCGCGCCTGGGTGCGGAAGCCCGAGACGAAGTCGGCCGCGGGGTGCACGCCGTTTCCGTCGGCGAGCGCGGTCGAGATCGTGAGTTCGTAGTCCGTCTCGAACCGGAGCGCCACCTCGGGCGTGAACACGAACGTGCGCCCGAAGCCCGAGAGGATGCCGCTCCCCGCGAGGCGCGTGCTCGAGCCGGTCTCCCGCAGCGCGAAGGCCGCCTGCAGGCTCGTCGCGTCCACCGGCTCGCTGAAGTTGACGAGAATTGTCGCGTCCACGCCCACGCCGGTCGCCGCGCCGGCGGGGTTGAGGCTCACGACGAAGGGCGCCGACGTGTCGAGGTTGCTGACCAGGTCGGCGGTGAGGAACTGCTCGCCGGCCGCCACCGCGATCACGGTCTTGACGGCGGGGTCGTCGTCGTAGGTGTCGCCCGCCGTGTACCACTCGGCGTCGAAGCTGACGTCGGCGCTGGCGGCGAGCCGCTCGCTCACGAACGCGGGCACCAGCCCGTCGAGCACCGAGCCGTCCAGGGCCTGGATGTGGATGCCGTAGTCGCCCGGAGGCAGCCGGTGGATGCGATAGCGCCCGGACTCGTCGGTGTAGTCGGAGGCGACCGTGTCCATCGGCGCGCCGGCCGCGTCGAGCCGCACCGCCGTCACCAGCGCGCCGGGAAGCCCGCCCCCCGTCGTGTCGCGCAGCACCCGGCCGCCGATCGTCGCGAAGTCGGTGAACAGCGCGGGCGCCGGGTACGCCGCGGCCAGCGCCGAGCGGTCGTCGCTCTCGAGGCTGCGCGCGTCCTGGGCGGGGAGCTGGACGAAATACATGGTGGCGTCCTTCACGCCGCTGTGCACGAGACCGAGCATGTGGCCGAACTCGTGGGTCATCACGCCCTGCAGGTCGAACGAACCGGCGAAGGTGGGGGTCCCGAGCGACGCGGCGCCGTTCACGACGACGTCGGCGTCCACGATCTCGCCGGGCGGCACGACGCGGTCGCCGTAGTTGGTGGTGCGGTTGAACGAGAGGGTCGGCGTGACCGCCAGCACCGAGGGCGGGAATTCGAGGTTCGGGTCGCGGAACGTGACCAGGTTCACCCCGTCCATCGCGGAGGCCGCGAGTTGCGAGCTCGGGAGGGCCTCGACCAGCCGGTTCGTGGCGCCGGGAACGTCGCGCCACGCCGCGGCCGCGGCGCGGATCGCCTGCAGGTCGCTGCCGTCGGTGACGCCCGGGAGCCCGGGCAGCGACGGCACGAAACGCACGGTCGCGAGCGAGGAGCGCCACGACTCCACGTGGCGCATGGTGGAGGTGGGATCGAGGCACCCGTCGCCGTCGGCGTCCTGCCCGGCGGCGCACTCGTCGGGGCAGGCGTCCACCGCGTCGGCGATGCCGTCGTAGTCGCGGTCCACCGCCAGCTCCGCGACCTCGAAGTCGTCGAGGTAGGGCAGGCGCGAGAAGGGCAGGCCCGTGATCAGCGTCCGCTCGCGCTCCTGGATCTCGAAGACCAGCTGCACGGAGTCGGCGACGGGCGGCACCTGGAGATCGACGACCGAGGAGATCTCGCGGCGGTTCACGTAGGGGGAGTTGACGTCCCCGCCCGGCGTGCCGCTGTTGTAGATGAAGAAGCTCGGCGAGTGCAGCCTCGGACGCACGTCGCCGACGTTCTTGCCGCGCACGGTCACCGTGAGGAAGCGCTTCTGGGCCGCGGTCGGGAGCTTGCCCGAGAAGTAGACGAACAGCGGGGCGTTCGGCGCGTAGCGGCGGATCCACGGCGAGGTGAGGCGGGTGAGCACGCCGGGGCCCAGCGAGTCCCCCGGCGAGAGGAACGTCCACACGCAGCTGGTGTTGGCGCTGTCGTAGCCGTCCCTCAGCTGGACGTCGGTGCCGGCCGCGGGCCGCTCGAGGAAGTCGGTGTTGAACGGGTTGTCGAAGGCGAAGTTTCGCGCGCCGGGCGTCCAGCCGCCGAGGGTGCCGTCCTCGAAGTCCACCAAGGGGATCAGGTCCGTCCCCCCGTCGCGCACGCGCAGGTTGTCGAAGATCGCGCCGCCGGCCTCCCACGAGCCCCCGCCGTCCTCGCTGGAGTAGATGGCGTTGGTGCGCAGGTAGAGGCGCACGCGCGTGGTCGCCCCCAGGGCGATTCCCGCGTTCTCCGGGGCGAGCAGGTGGATCTCGCAAGGGACGATGCCGCGCTGCATGAGCCACTTCGGCGTGGAGAAGGGCCCGTTCTGGGCGGTCGGCGCCTGGGGAGTGGGCACCACGAAGCGGATCTGGACGTGCCGCCACGCGCCCGAGGCGTCCTGCGCCAGCGCCGCCACGTATTCGTTCGCGAAGGTCTCGTCCAGCTCCATCTGGAGGTCGAACGAAACCGTCGGATCGGCGGCGCCCGCGAGCGGGATCGGGGGCGACTCGAGCCACTGGCCCCAGCTGTTCCCGTAGCCGTGCGAGCTCACCCAGCGGGCGACCTCGTCGGGAGCCGACCCGAGGTCGGCGCCGATCCAGAACGCGCGCGTGCCCATGTCCATCGAGATCGGCACGCCCGCCACCCGCGTGAGGGTGCCCGTGGCAGGCTCGTAGCGCAGCACCAGGGACTTGGCGCACGTGAAGAGGATCCCGCCCGCGCCGTCGGGGGAGAGGTCGGCGATCAGGCTGGTCGCGAAGACGCTCGCGTCCTGGCGCTGCGCGGGGGTCGCGATCAGGCGGCCGTTCCCGATCACGACCTCGGCGATCGGGTCGGGATAGACGCCCGGGTTCACCCGGTAGAGGGCTCCCGAGCCGAGGGCCGTGGCGTAGAGCTGGCCGTTCGCCACGGCCGCCTTCTCGAACGACGGAATGTTGTCCCCATCGCCGTCGGCGTAAACGGTCCGCGCGCCGGTGCCGAGGTCGTAGCGGTAGACCTTGAAGGCGCTGCGGTCCGGCACGTAGAGGTGGCCCGCCCCGAAGTCGAAGGCGAGGCCGTAGGGGGCGAAGAGCGCCTGCGAGTTGAGCGTGCCGCCCGTGCCGACCATCGTGACGACGCGGCCGTCGGAGGCCCGCAGCATGCGGACGCGGCCGGTGCCCGGCTCCGCGAACCACACGTTGCCCGCGGCGTCCGCGGCCAGCTGGGTGGCGGTGAGCGAGAGCCTGGCCTGCGCGGCGAGCGTGTCGTCGGGGGAGCCGGCCGGGTTCCCGGCGATCGCCACGGGGGCCGCGCCGCCGCCCGGGTAGAGGTAGAGGAAGTTCAGGTCGGCCGCGACCAGGCTCCCGTCGGCGCGCACCACCGCCGCCTCGACGGTCGAGCCGGGACCGGGACGGGGTCCGTGGGCCGTGACGGTGTTGGCGCCGGTGTCGAATCGGAAGGCGTCGCTGTCGAAGGCGCGGTCCACCCAGTAGACCGTTCCGGTGCCCTGCGCGGCGACCACGCCGTTGAAGTGGATCGGGTTGGTGCCGAGGGGCACGCCGGAGGCGATCGAGGTCCCCGCCGCCGTCTCGGACGAGAGAAACGCCGAGTTGGAGGTCCTCGTGTCCACGTGCCCGTAGACGCGCGCCGTGCGGTCCTCGAAGCTCCAGCCGCGCTCGTTGCAGGCCCCGTCCAGCTCCTGGAAGCGGTTCGAGAAGATCAGGAAGTCGTCGGCGAGCGGGATGGTCGGATTGCCGTCGGGCCGGGGGCCGCGGGCCGCCGTGCCCGCGGCCGTCCGGTCCGCGCGGGCGGGTGCCGCGGGCAGGTCGAACGCGGACTTCTCGACCGCGGGAATCAGCCGCGGGGCGGGCGCGCCGGCGGCGCCGGCGCCGCCGGCGAGGAGCAGGATCGGGAGCAGGGCGGCCGCGGCCGCGCGACGAATCGTCGGAACGGAGTTCATGGGATCCCGGCCGCGTTAGCGGCCGTCCTCCGCGAGCACCCGCCGCACTTCGGCGACCAGGTCGGCGAGCGGCACCGCGGGGGCGCGCTCGCCGGCGCGCAGCGCGCCGAGGCTCCGCGCGTCGCGGAAGCGCAGTCCCGGGAGCGGGCGCTGCACGGTGAGCGCGCCGCTCGCGGGATCGCGCGTGATGTCGAACTTGCCCTGGCCGAGCCCGTTCACCTGGGCGCGGCCGCGCGAGTCGCGCCACAGGAAGAGCAGCGCGCGCTCGCCACGCCGGAAGACCGGGGAGCCGTGCACCTCGTAGACGGCGCCGTCCACCTCGCCGCCGACCTGGGTGAGCGTCACCTCGCCGCCCGCGCCTTTCAGCGACTCGGAGACGCGCACCGTCACGTCCGTGAGGATGCGGCTGCGCTCGGCGTTCCAGTAGGAGCGGGTGGCGAGCACGTCGCCGATCACGATGTCGTGGGACGAGCGCACCAGCCCGCGGGTGTCGAGCGGGACCACCTGCGTGGCGAGGGCGTGCGCGGCGGGAAGCAGCAGGAGCGCGGCGAGCGCGACGAAGATCGGAGACCGGAGCGGCGGCATGGGGAACTCCCGGGCGAGGGTGGGGGATGGGTCCAGTCGAACCGGCGCCTCGAAACCCGCGCGGATCCGCGCGGGACGGGGCGTCGCGATGCGTGAGCGATACCGGCCCGTGCCGGGCCGGCGGGTCAGGGAGTGCGGGTGAGTTCGAGCGCCTTCTGGTACGAGGCGGCGGCGTGATCCATGAGGCCGATCGCCCGGAAGACGTTGCCCAGCGCTTCGTGCGGGGCGGGAGAGTCCGGGGCCGATCGCGCGAGCGCTTCGAACCGCGCGGCGGCCTCGTGGTAAAGGCCGCGGCCCGAGAGATAGGAGCCCGCGAGGAAGAGGCCGGCCGGGCTGCCGGGGCCGCCCGCGCTGCGCTCGATCTGGCCGAGGTCGTTTTCGACCGAGCGGCGCACCTCGCCCGGGACGACGCGGAACACGCTCTCCTCGCTCCGGATCCGGCCGGCCTCCCCGAGCGCGTCCACGCGCCACAGGTAGTCGCGGTCGCCCGCGAGCGCGGGAGCGTCGGCGGGGAACGCGAGTTCCGTCGCGCGCGATTCGCGCGTCCACAGCTCGCCCTCCTCCCCCGACAGCGTGACGCGGTAGCGCGTCGCGCCCTCGACGGCGCGCCACGCGAACGCCGGGCGCTCCTCGCGCACGTCGCTGCGGCGCGGGGCCAGCAGCAGCGGGCGCGATTCCTCGGCGCTCCGGAGCCCCGACTGGGCCACCAGGCCCGACTCCCGCGAGCCGCGGGTCACGAAGCGCGCGACGTTGCTGTAGACCCCCGCCGGCAGCGTCGCCGCCGGCCCCACCGCGGGGCGGGAACCGGCGCGGCCCCCGAGCGTGAGCGTGCTCGACTCGCCGAGCTCGATCACGTTGCCGTCGGAGAAATAGACCGTGGCGCTTCCGCCCTTCGGCACGGAGATCCGGTCCCCGCGCGCGAGCTCGCGCCCGAACGTGGCGCGGGACTCGGCTTCGCCCCCGGCCGGCGTGACGGTGACCGCGCCCCTGGCGGCCGCGAGGAGCGCGAACGGCTCGGCGGCGGCCTCCGCGGGCGGCAGAAGCGCGAGTGTCGCGGCGAGGAAGGAGACGTGAACGAAGCGGCGCGCGCGCGGCCGGCGCGGCGGCGCCGGAGCGGCGGCGGACGGGAACGGGATCCCGCGATGCATGGAACCTCCCCACGGGTTGCGGCCAACTCGACGAGGACCGGCCCAGGCGGGCCGGTTTCGCGGGCTCTCGAAGGAAGGATGGGGAAGAGCCGGAACGCCGCCATCCTACGGGCGGGGCTCGGGCCCGGCAACGCCTAATTTTTGACGGCTTCTGGCCCGGCCGCTATCGTGCCGCCGCGCTCCACGAGGTCGTCGTCGGATCGCACGCATCCCGCGCGGAGGGGCCATGGCGCTCAAGGAAAAGGCCGAGATCGTCGAAGCCGACGGCCTTCGCCGCATCGTCACCCGCATCGCCCACGAAATCGTGGAAAGAAACAAGGGCGTGGGGGATCTCGTGCTGGTGGGGATCCGGCGGCGCGGGGTGCCGCTGGCCCAGCGCATCGCCCAGAAGATCCACGAGTTCGAGGGGCAGACGCCGGCGCTCGGGAGCCTGGACATCACCCTCTACCGCGACGACCTCTCGACGGTCGCCCACCAGCCGGTCGTGGGCGGCACCGAGATCCCGATGGACGTCTCGGGCAAGGTCGTGGTGCTGGTGGACGACGTCCTGTACACGGGCCGCACCGTGCGCGCGGCGATGGACGCGCTCATCGACCTCGGGCGGCCGCGTTCCATCCAGCTCGCCGTGGTGATCGACCGCGGTCATCGCGAGCTTCCGATCCGCGCCGACTACGTAGGCAAGAACGTGCCGACCTCGAAACGCGAGGTGATCGGGGTCAAGCTGGCCGAGATCGACGGCGTGGACAGCGTCGTGATCAAGGAAATGGAGGAGTAGCCGGGGCTCGCAGCGCCGTCTCGCGGTCGAGCCCGGGCTCCGCGCGCCCATGTCCCTCCGTGCCGAACGCGACGCCTCGGAACTGCGGCTGGCCGACCTGCAGGAGACCTGGCGGCTTCTCACGCCCGAGGAGCGCGAGGAGGCCTTCTCCGACCTGACGCGCGAGGAGGCCGAAGAGTTCTTCTTCGAGCTGACCGCCCGCGACCAGCACGAGATCATCGCGGGCCTGCCGGCCGCCCAGCGGCGATCCTGGATGCGGCTGCTGCCCCCCGACGACGCCGCCGACGTCATCCAGGAAGCCGCCGAGGAGGAGCGCGAGGGGCTGCTCGCGCTGCTCGACGACGCCACCCTCGGCGAGGTGCGGGCCCTGCTGGCGTACGCCGAGGACGACGCCGGCGGGCTCATGAATCCCCGCTACGCGCGGGTCCGGCCCGAGGCCCGCGTGGACGAGGCGCTCGGCTACGTGCGCAAGCAGACGCGCGAGCTCCGGTCGAGCGTCTCCTACGTCTACGTGCTCGGCGCCGACCAGCGGCTGCTGGGGGTCACGACGCTGCGCGACCTGTTCGCCGCGACTCCCGAGCGGATCGTGCGCGACCTCATGACCACGGATCTCGTGACCGCCTCCGAGGACATGGACCAGGAGGCGCTGTCCGCCCTGTTCGCCCAGACCGACCTGCAGGCGATTCCGGTCGTGGACGCCGAGGGACGCATGAAGGGCGTGGTCACGGTGGACGACATCGTGGACGTGATCCGCGAGGAGGCCACCGAGGACATCCAGAAGATCGGCGGCACCCAGGCGCTCGACGCGCCCTACCTCGAGACCGGCCTGCTGGCCATGGTGCGCAAGCGCGTCTCCTGGCTCGCGGTGCTGTTCCTGGGCGAGATGCTGACGGCCACCGCCATGGGGCGCTTCGAACACGAGATCGCGCGCGCCGTGGTGCTCTCGGTCTTCATCCCGCTCATCATCTCGAGCGGCGGCAACGCGGGATCGCAGGCCTCGACCCTCGTGATCCGGGCCCTCGCGCTCGGCGAGCTCAAGCTGGTGGACTGGTGGCGCGTGGTGCGGCGCGAGGTGGTGACCGGCCTCGCGATGGGAGCGCTCCTCGGCGTGCTCGGCTTCGGGCGCGTGTACCTGTGGGAGCTGATGTTCGGCAGCTACGGTCCGCATCACCTGCTGGTCGGGATGACGGTGGCGGGCAGCGTGCTGAGCGTGGTGGTGTGGGGAACGCTTTCGGGGGCGATGCTGCCGTTCCTGCTGCGCCGGGTGGGGCTCGATCCCGCGAGCGCTTCGGCGCCGTTCGTGGCCACGCTGGTGGACGTCTTCGGGATCGTCATCTACTTCTCGCTGGCCAGCGTGCTCCTGCGGGGCACGCTGCTGTAGCGCCGCGGGCCCGCGGCCGGGCGCGATCGGGCGCCCGGGGAAAAACACGAGCGGCCACGATCCCTCGGGATCGTGGCCGCCGCTCGTTTCGCGGGCCGGTTCGGCTAGCGGGCGTGAACCGGCTCGCCCGTGGTGACCTGGCGCGAAGCGTCCATCCACCGCGTCACGTCCGCGGGCTTCGGAAGGGCGTTGGTGAGGTTCTTCGTCGCGTTCACCTCGGTCATCTTGCGCAGGAGACCGTCGGCCGGCTGCTCGCGCAGCTTCTCGACCGTGTCCACGCCGGAGAAGTACAGCAGCTCGGCGAACTGCGGGCCGATTCCGTTCACCCGCATCAGGCCGGCCATCGCCGACCACTTCTGGAGCAGCTTCTCGGTGATGCCCGTCTTCTCGGCCATCGTCTTCAGGCTCTTCTCGTCGGCGGTGTGCTTCAGCAGGTCGTCCGTGTTCTGCACGCCGAAGGTCTTGAGCTTCTCCGCGAAGTCTGCGCCGATTCCCTGGATGTCGATGATGTTGTAGGTCATGCCCGATGTCCTTTCGTTCGAGTGGGCCGGTTCGCGCCCCCCGCGGGGGCCCCGGAGGGGCGCCGCGCGATCGTGTCGTGGGGCCGCGTCGCGGCCGGGTTTCGTTCCAGCGCCCCGGTTCGGGGCAGGTCAGGCGCCGCGGCCGGCGGGCCGGCGCGGTGCTCGGAGGTGTTGCTCGGGATGTCACCCCTCGAGCCCGGGAAGCGCCGGGCGAAGGGCGACGGGACCCCGGCAATCTCGCAAGGGAGGCCGGGGATTCCGATGGAACCCGCGTCGCCATGAGTGCCGGAAGAAGCCCGGCCCGGGCGGCTGGCGCCCGTTTCATTCATGCGACGTAACCCATTGTACCCCATTCTGATAACTCTGTCAAGCCGAGCTTCGGCCGGATCGATTTCCGGAGCTCGGCGGGGGCCCTCCCCGGCTGGCGGCGGGGTCACCGCCGTCGGAAGTGGGGGGGCCCGCCAGCCGCGAGCGGTCGCGCCCCCCGGCATCGCCGCGACGACCCGCTGGGGCCGATTCGCCGGCGGGCGAGCAGGAGTCCGGGTCCCCTGCCGGCATGGCACTCTTCCGAAACTCGCGGACCCCGCCCGGCCGGACCTTCCCATGGATCCGCGACGAGTGTCCCCCGGCGGTCGCGCGGGGATCGCGTCTCGTTTGTCGTCCCCAAACCGGGTCGGCGCCGCGGGAGCGGAGGCACCCGCCGGCTCTCGCGGGCGCCGGGGCCCAAGGCTCGCAGAATTCTCTGGTCATTCGCCGTGACAAGCACTTAGGATCCTCACCTCACTCGTGCCGCGCTTCTTCACCCCCTGCCGGAGGAGCTCCCCTCATGACCCTGCGCCACTCCCGTTTCCTCAGCCTCGCCGTTCTCGGCTCGCTCGCGCTCGGCGCGGGTGCCGCCTGGGCGTGCGACGCGACCAAGAGCGCGAAGGCCACCGCCTGTGCGCCCAAGGCCGCGACGACCGTCACCGCTTCGACCGGGAAGTCCGCGGTCCCCGCGCGCGCGGTGAACGCGACCCGCAAGGCCGCGCCCGCCGCCGTCAAGGCCGGGGCCGCCGCGACCGCCCGCAAGGCGGCGCCCGCGGAAGCCGGCATGAAGGCTTTCCGCGACCCCGAGACCGGCGAGATCGTGAGCCTCCCGATCCTGAGTGAGAGCGGTCCCGACGGCCTGCCGCTCGAGACCACCGTGGTGCTCGTCGAGGAGGCGCTTCCCGGCGGCGGATACACCGTGGACCTCAAGGGCACCCTTCAGGAGTATTCGGTCCTGCACGTGGACGCGAAGGGCCGCCGCCACATGAGCTGCTCCAAGGATCCCCGCACCGCCCTCAAGCGCGTGCCGTCCGTCCACTCCAACGCCTTCCCGGAGGAGTAGTCCATGAACCGCATCCTGCGCGTTTCATCGCTCCGCCGGACCGGCGCGCTCCTCGCCGTGCTCGCGACCCTGGTCGCGGGATCGGCCGGCGCGGCGACCATCACGATCTTCAACAACGATGGCGCCGGTGAAGGCTTCAACGATCCGACCCCGCGCGCCCCGGTGGGCGGGAACCCCGGCGTGACCGTGGGCCAGCAGCGCCTCAACCTCTTCAACTACGCCGCCGGGATCTGGGGCGGCATCCTGCCGAGCACGGTGCCCATCATCGTGACCGCGCAGTTCAACCCGCAGACCTGCAACGCCACCAGCGGCGTGCTCGGAAGCGCCGGCCCGATCAACATCTCCCGCGACTTCGCGGGCGCCGAGTTCCCGGGCACCTGGTACCACCAGGCGCTCGCCAACCGGCTGGCCGGGGTGGACCTGGTCCCCGCCTCGAACGACATCAGCGCCACCTTCAACTCCAACCTCGACCTCGCCACCTGCCTCGGCGGTGTCGGCTGGTACTACGGCTACGACGGCCTCGAGGGCGCCGCGGTCGAGCTGCTCCCGGTGCTGCTCCACGAAATGGGGCACGGGCTCGGCTTCAGCACCACGACCAGCGGCACGACCGGCGCCATGAACAGCGGGTTCCCGTCGGTGTACGACCGGTACCTCTTCGACATGAACACCGGGCTCCACTGGTACCAGGAGACCAACGCCCAGCGCGTGGCCTCCGCGATCAGCAACGGCTTCCTCGCGTGGGACGGGCCGGCCGCGGTGGCCGACGCCGCGCTCTTCCTGTCCGGCCGCCAGCAGATGGTGGTGACCACTCCGGCGCTCGGCACGTTCAACGCCGGCAACGCCGCCTTCGGGCCGCAGCCCCCGTTCAGCGTGTCCGGGACCGTGGTGCTGGTGCAGGACGCGGGCGGTGCGAGCACCACCGACGCCTGCGAGGCCCTCACCAACGCCGCCGCGATCAACGGCAACATCGCGCTCATCGACCGCGGCAACTGCACGTTCATCCTGAAGGCGCAGGCGGCGCAGGCCGCGGGCGCGATCGCGGTGATCATCGCCAACAACGTGGCCGGAAACCTGGCCCCGGGCGGCGCCGATCCCTCGATCACGATCCCGGTGGTCGGGATCACCCTGGCGGACGGCAACACGCTCAAGGCCAACCTGCCGGGGGCGATCGTGACGCTCAACCAGCACCCGACGCTCAAGCAGGGCGCCAACAACGCCGGCCAGCCGCTCATGTACACGCCGAACCCGTTCCAGAGCGGATCGTCGGTGTCGCACTGGGACGTGTCGCTGACCCCGAACGCGCTGATGGAGCCGGCGATCAACAACAACCTGCACGATCAGGTGGACCTCACCCGCGGGCACTTCCAGGACATCGGCTGGTTTGGCCACCCGACCGCCACCACGCTCTCGCAGTTCACCGCCGAGGGCCGTGAGGACGGCGTCCTGCTGCGCTGGCAGTTCGGCGACCTGACCGACGTCGGCGTCGTGACGCTGCAGCGCGCCCCGGGCGTGGACGGGCCGTGGCAGCCGATCCAGTCCGAAGTCCGGATGGCGGGCGACGTCACCACCGCCCTCGACCGCGAGGTCGAGGCCGGCCAGACCCGCTACTACCGGCTGAACGTGATGTACCGCTCGGGCGAGTTCGAGAACTTCGGGCTGGTGTCGGGCACGCGGCTCGGCCGCTTCGAGGGCGATCTCGTCCTCGGGTCGCCGGTCCCCAACCCCGCGAACCACGGCACGTCGTTCAGCTTCCGGATCTCGCGTCCCGAGTTCGTCCGCATCCAGGTGCTCGACGCGGGCGGCCGCGTGGTGCGTTCGCTGCAGAACGCGATGGTGCCGGCCGGCCAGCACTCGCGCTTCTGGGATGCCCGCGACGAGGCGGGTGGCGCGGTGAGCCCGGGCGTCTACTTCATCAACCTCCGCACCTCGAGCGGCGTGAAGACGCAGCGCGTCGCGGTCATGAACTGACGCGCCCGCCCCTCGCGGGCGAGTGACGTCGGGGCTTCACGGCGCGGCCGTCCTCCGCAGGGAGGGCGGCCGCTTCCGTTTTCGCCTCGCGCGGTCCCCGCGATTTCCGGTGCGCCGCCGCCCCCGCGTCCTCTAGATTGCGGCCACGCGCGGTGGCCGATCCGCCCGCCTCATGCCCCCCGCGGGGCGAGCGCTCTCTTCCCGCGGGCGCGGGCGCGGGTCCCGCGCGAACCGGAGGAGGATGTGGCGATGCGGTGGGAACGAGGGATCGCGTGGGGACTGGCGGCCGTGTGCGTGGCGGCCGCCGGCATGAACCTTTCGTGCGGCGGGCCGGCGAAGACGGCGTCGGCGCCCGCGGCCCCGACGGCGGAGCAGAAGATCGCGCGCGGCCGCTACCTGACGCTGGCGGTCGGCTGCGGGGACTGCCACACGCCGGGGTCGTTCTGGGGCGGCCCGGACGAGACCCGCGCGCTGGCGGGGAGCGAGATGGGATGGGCCGGTCCGTGGGGCGTCGTCTACGCGGCGAACCTCACGCCGGATTCCACCGGCCTGCTGGCGTGGAGCGAGGCCGAGATCGCCACCGCGATCCGGACCGGCAACCGTCCGGACGGGCGCCAGCTCGCGCCGGCCATGCCGTGGATGACGCTGGCGAACCTCACCGAGGAGGACGCGCTCGCGATCGCCGCCTACCTGAAGTCGGTCCCCGCCGTGCGGCACGCGGTTCCGAAGCCGGTGCCCCCGGGGCAGAAGGTGACGGGATCGGTGCTCACCTTCCCGCCGCCGTCCGAGTGGGACGCCCGCAACCTTCCGGCCGGGGGCGCGGCGCACTGAGCGCCGGGCGCGGCGCCGGCCGGTGCCCCGTCGCGGGCCGGCCGGCGCGATCCGGCCCCGGGTTTCGCACGGTCCCGCGCCCGGGCGGGCGGATTGCCCGGGCCCTTCGGGCGCGGCGCCGGGAATCCGGTTGATCCCTCACGCCGGTTTCGATTACCTTGCCCGTGCCGCAGTGAAGCGACGCGACCTTTAACTCCGCCCCGAGAGGCGGAAAAGGGGGAACCCGATGAGCGTCATCGCCGCACACGAGCCCGCCGCTCCGACCGTCCCGCCGCCGCCGCAGGGGACGGGAGTCACCTCGGAACCCTGGACGCTCCCCGCCGAGCGCCACCTGCTGGGCCTCGAAGGTCTCCCCGCCGAAGCGCTGACCTCGATCCTCGACGACGCCGAACGGCTGCGCGAGCGCTGGCGCGGCGAAGGGAAGGCGCCGGGCACCGACCTGCGCGGCTTCGAGGTCTGCAACGCCTTCTTCGAGGACTCGACCCGCACCCGCGTGTCCTTCGAGATCGCCGAGAAGCGGCTCGGCGCCACGCCCACCACGTTCGGCGCCGACGGCTCCTCGATGTCGAAGGGCGAGACGCTGCTCGACACGGTGCACACCATCGCGGCGATGGGCGTGGACCTGTTCGTGATCCGCCATCCCGCGCCGGGCGCCGCGCGCTTCGTGGCGCGGCACCTCGACGTGGCGGTGATCAACGGCGGCGACGGCATGCACGAGCATCCCACGCAGGGGCTGCTCGACCTGCTCACCCTGCGCGACGCCTGGGGCGGGCGCTTCGAAGGCCGCCGCCTCGCGATCGTCGGCGACGTGGCCCACTCGCGCGTCGCGCGCTCGGCGATCCACGGCCTCACCGCGCTCGGGGCCGAGGTCACGCTCGCCGGACCGGCCACCCTGATGCCCGCCGACGTCGAGCTGCTCGGCGTTTCCGTGGCGCGGACGATCGAGGACGCCATGGCCGGCGCCGATGGGGTGATGGCGCTCCGCCTCCAGCACGAGCGGATGGACTCGGGCCGGCTGCCCTCGCTCGGCGAGTACACGCGCGTGTGGGGCGTGACCCCGGGGCGGGTCTCGATCATGAAGCCCGAGGCCGTGATCCTGCACCCGGGCCCCATGAACCGCGGGGTCGAGATCGCGCCGGAGGTGGCCGACGGGCCGCGCTCGCGCGTCTTCGGGCAGGTCGAGAACGGCGTCGCGGTGCGGGCGGCGGTGCTGGCGCGCTGCGCCCGCGCGGTGCGCGCGCGGCGCGAGAGCCGCGCGGCGTGAGCGGCGCGCCGGCTCCGGCGCGGCCCGCCGCCCCCACGCTGCTCCGCAACGTGCGCCACTGGCGCACGCTCGAGCGCATGGACCTCCTGCTGGCCGGCGGCCGGGTCGCCGAACCCGGGGACACGGCGCCCGAGCGCGTGGTGGACGCCGACGGGGCGGTCGCGGCTCCGGGCCTCGTGGACCTGCACGTGCACCTGCGCGAGCCCGGCCAGGGGGCGAAGGAGACGATCGAGACCGGAACCGCCGCCGCCGCCGCCGGCGGGTTCACCGCGATCGCCTGCATGCCCAACACCCGGCCCGTCGTGGACTCGGCCGAGTGGGTGCAGTGGGTGCTGCAGCGCGCCGCCGGCGCCCCGTGCCGCGTGCACCCGATCGCCGCCGTCACGGTGGGGCAGGAGGGGGCGCGGCTCACCGAGTTCCTGGCGCTGCGGGCCGCGGGGGCGGTGGCGCTCTCGGACGACGGCCGGCCCATCATGAACGCGGCGGTGATGCGCCACGCCCTCGAGTACGCGCTCCACGCGGGCCTGCCCGTCGTCTGCCACGAGGAGGACCTCGCCCTGAAGGGCGAGGGCGCGATGAACGAAGGCTTCACCGCCACGCGGCTCGGCCTCCGCGGCATCCCCTCGGCGGCCGAGAGCGTGATGGTGCGCCGCGACGTCGAGCTCGCGGCGCTCACCGGCGGGCGCGTCCACTTCGCCCATCTCTCCTGCGCCGCCTCGTTCGACGCGCTGCGCGACGCGAAGCGGCGCGGGCTCGCGGTCACGGGGGAGACCTGCCCGCACTACTGGATGCTCACCGACGAGGCGGTGGCCGACTACGACACCGCCGCCAAGATGAACCCGCCGCTGCGCTCGGCCGACGACCGCGACGCCACGATCGCCGCGATCGTGGACGGCACGGTGGACTGCTTCGCCACCGACCACGCCCCGCACACCGCCGAGGAGAAACGGCAGACCTTCGACCTCGCCCCCTTCGGGATCGTCGGGCTCGAGACCGCGCTCGGGCTCACGCTGAGCGGGCTGGTGCGGCCCGGCCACCTGTCGCTGGAGCGGGCGCTCGACCTGTGGACCGCCGCCCCGCGCCGCGTCTTCGGGCTGCCCGAGGTGGACCTCGAGCCCGGTTCCCCGGCGGACGTGGTGCTGGTGGATCCGGATCTCGAGTGGACGGTGGACGCCGGTTCGTTCCGCTCGCGGGGCCGCAACACGCCCTTCGACGGCTGGCGGCTCACCGGCCGCGCGATCGCGACCTTTTGCGCCGGCCGGCCGACGCACGCGCTCGCGGGAACCTTCGCGGAGGCCCTCGCCTGAAAGGTTCGGCCGCGGCCCCGCCCGGGTCCGGGGTATGGCAGGGGGCGGGAAGCGCGTGCTACGGTCCCGCAACTCCCCATGCACCCGGCCCGGCGCCCGCATCCGTCCCCATCCTTGAGCCACCGACCGATCGTCCCGAAACCCGCGGCCGCCCCTCGGCGGCCCGCCCGCGCGCTCGCCGCGGGGCTCGCGGGAGCGTGCCTGGCCGCGTCGCTCGCCTCCTGCGCCTACTACAACACGTTCTACACGGCGCGGAAGTACTACGCCCGCGCCACGCAGGGGAAGCCCTACGCGGTGGAGCGCCGCGACTCGCCCGACAACACCAGCCTCAACCGCTCGATGGATTTCTCCAAGAAGCTGATGGCCAACTACCCGAACTCGAAATGGGTGGACGACGCCTACCTGCTGTGGGCGAAGGCGTTCCTCGCGAGGAACGACCCGCTCCAGACCATCAACATGCTGCAGGACTTCCCCTCGCGCTTTCCCTCGAGCCCGCTGCTGGCCGAGGCCGGCTTCTACCGCGCGGTGGCCCTGCGGCAGGCGCGCCGCTACCCCGAGGCCCTCAAGGGATTCGACGAGTTCCTCGCCGCCACCTCGCGCGGCGAACTGCTCCCGTACGCGCACCTCGAGCGCGCGCGCACGCTCGCGTCGCTCGAGCGCCACGCCGAGGCCGCGGACGCGGCGGGCGTGCTGGTGCGGCGCTGGCCCAAGTCGCCGCTCGCGGTCACCGCCCGCATCGCCCGCGCCGAGGCCAACCTGGCGCGCGGCGCGTTCGCCGAGGCGCGCGAGGACTTCCGCTTCCTCGGATCGCGCTCGCGCACCGACGACGAGCGGCTCGCCTACCTGCTGCGCGAGTCCGAGTGCCTCGAGGCCGGCCGGCGGTTCGACGAGGCGGAGGCGCTGCTGCGGGGCGCGCTCGGATTCGAGCGGCCCCCCGTGCTGCCCGACACCACCGGGGGCCGGCCGCTCGTGGTCACGCAGACCGCCGGATACGACCGCTACGGGCGGCTGCTCACCCGCATCGGCACCGTGCAGCTCATGAGCGGTGACGTCGAAGGCGCGCTCGCCTCCTACCGGCGGGTGGTGGCGGCCTACCCGCGCGCGCCGATCGCGGCGGAGGCCCAGTACCGGATCGGGTACGCCTACGAGACCGGGGCCGACGACTTCGACCGCGCGCGCGCCGAGTACGGGAAGGTGCGCGAGCAGAGTCCCGGGTCCCCGTTCGTGGCCCAGGCCACCCAGCGCCAGACCACGCTCGACCAGCTCGCCCGCTTCCGCGAGGCCGGCGGCGACTCCCTCGAGCGCCGCGCGCAGGGCGGCTTCCTGCTGGCCGAGCAGTACCTCTTCCAGCTCGACAAGCCGGAGCGGGCGCTGGCCGAGTACGCGAAGCTCGCCGACGAGAACCGGGACAACGGCTGGGGCGGCAAGGCCCTGAACGCGCAGGCCTGGGTGCTGCGCCGCAGGCTCGAGCGTCCCGCCGAGGCCGAGAGCCTCTACTGGCGCGTGGTGCGCGAGTTCCCCGCCACCGAGGCGCAGCTCGCGGCGCGCGACTACCTCGAGGCGATGGGACGCCGCGTTCCCCCCGACCTCATCCGGCTTCCTCCGCCGCCCGCGCCGCGCCGCGACTCCGCCGCGGCGGGGGGGACGGCCCCGCTCGACCCCGCGCGCGGGCTCACGCCCGCTCCCTCCGCCACGCCGCGCCTCGGTTCCCACGGCGTTTCCGACTCGGTGGCGCGCGCCGCCGCGGCGCGCGCGATGTTCGGCTCGCGCGTCCCGTTCGCCCCGGTGGCCGGCGCGGTCCCCGATCCCGCGAGCCCGCGGCCCGCCGATTCGTTGTTGCGCGCGCGCCTGCTCGCCGAGCGGGACTCGGTCCCGCCCGGGGCCGGCCCCGGGCCGCAGCCGGGCGGCCAACCCTTTTCACCGCCCGGAGGCCTCGCGCCGGTCGCGGAAAGCGGCGCACCCGCGGCCGCCGCGGCCGATACGTCGGAGGGGCCGCCCGGTGCGACCGCGCCGGGCGCCGTCGCGCCGTTCCCCGGGGCTTCCGTGGCGCCGGGCACGGTCGCGCGGCTCG
>CAZIVR010000029.1:0-34967 GCA_964542745.1 uncultured bacterium
CGGCTCCCCTCCACATCGGCATCGTCGCGTGCTCCGCTCCCGGGGCGGCGCTCTGCTACCGCACGATCTGCGCGGAGGGAGCGGCGATCTTCGGCCCTCACGCCCACCCGCCGGTCTCGCTGCACGGCGAATCCTTCGCGGCCTACGTGGAGCGGCTCGGGCGGGCCGACCTGCGCGGCGTCGGGGAACTCATGCTGCGCTCGGCGGGGCGGCTCGCCGCCTCCGGGGCGGACTTCCTCGTCTGCCCCGACAACACGATCCACGCGGCGCTCCCCGGGATCGAGCGCGAGTCCCCGCGGCCGTGGCTGCACATCGCGGACGCCGTGGCGGACGAGGCGATCGCGCGGGGTTTCCGCCGGCTCGGGATCGCCGGCACGCGCTGGCTCGTGGAGAGCGACGTGTACCCGGATCGGCTGGCGGCGCGGGGCCTCGAGTGGGTGAGGCCGGGCGAGGCGGCGCGAGAGGCGCTCCATCGGCTGATCATGGACGACCTCGTGCGCGACGAGATCCCGCCGCACGCGGGGGCGGTGCTCGGGAGCGCGATCGAGGAACTGCGGGGCGCGGGCTGCGACGCGGTGGTGCTCGCGTGCACCGAGCTTCCCCTGGTCCGCGACGCGGCCGGTGCCGCGCTCCCCGAACTCCCCACGCTGGACTCGACCCGGCTCCTCGCGCGCGCGGCGCTGCGCCGGGCGGCGCGAGGGCGCGCGGCCGAATCCGGGGACGGTGGCGGCCGGGTCGCGGGCGGCGGCGGTTCCTCGCCGGGGAGGCGCCCGTGAATCCGGGCCCACCCGGCGCGCGCGCCGGGCAGGCGCCCGTCCACCTCCGGCTCGCCCGCGCCACGGACGCCGCGGCCATCGCCGCGATCTACCGGCCGATCGTGGAGGACACGGTGATCTCGTTCGAGGCGGTGGCCCCGGACGCCGCCGAGATGTCGCGGCGCATCGCCGGCACGTCGCCGACGCACCCGTGGCTGGTCTGCGAGGCCGACGGCGCCATCGCGGGCTACGCCTACGCTTCGAAGCATCGCGAGCGGGAAGCGTACCGCTGGGCGGTGGACACGTCCGTGTACGTGGCGGCCTCGCAGCGGCGAAGGGGGATCGCGCGGGCCCTGTATGACTCGCTGTTCGCGATCCTCGAGGCGCAGGGCTTCGCCGCCGCCTTCGCGGGGATCGCGCTCCCGAACCCGGCGAGCGTCGCGCTCCACGAAGCCGCCGGGTTCGAGCCGCTCGGCGTCTACCGCCGCGTGGGCTACAAGCGCGGGGGCTGGCACGACGTGGGCTGGTGGCAGCGGCGGCTGTGGGAGGCGGACGGCGCCCCGCCGGAGCCGCTCGACGTCGGAGCCCTCGCCGCGCGCCCGGACTGGGCCGCGCGGCTCGCGGCCGGCGAGTCGCGGATCCGGCCCCGGCCGGAACCCGCGGGAGGGCACCCTCGATGAGCGTTCGATTCGTCCGCCCCGGGAGCCCGCGCCGGCGCGGCGAGGGGCTCCGGATCGGCACCGTGCGACGCCCGCCGCGCGGGGCGCCGAAGTCCCGGTTCGCGAAGGACGACCGGCACGACGTGTGGTTCCCGAACCCGGCGCCGAGCCTCGCCGCCGTGAAGCTCGGCTAGGCCGGAATCGAACCCTGGAGGCCTCGATGCGAATCGCCGTGCTGCGCTGCCGCGACCTTCCGCGCTTCGTGACGTGGGAAATCCCGAACCTCGACGAGCTCTTCGCCGACGACCGGCTCCTGGTCGCCGAGTTCGCGAGGCGGGGGATCGAGGCGTCGCCGGTCGTGTGGAGCGACCCGGACGTGGACTGGAACGACTACGACGTCGCGCTGATCCGGAGCACGTGGGACTACATCGACGCCCCCGGCGAGTTTCTCTCGGTCCTGGCGGCGATCGAGGACTCCCGGTGCCGGCTCTTCAACCCGCTGGCGGCGGTGCGCTGGAACGGCGACAAGCGCTACCTCCTCGATCTCGCGGAGCGGGGGGTTCCCATCGTGCCGACCTACCGGAGCGACGGCCCGGACGGGGGCGGCTGGCGCGAGGCGGCGGAGCGCGAAGGCTGGCGCGGGGCGGTGCTCAAGCCGCTGGTCGGGGGAGGCGGTCAGGCGGTCGAGCGGGTCGCCGTCGCGGGGGTGGCCGGGGCGCTGGAGCGGCTCGCCGCCGAGCGGGCCGGCTGGGAATTCCTGGTCCAGCCGTTCGTGGACTCGATCCAGTCCGAGGGGGAGTGGTCCTTCTACTACGCGGGTGGGAAGCCGAGCCACGTGCTCCTGCGCACGCCGTCGGCCGGCGACTTCCGGGCGCACGCGATCTACGGCGGGAGCACGCGGCCCGCCGATCCGAGCGCGGAGGACGCGCGCGCGGCGGCCGAGATCCTGGCCCGGCTCCCCGTCGAGGCGCTCTACGCGCGGCTGGACCTGGTGCGGGTGGCGGGCCGGCTCGCGGTGATGGAGGTCGAGCTGATCGAGCCCATCCAGTACTTTCCGCTCGCCCCGCACGCGGCCGGGATCCTGGCCGACGCGGTGGTGGCGGGGGTGCGCTAGTCCGGGCGGAGGCTCCGCGCGGGGGAAGGTCCCACGCAGCGACGGTGATTCCGGAGGGTTCGCCCGGCTCGAGGGCCGCCTACCGCTCCATCACGATCACGGTCATCCGGCACAGGCGGCCGGCGGGCGGGCAGAGGGTGACCATGGCGCGGTCGAACCAGTCGAGCACCGCGAAGGCGGGGCGGTACTTCTCGGCCTCCACGATGATCTTCTTCCAGTAGCGCACCTGGTTCGGGTCCGAGCGCTCGACGAGGTAGAACCACAGGAAGAGCGCGAGCGTCGAGAACTGGTACTCGCGGTGGCGCAGGGAGCGGAAACCCTGCTTGAGGCGCTTGAAGTCCTCGAAGCGCAGCGGCACCTCGTCGGGCGTGCGGGTGCGCGGCGAGATGTTGCGGAAGTGGTTGATGACCGGGTTGTGGCCGAGCGGCTCGGCGAACACGGCGCGCCCCCCGGGCTTCAGCACCCTGCGGAACTCGTCGCGGGCCCGGTCGAAATCCATGTGGTGCAGGCAGTCGTGCCCGAACACCATGTCGAAGCTCGCGTCCGGGAACGGGAGCGTCTCGCCGGGGGAGACGTGGCAGTTCACGCGATCGCCCACGCCGAGCCGCTCGGCGAGCGCCTTCGTCACCTCGATCATCCCGGGCGAGATGTCCACGGCGTCCACCTTCGCCCCCTGGAGCGCGAACCAGGTGGTGGTCTCGCCGGCGCCGCAGCCCAGGTCGAGCAGGCGGCGATCCCGCAGGGGCCCCAGCGCCTTGAGCGCGTAGGTGGTCTCCGGCGTCGTGGGGCAGAAGGCGCGGCGGATCGGGTCGAGCTCGCGCGGGTCCACGTCGGCGGCCCAGACGTCGTGGAAGGCCCGTTCGCGCTCCTGCCGGATCTCGAGGGTCGCGGCGGGGCCCGAGTGCAGCGCGTTGAGGTCGGCGATCTCGTCCTTGCCGCCCGCCGCGTCGAGGGGCGGGTTCAGGGACTCCGGCGTCGAGGATTCTGCCGTCACGGGGTGCCTTCCGGTCGAAGTGGGTTCGCTGGGGCGGGTCGGGACCGGGTAGGGCGCACCCGACGCGCGCAATGGTATCGAGGCCGCGAAAGCGGAGTCAACGCGGGGGCCGGCCGCGGGCAGCCCCGGGGCGGTGCTGCCCGATTCGGGAGCGCAGGGTCCGGCCCGGGCCGGTCCACGCCGCGATCAACGGGAACGGCCGGCCCGGATCTCGAGATCGGCGAGCCGGCCGGGCCCGCCCGGGATCGTCGGATCCCTCGCCAGCGCCTCGCGCAGGTGACGCAGCGCGTCGTCCATCCGGCCCTCCAGTTCGGCGAGGATCGAGAGATAGGCGTGGGCCCCGGCCGAGGCTTCGGACTCGGCGGCCATGCGCTCGAACTCGGCGCGCACCCGGGCGCGTCGGCCGGGATCGGCGGACACCGCGGGACCGAGCGAGGCCAGCCCCTCGTGCCCGGCGGGCACGTCCCGGTAGGCGAGCCGCGCGAGCGGCTCGAGGTCGCCGCCGCGCCGCGTGTAGAGCGCGGCCACGTCGTCCACGAACACCAGCGCCCAGGCCGAATCGCCGTCCAGCGTGTCGAGCAGCCGGTCGCCCGGCAGCTCGCGGTGGCGGAGCAGGATCCAGTCGAAACGGTGCCGGCGGTCGAGCTCGGCCCACGCGGCCGGGTCGCGGTGGGCTTCGAGGTAAAGCGCGCGGTCCTCCCGGGTGCCGGCGACGTGGATGTCCATGAAGGGCAGCCGCTCGCGTTCGGGCCAGAAACGCCACAGCAGGTAGCCTCCCAGCTCGAAGCTGTTGAAGCTCCTCCCGCGCACGCCGTGACGCGCGATGAAGTCGCACGCGGCCCGCGGCGACTCGCTCCAGTCCATCCCGACGCCCATCTGGGCGCCCGGGAGCGTCCAGCTCGGGAGCCCGACCCCGAGCGCCACCGCCGCCACGCCCGCGGCGCGAACCCACGGGGCCGCCGTCCAGCGCGGCCAGTGGCGCGTGGCGAGCCAGTGGTCGAGGTCGCGGGCGAGGTAGGGGGCGGCTCCGAGCGCCAGGAACCCGAGGAAGCGCATGCTCGAAAAGGCCATCGCCCCGAGCCCGGCGTAGAAGGCGAGTTGCACCACGTCGGGCGCCGGGCGGCCTTCGGCGCGAAGCCGGCGCCATCGCCAGGCGAGCAGGGCGGGCGCGGCCAGCCCCACGACGAGCAGGCCGTTCCACAGCTCCTCGCCCCAGCGCGGCCGTCCGAGCTCGCCGATGGTCGCGAAGATCGCCTCGTGCTTCCACTCGAGCTGGTAGGCGAACGGCTGCCAGAGGGTGCGCCAGCCCCACGGGTTCACGAGCATCAGGGCGAGCGCGGCGAGGCCCACGAGCGGCAGCCGCAGGGCGCCGCCGGGACGCGGTTCCGAGCGCCGCAGCAGGTCGTCGAGCGCGTGGGCGCCCAGCGCGACGAAGAAGAGGAAGTACGAGACGTGGCTGTTGGCCCACGCGATCGCGATCGGGAGCAGCGCCCAGCTGCGGTCGGGACCCCCGTGACGCCGCGTCTCGAGGATCCAGAGCTGCGCCGCGAACAGGACCCCCGCGAGCGTCTCGGGACGGATCTGCACGCGCAAGCGGTAGAGGACGGCGCACGCCGCGAGGGCGGCGAGCGGCCCGAGCCCGCGCGCCCCCATGCGCCGAGCCGCGAGCCCGAGCATCGCGAAGGCGGCGAGCGTGGTGAGCCAGCGCCACGCGAACAGCCCCCACACGTCGCCGACCCGCCAGAACGGCCAGACCAGCGCCCGGAAGCCCCACGACGGATTGACGTCGGGCGCGCCGTAGGTCGGCCAGGTCCAGAGCTGCGTGGTCGGCACGTGCCCGAGCTGCCAGATGGCCTTGCCCACCAGCAGGTGCTGCCACGTGTCCGTGTCGGGCAGGTGGTAGGTGACCGACCAGAGGATGGCGAGCGCGGCGACCGCGAGGGCGGCGACGGCCGCGGGGTGGGAGTCGGGGAGCGGTCCGGCGGTTTCCGGGGCCGGTGGCGCGCTCCCGCGCGGGGGATCGGCGCCGCGCCGCGCGGCGCCCGGTGCCTCCGGGGCGCGCGAGCGGTCCTTCCGCCGCTTCATGCGTCCGGGTCGCCCGGCCAGCGCAGCACGTGGGCGATCGCTGTCTCGCCGGGCTCGAGCCCCTCCGAGGCCTCGGGGATCTCGACCAGCGCGTGCGCCCGCGATTGCGGCAGGAGGTGCCCGGAGACCTGCTCGCCGGCGGGCTCGGCCCACCACTCGCCGTGGCGCCACGCGAGGCGCGCGCGAACGAAATCGGTGCGCCCCGGACGCGATCCCATCCCGACGGCCGAGCGCACGCGGAGCCGCGGGCGCTCCACCGAGGCGTGGCCCTGCAGCCGGCGCAGCGCCGGGCGCACCAGCACCTCGAAGACGCAGGCGACCGACGCCGGATTGCCGGGCAGCCCGAAGAAGAGGCGGCCGCCCGGGGCACCGAACGCCTGCGGCCGCCCGGGCTTCATGGCCACGCGCCACAGCGAGATGCCGCCGATGCCGGCGAGGGCCTGCTTCACGGGATCGAAGTCGCCGGCCGAGACGCCCCCGATCGTGAGCACCGCGTCGGCTTCGCCGAGCGCCGCGCGCATGGCGGCCTCCACCGCGGCGGCGTCGTCGCCCACGTGCCGCGAGGACACGACGCGCGCGCCCGCCTCGCGGAGCAGCCACTCGAGCATGGGACGGTTGCTGTCGCGGATCCGTCCGGGACGGAGGGGCTCGGACGGGTCGAGCAGTTCGTCTCCGGTGGAGATCACGGCGGCGGAGGGCACGCCCCCCACGCGCACCCGCGGGATCCCGAGCGAGGCGAGGAGCGCGAGATCGTGGGGCGAAAGCGCCCGGCCCGCCTCGAGCACGGTCGCGCCGGCCGAAACGTCGGCGCCCGCGTCGCGAACGTTCTGCCCCGGCGCGACCGCGCCGCGGGCGCGCACGCGCGGGAGGCCGTCCGCGACGCGTTCGTCGGCCTCCTCGAACGGGACCACGGCGTCGGCGCCCGCGGGGAGCATCGCGCCGGTCATGATGCGCGCGGCCTCGCCGGGGGCGAGCGCGGCGGGTTCGGCGCCCGCGGCGAGCGTCGTGCCCACCTGCAGCTCGCGCCCGGCGTCCGCGGCCCGCAGCGCGAAACCGTCCATCGAGCTGTTGCGAAACGGCGGGAGCGCGTGGGGAGCCCGGACCGGCCCGGCGAGGGCGCGCCCGAGCGCCTCGTCGAGGGTCGCCTCCACCGCGGGGAGCGGGCGCGTCGCGGCCAGCACGCGGGCGCGCGCCGCGGCGACGGTCAGGTGCTCAGCGGGGACGCCGGTAGACGCCACTTCGCCCCCCGCGCTTCTCCCACAGGGCGAACTCGCCCAGCACCATGCCGCGATCCACCGCCTTCAGCATGTCGTAGATCGTGAGTCCCGCGACCATGGCGGCGGTGAGTGCCTCCATCTCGACCCCGGTGCGTCCGCGCGTCGTGACGCGCGCTTCGATCCCGACCGAGGCGGGGCGGCTCTCGAGGGTGAAGGCGATCTCCACGCCGTCGAGCGGGAGCGGGTGGCAAAGCGGCACCAGGTCGGAGGTGCGCTTGGCGGCCATCACCCCGGCGAGATGGGCGGCCGCGAGCACGTTGCCCTTGGCGGCCCCGCCCGAGCGGAGGAGGGCCAGCGTCTTCGGGCTCATGGTGACCCGTCCGCGCGCGACGGCCACGCGCGCGGTGACGCGCTTCGCGCTCACGTTCACCATGCGAACGCGGCCCGAACGATCCACGTGCGAGAGGCGGGAGCGCATGCGTGTTGACAGTAGAGAGCGCCGCTCACTAGTGTCAATCGCGCCGCTTTCCGGGCGGCTCCTCCATGCCCATCCATCCGCGATCCCTGAGGCCCGTTTCCGCGCGGCACGCGTTCGCGCTGGCGTTCGACCTCGCCGTGCGCCGCGACGCCGTGGTGTCGCTCGCCGTGCCGCTGCTGCTGCGCGCCCCGTGGATCCTGGTGCCCGCGCTGCTCGAGCCGCTCGAGCACACCGACCTGCCGCGCAGCCTGTACGCCGCCTCGGCCGCCGCGATGATCGTGGATTACCTGCTGCTGCTGCTCACGAGCAGCATGATGCGCTTCCGCGCCCGCTCGGTGTTCAACACGCCCGTGACCGTGCGTCCCGAATCCGCGACCTCGTGTTTCGCGCAGGCGTTCCGCCGGCTTCCGGCCCTGTTCGCGACCGAGGTGGCGCGCAACGTTTCCCTGTTCGTGGCCTCGTTCTTCTTCTTCCTTCCGGGGCTCTACCTCGGCTTCAAGCTGTCCTGCGCGACCGAGTCGGTCGTGCTGGACGAGCGCGGCCCGGTGGGCGCGTCCCGCCGTTCGTTCCGGCTCACCGAGGGCCGCTTCGAGCGGTGGCTCGAGATGGTCAGCATCTCGGCGGTCGTGGCGCTCGGCCTGATCCTGCTGATGACGGTGCTGGCGCTGGTGTTCCCGGCGCCGGGTTTCTCGATATGGTTCGCGGCGACCCAGGTGGTCCTGGTGCTGGCGACGGCGGTCATCCAGTACGCCTGGACGTTCTTCTACCTGCGGCTCGTCGAGGTCGAGGCGCCGCCGGTCGAGGAGGGTCCCCTGCTCGCCGAGCCGGATGGCCGTTTCCCCCGGCTGGCCATCGTCGAGACCGAGACGCCGGAAGGCCCGGAGCGGAAGAACGCCTAGGATTGACGGCCGCGAGGTCGGTGTGGCAGTTTGAAACACCGCCCGGCAGCGTGCCGGTGATCGCCGCTTCGGCTTCCCCTCCGGGGACTTTCCGCCTTCCGTTCCAATTCGAACCCCATGACCCCTGAAGCCTCGGTTCGAACCCGCGCCAGCCGTCCGGACGACGCCTTCCTACCCAACATCCTCGGGGCGAGCCCCCGCATGCAGCGGATCCTCCGGCTCGTCTCCCGGGTGGCCGCCACCGAGAGCACGGTGCTCCTGCTCGGCGAGAGCGGCACGGGCAAGGAACTGATCGCGCGGTCCATCCACGTGCAGTCGCGTCGCTCGGCGGGTCCGTTCGTGCCCGTCAACCTCGGCGCGATTCCCGACACGCTCATGGAGAGCGAACTCTTCGGGCACACGCGCGGCGCGTTCACGGGCGCGAGCGCCGAGCGCCGCGGACTGATCGAGGCGGCCGATCGCGGCACGCTGTTCCTCGACGAGGTGGGCGACATGCCGCCGCAGAGCCAGGTGAAGCTGCTGCGCGTGCTCGAGAACAGCGAGGTGCGCCGCGTGGGAGACGACGCGCCCCGCCGCGTGGACGTCCGCGTGGTGGCGGCCACCCACCGCGACCTGCTCGCCGAGATCCACGCCGGCCGGTTCCGCGAGGACCTCTACTACCGGCTCAACGTGGTGCAGATCGAGCTGCCGCCGCTCCGCGAGCGCCGCGAGGACGTGGGGCTCCTCGCCTCGTACTTCCTCGAGCGCGCCGCGGCGCGCGAGGGACGGCCGGTCACCAGCTTCTCGGCCGAAGCGGCCGCGCTGCTCGCCCGCTACGACTTTCCCGGAAACGTCCGCGAGCTGGAAAACGCCGTGGACCACGCCGTCGCGGTGGCGGAGGGCTCGATCGTGCACCCGGAGGACCTGCCCGGCGCGATCCGCGCGCCGCGGCTGCTGCCGAGGGCCGGGGACGGTTCCGCCGCGCCCGGGGCCGACCCGCGCGGGCCGGAAGCGCGCGCCCTCGCCGACGCGGAGGCGGCGCGCGACGGGTGGTCGCTCGCGGACGTGGAGCGCGAGCACATCCGGCGCGTGCTGGCGAAGCACCGCGGCAACGCCACCCACGCCGCGAACCAGCTCGGCATCTCGCGCACCACGCTGTGGCGCAAGCTGCGCCAGTACGGCCTCAGCCGGACCGGGTGACGATGGCCTCCGAGCGCCTCTACTACGACGACAGCTACACCGTGAAGTTCGAGGCGCGCGTGGCGGCCCGCGGCGAGCATGCCGGACGCCCCGCCGTCGAGCTCGAGTCCACCTACTTCTTTCCCGAGAGCGGTGGACAGGAGGCCGACCGGGGCACGGTGGGAGGCGCCGCCGTCACCGACGTGCAGGCCGGCGACGACGGCCGCGTGTGGCACGTCGTGGACGGCGACCCGGGAGAGGGCGGCCTGGCGGAGGTCCACTGGGCGCGCCGCTTCGACCACATGCAGCAGCACACGGGACAGCACGTGCTCTCGGCCTCCTTCGAGCGCCTGCTCGACGTGGCGACCCTCTCCTCGCACCTCGGCGAGGCGCGCAGCAGCCTGGAGCTGGCGCTCGCCGACGCCGACTGGCGCACGATGGCGCGCATCGAGGAGGCGGCGAACGCCGTGATCTGGGAGAACCGGCCGATCCGCCTCCACTGGACCGACGACCGGGGCGTCGGCCGCTTCGCCCTCCGCCGCCCCCCGAAGGTTTCGGGCCGCATCCGCATCGTGGAGGTGGAGGACTGGGACCTCTCGGCGTGCGGCGGGACGCACACCCGCGCGACCGGGGAGGTGGGCGCGATCAAGATCGTCCGCTGGGACCGCGTGCGCGGCAACGTGAGGATCGAGTTCCTGTGCGGCCGGCGCGCGTTCGACGACTACGCGTGGCGCACCGAGGCGATGGTGGAGGCGGCCAGGCGCCGCACGCTCAAGGACCGCGAGCTGGTCGCGCACCTCGAGCGCGCCGCCGAGGAGCGGGACGAACTCCGCAAGCGGCTCGACGAGCTGACCGACCGCCTGCTGCTGGCGGAGGCGCGCGACCGCGCCGGGGATCCGCCGCGCGGCGTGGCCGAGCTTTCGGCCGCGCGCCCGCGCGACGAGGTGCGCCGGCTCGCGCTCAAGTGCCTCGAGGCGGGCGCTCCCTGGGCGGTGATCGCCGCGGCCTCGCCCGAGCCCGCGCTCGTCGTGGCGCGGGCGAAGGGGCCCGGGCCGGACCTGCGCCCGCTCGCCGAGGAACTGAAGGCGGTCTCGGGCGGAAAGGGCGGGGGCGGACCCGACTTCCTGCAGTTCGTTCCCGCCGACGCGGCGCGCACGGCGGCCGCGTTCGAGCGGGCGAAAGGATTCCTCGGGGGCGCCTAGCGCTTCTTGTGCGGCGCCTTGGCCGAGCGCGCGACCGGCTTGCGGGCCGTCGTTCGCGACGCACCGCCGGAGCGGGCCGCCGGCTTCTTCGCGGCGGGCCGTGCCGCCGCGCCCTTCTTCTCGGCCGAGGCGGCCGCGGGCACCGCCTTGAGCGGAGCTCCCTTGTGCGACGCCTCCGCCGCGCGGGCCGGCACGCCGTTCTTGGGCGCGGACGCGCCCTTCGCCGCGGCCCCCTTCGGGACCGCCGCGATCTTGGCGGCGGCGACCTGCAGCCCGCCCGCCACGCGGCGGGTCAGGGGCGGCTCGTCGCCGTAGCTCACCACCTGGTGGAACTCCGTGGGGTGCATGTTGTAGTCGAAGTCGGGAAGCAGCACGCGGGGGATGGCCCGCCCGACGAGCCGCTCGATCGCCGCAACGTTCTTCTGCTCCTCGGGGCTCATGAGCGTGAAGACGTCGCCCACCGCGTCCGGGGCGCCGCTCCGGCCCAGCCGGTGCACGTAGTCCTCCGGGCTCTGGGGGACGTCCGCGTTGAAGACGTGGGCGATGCCGCTCAGGTCGAGGCTGCGCGCCGCGGCGTCGCTCGACACCAGGATCTGCACCCTGCCGCGCTTCAGGTCGTCCACCAGCTGCTCGCGCGCGCTCTGGCTCGGATGGTCGTCGAGGGTGCCCACCGTGTAGCCGCGCCGGGCCATCTGGCGCGTGTAGCGCTCGGCTCCGGCGCGGGCGCGCGCGAAGATCAGCGTGTTGCGAACCTCGTGGCGCGAGAGCAGCTCGGCGAGCAGGTCGGACTTGAGGTCGCGGGGCACCGGGTAGATGGCCTGCGTGATGCCGGTGCCGCTCTTCGCGACCGGCGCGAGGTCCACGCGGACCGGTTCGACCAGCGCCTCCTTGGCGAGGCGATTGAGCTCGGGGGGCATGGACATCGTGAACATCAGGGTCTGGCGGGTCTCCGGCAGCAGCTTGAGGAGGCGGCGGAGGTCGAAGGCGAGCCCGAGGCTCACCATGCGATCGGCTTCCTCGAGCACCAGCACCTCGACGTCCTCGAAGTTGAGCACGCCGCGGCCGTGGAGCTCGAGCAGCCGGCCGGGGGTCGCGACCAGCACGTCCACCGGCTCCTCGCGCAGCATCTTTTCGTGCTGCGCGAGCGGGGCGCCCGTGAAGACCACTCCGATCCGGACGCCGGTGAAGCGCGCGTAATCGCGCGCGCGCGTCTCGACGTACTGCGCGAGTTCCCGGGTGGGGGTGAGCACGATCGCGCGGAGCCGCGTCGGGCTGTCGAGCAGCCGGGCGAGGATCGGCAGCACGTACGCGCCGGTCTTTCCGCTTCCGCTCTGGGCCGCCCCGATGAGGTCGTTGCCCTGCAGGATCACGGGAATCGAGCGGCTCTGGATGGCCGTGGGCTCGGTGAGCCCGGCGGCGCGAATGCCCTTGAGAATGGGGGCGGGCAGCCCCAATGACGCGAACGTCACGAGTCCTCCATGACGGAAACGGTGATGGATGTCGGTCGGGTCGGGTCGGCCGGAAGGCCGAGGGCGGGTGGTCACACCCCCACCCATGTCACGTCGCAGAGTAGGGGTTCAAACGCCCCGGGGCAACGAATTTATTCCACTGCGATTACAGGGCTTTGTGTGGCCGTCGGGACTGGCAGGCGGGGCAATGAAACGTGGACCGCTGCCCGGTGACCGAGCGCACGATCGGGGTCGCGCAGGCGAGGCAGGGTTCCCCGCCGCGGTCGTAGACGCGGAGCTGGTCGCCGAATCCGCCCGGCTCGTTCCAGAGGGTCCGGTAGGAACGGAAGGTGGTGCCCATGCGCGCGATCGCCTCGTCGAGCACGCTCCGCGTGTGGGAGGCGATCGCCTCCCATTCCCCCGGTCGGATCGAGCCCGCGGCGCGCGCCGGGTGAACCCCGGCGCGATGCAGGATCTCGCTCGCGTAGATGTTGCCGACCCCGGCGATCTGCGACTGGTCGAGCAGGAACGACTTGATCGCCACCGCGCGGCCGCGCGCGCGCCCGGCGAGCGCGCCGGGATCGGGAGGGCTCGTGACGGGGTCGGGACCGAGCCTGAGCAATTCCGGCTCGCGACCCAGCTCCGGGGTGGGGACGAGGCGGAGGAGCCCGAAACGGCGCGGATCCTGGTAGCGGACGCGCGCCCCGTCGGCGAAGTCGAGCACGGCGTGCACGTGCCGCAGCCGCTCTTCGGCCACGCGCGCGGGGGTGAAGAGCCAGCGTCCGCTCATGCCGAGGTGGGAGAGCAGCGTGAGCCCGCGATCCAGGTGGACGAACAGGTACTTGCCGTGCCGCCCCGTGGATTCGATCCGGCGCCCGACCAGGCCGCGAGCGGCGCCCGCGGTGAACGGGGTCCGCAGCCGCTCCCGCGAGCGGCGGACGCGCGCGACCACCCGCCCGAGCACGTGGGCGTCCAGCATGCGGCGCACGGTTTCGACCTCGGGCAGCTCGGGCACGGCGCGACGCCTCAGGCCCCGGACTTCTTCCCGAAGCCCTCCTCGAGCGGGATCCGGGCGGCGGCGACGAAGCTGGGGAGGGTGGCGATGCAGACCCACGTGAAGAAGTGGCGGTAGCCGATGTGGTCCTCGAGCCATCCGCTCCACATGCCGGGGAGCATCATGCCCAGCGCCATGAACCCGGTGCAGATCGCGTAATGGGCCGTCGCGTGCGGTCCCCGCGCGACGTACATCATGTAGACGACGTAGGCGGTGAAGCCGAACCCGTAGCCGAACTGCTCGGCCGCGATCGCCAGCTGGACCAGCGGCAGGCTGCCCGGCTGGTTGTAGGCCAGCACGACGAACAGCACGTCGGGGAGCTGGATCGCGAGGAGCATGATCCAGAGCCAGCGCTTGAGGCCGTCGCGCGCGATCATCACGCCGCCCAGGATGCCCCCCAGGGTGAGCGCGACGATGCCGACCGTGCCGTACAGGAATCCCACCTGCGCCGTGGTGAGGCCGAGCCCGCCCTGCGCGCGCGCGTCGAGCAGGAACGGCGCGGCCATCTTGGCGAGCTGCGCCTCGCCCAGGCGGTACGCCAGCAGGAAGAACAGGATCGCGCCGATCTTCGGGCGGCGGAAGAAGGATCCGAAGGTGGCGAGGAACTCGGCCGTGAAGCGCGGAATCTGCCGGGCCTCCCCGGGCACGTCGGACGCCGGGCGCGGCAACACGAAGCGGTGCCACGTCGCGAACGCGAGGAACAGCACGGCGAGCGCCCCCAGGGTCACCGACCATGCGGCGTGCGGGTCGCCGGTGCGCGCCTGCAGCGTTCCCGCCAGCATCACCAGCAACCCCTGGCCGAGGATGTTGGCGACCCGGTAGAACATGGTGCGCACGCCCACGAAGAACGCCTGCTGCTTCTCGGTGGCGGCCAGCATGTAGTAGCCGTCGGCGGCGATGTCGTGGGTGGCCGAGGCGAAGGCCAGCAGGCCGAAGGCGAGGAGGGTCCAGCGCAGGAAGTCGGGCGCCGGGGCGGCGAGCGCCACGCCGGCGAAGCCGGCGGCCAGCACCAGCTGCATGGTCCAGATCCAGCGGCGGCGCGTGCCGAGCAGGTCCACGACCGGCGACCACAGCGGCTTCACGACCCACGGCAGGTAGAGCCAGCTGGTGACGAGGGCGATCTCGGTGTTCGAGACCCCGAAGCCCTTGTACATGATGACCGACACGGTCATCACGACCACGTAAGGCAGGCCCTCGGCGAGGTAGAGCGAGGGAACCCACGTCCACGGGCTCCGGTGCCGCGTTCCGGGAACGGGCTCGGGGCCGCTCGCCGGGGCGGCGGGATGGCTCATGCGCGAGGCGTGTAGCACGGGGATCCCCGGTTGGCAAGAACTCGGCTCCCGGGCCGCGCCCCCGCGCGTGCGGGCCGGTGCCGCGGCACGGCCCGCGCGTCCCCGCGGCGCCGCGTTGCCCGGCCCTCCCGCGCGTGGCATTCTGGCCGCTCGTCAGGGACGACGAGCCCCACCCGGAGATCCCCGCGCCATGGACGACCGCGCGCGCTTCGAAGAGTTCGCCCGCCTCGCCACCGAGCAGCGCAACCCGCGCACGCTCGACCTCGACACGCTTTCCGCCGCCCAGATCGTCGAGCGCATCTCGGCCGAGGACCGCACCGTGCCCGAGGCGGTCGCCCGCGAGCTGCCGTACGTGGCGCGCGCCGTCGAGCTCGTGGTGGAGAGCTTCCGCGCGGGCGGGCGGCTGGTCTACGTGGGCGCCGGCACCAGCGGCCGCCTCGGCGTGCTCGACGCCTCCGAGTGCCCGCCCACCTTCGGGTCCGATCCCGGGATGGTGCTGGGGGTGATCGCCGGCGGGCCGGGCGCCCTGGTGCGCGCCGTCGAGGGCGCCGAGGATCGCGAGGAGGAGGGCGTGCAGGCGATCCGCGCCCTCGAGGTGGGCACCCGCGACACGGTGATCGGCCTCGCGGCGAGCCGCCGCACGCCGTTCGTGGTGGCGGCGCTGGCCGAGGCGCGGCGCGCCGGCGCGCGCACCGCCTACGTGACCTGCACGCCCCGCGAGGAGTTCCGGCTCGACGTGGACGTGGCGATCTGCCCGGTGGTCGGGCCCGAGGTCCTGATGGGCTCGACCCGCATGAAGGCGGGCACGGCGCAGAAGCTGGTGCTCAACATGATCACGACCGCGGCCTTCGTCCGGATAGGGAAGGCCTACGAGAACATGATGGTGGACCTGCGCGCCACGAGCCGAAAGCTGGTGGAGCGTTCGCGGCGCACCGTGATGACCGTGACCGGCGCGGACTACGACACCGCCGCGCGGGCGATCGAGGACGCGGGGAAGAGCGTGAAGACCGCGATCGTGATGCTGAAGCTCGGTTGCGACCGCGGCGAGGCCGAACGGCGGCTGGCGGGGGCCGGCGGATTCGTGCGGGCCGCCCTCGAGGCTCGGGCGTGAGGCGACGCCCACGCCGCCGGACGGCCCGATGACGGACGCCTGGGCGCGGCTGCGCGACTATCCCTCGCGCCCGGATCGCGTGGTGATCGGGCTCATGACCGGCACCTCGGCCGACGCGGTGGACGCGGCGCTGGTCCGCTTCGAGGGCGCGGGGCCCGGGGCGCGCCCCGCGCTCGAGCGCTACCACGAAACCCCGCTCGACCCGCGGCTGCGCTCGGAGGTTCTCGAGGCCTGCTCGGCCGACCGCTGGGATCCGGTCCGGCTCCTCGCGCTGGACGCCGCGCTGGGAGAACTCTACGCCGGAGCCGTTCGGGCCCTGCTCGACGCCGCGGGACGGCCCGCGGACGGCGTGGACGCGATCGCCTGCCACGGCCAGACCGTCCGGCACGTGCCGCGGGCGGCGGGCGGTGGGCGGGCGCTCACGTTGCAGCTGGGCTCGGCCGCGGTGCTGGCCGAGCGCACCGGCATCGCGGTGGTTTCGGGCTTCCGGGACCGCGACGTGGCGGCCGGCGGGGAGGGGGCGCCGCTCGTGCCGCTCGCCGACGCCCGGCTCTTCGGCTCCGCCGACGAAGCGCGCGTGCTGCTCAACGTGGGAGGCATGGCGAACCTGACCTGGCTGCCCCGCGAAGCCGCGCCGGCGGGCGCCCCGATCGCCTTCGACACCGGGCCCGGCAACGCCGTGATGGACGCGCTCGCCGGGCTCCGGAGCGGCGGCGCCGAGCGCTGGGACGAGCGTGGGACCTTCGCCGCCGGGGGCCGCGCCGACGAGGAGCTGCTCGCGCAGCTCCTCGCCGATCCGTTCTTCGCGCAGCCGCCGCCGCGCTCGACGGGGCGCGAGCGCTTCGGAGCGGACTACGCCCGGCGGCTCCGCGACCGGGGGCTCTCGCGGAGGCTCTCGGAGGCCGACGTGGCGCGCACCGCGCTCGAGCTCACCGCGGCGAGCGTCGTCGACGCGGTGCGCCGCCACCTGCCGCCGGGCGCGCGGCCGGACGCGGTCTACGTGAGCGGGGGCGGCGCGGCCAATCCGGCGTTGATGGAGTCGCTGCAGCGCGCGCTCGCGCCCGCGCGCGTGGCGGCGCTCGACGCGCTCGGCGTGCCCGCCGCGGCCAAGGAGGCATTGGCCTTCGCGTTCCTCGGCCACCTCACCCTGTGCGGCGAACCCGGCAACAGCCCGGCGGCGACCGGCGCCTCGCGGGCGGTCGTGCTCGGCCACGTGACGCCCGGCCGATGACGGGGGTCCCGATGAAGCGCGCGCGTGCGAGCTCCCGGCTTCCGGGCGCGCTCTCGCTCGCGGTCGCCGCGCTGCTCGCCTCCTGCGCGCCGATTCCCCCGGCGCCCACGCCGCCGGGGGTGCCGCCCGTGCCGGGCCCGGTGCCGCCGGTTCCGGCACCGGCGCCCACGCCGTCCCGGCCGGCTCCGCTCGTGCTCGACGGGGAGCCGCTCATCACGGTCGGGCTGGCGTGGGATCTCGACACCGTCTCGCTCGTCCCGGCGCCGGGGCTCGCCTCCGCCCGTGCGCGCTGGGCCGGTGGCCGCGCCCTGCCCGCGCGCGGGACCCTGAGGCTCCGGCCCGCCGCGGGAGGGATCCGGGTCGAGGTGGCGCGGGGAGAAGGCTGGGAGACGGAGTTCGTCGCCGCTCGCCGCGAGACCTGCTGGCTCGCGGGCCCGGACCTCGAGGCCGAGACCGCGGCCTGGAACGGCAAGCGCTGGCGCGGGGCGCTCGGCGTCTTCGAAAACTCGAGGGGACGGCTCACGCTGGTCGCCCGGCTTCCGCTGGAGTGCTACCTGCGGGGCGTGGTGCCGGGAGAGATCGGCGCGCTCGGCGAGGACCGCATCGAGGCCGGGAAGGCGCAGGCCATCTCGGCCCGGAGCTACACGCTGTTCTACATGGGCCGGCGCGCGGCCGAGGGCTTCGACCTGTTCGCCACCGTCGAGGACCAGCTCTACAGCCCGATCGAGGACGAGCGCCCGCTCGCCAGCCGCTGCGTCGACGAGACCCGCGGGCAGGTCGCGCTGTGGGAGGGCCAGCCGGTGCGCGCCAACTACAGCTCCACCTGCGGCGGGATCAGCGCGGAGGCGTGGGAGGCCTGGCCCACCGGGCCCCTGCCCTACCTCGCGAGCCGCCGGGATCGCCGCGGGGGCGAGGACTGGTGCTCCGGCTCCACCCACTACCGCTGGCGCGAGACCTGGAGCGCCGACGAGTTCCTCGGCAACCTCGCGCGCTTCGGCCGCCTCCACGGCGTTCCCCTGCCGCCCGGCGGGCTCGGCACGCTCGTGGACGTCCGCGTGGCCTCGCGCTCGCGCTCCGGCCGGGTGTGGCGGCTCGAGGTCACCACCACCGCCGGACGCGTCGTCGTGCCCGCCCACGTGCTGCGCCTGGTGCTGCGCCGCGGCGGGCAGCCGGGCCCGATCCTGCGCTCGACCCTCTTCAAGGTCGCGGTGCGTCGCGATCCGGCGACCCGCGCGGCGCGGGCCGTGGTGGCGAGCGGGGCGGGTTCGGGGCACGGGGTCGGGCTCTGCCAGACCGGCGCGCTCGGGATGGCGCGGGGGGGCGTGGCGGCCCGCGACATCCTGCTCCACTACTACCCGGGCAGCCAGGTGCGCGCCCTGTATTGACACTGCGAGCGACGCGCGGATAATCTGCGCCGCTCTTGCGCACGCCGGTCCACTCGGCCGCGGCGCGAGCCCACGCGGGGTTGTAGTTCAGTTGGTTAGAACGCCTGCCTGTCACGCAGGAGGTCGCGGGTTCGAGTCCCGTCAACCCCGCCATTTTCCTTCCCCGCCGCCCTCCGGGCGGCGCCTCGCCGGGACGTCCGGCCTTCTCCCCGGGGGTTCGGGCCATGATCCGCACGATCCCGCTCGACTTCGCCCGCCTCGCTCCCGAGTTGCAGATCGAGCGGGCCGAGGCGCTCTACCGGAGCCTTTCGCGCCGGCGCACCGTGCGCGACTTCTCGCCGGAGCCGCTCCCGCCGGGGCTGCTCGAGCGGCTGGTCGCCACCGCCGGCACCGCGCCCTCGGGCGCCAACAAGCAGCCGTGGCGGTTCGTGGCGGTCACCGAGCCCGGGCTGAAGCGCGAGATCCGCGAGGCCGCCGAGGCCGAGGAGCGGGAGTTCTACGAGCGGCGGGCCACGCCCGAGTGGCTGGCCGATCTCGCGCCGCTCGGCACCGACTGGCGCAAGCCCTTCCTCGAGATCGCCCCGGTGCTGGTCGTGATCTTCGCGGTGGAGTACGAGCCGCGCCCCGAGGGCAACCGCAAGCACTACTACGTGCGCGAGTCGGTGGGGCTCGCGGCGGGCCTGTTCCTCGCCGCGGCGCACGAGGCGGGGCTCGCCTGCCTCACCCACACGCCGAGCCCGATGGGGTTTCTCGCCCGGATCCTGGGACGGCCCGATCACGAGCGGCCGTTCCTGCTGGTGCCGGTCGGCTATCCCGCGGAAGGGGCCCGGGTGCCCGACGTCGGGCGCAAGCCGCTCGACCAGATCCTGGGCTGGAACCGCGGCGCCGGCGGGGCGCCGCCCGGCCCGGGGCCAGAAGGTTTTTCCGGGGGCTGATTTTCCATTGACGGGGGGGACGCGCTCCGTATACTGCGCGTGCCTTTTGGGAAACGCGCGCATCTTCAAGTGTCGCAACGCATCTTATGCGCGTCATGAACGGCTTCGAGCGGCGATGCCGCCGCCGGGACCGGGTTGATCGAGAGGGAGCCATGACGAGGAAGAAGGGAGTCCCCGACGACGACGACTTCGGCATCGTGCCGGACGACGAAGCCGAGGAGTTTGGAGACGACGAGGACGAGGTCTCGGAAGCGGACGAACTCCTCGAGGACGAGGAGTTCGAGGACGATGAATACGGCGAGGACGACGACTTCGACGAGGATCTCGAGGACGACGACTTCGACGGCGAGGAAGACGGTGACTACGACGAGCTCGATGAGGACGACGAGCGGTAGGGACACGATGGGAATCGGAAGCGGGAATCGACGCGCATCACGATGGCTGCGAGGAGGTGGCTAACGAAATGATCGGTTTCGGCCCTCACCTGATGCTGGACGGATATGGGTGTGACAAGGCCAAGCTCCAGGACCTGAATCTGATCTACCGGATCCTGGACGAACTGCCCACCCGGATCGGAATGACCAAGATCATGCCGCCCTACGTATTCAAGTACAGCGGGCTGAAGCCGGAGGACTGGGGACTGTCGGGCTTCGTGCTGATCGCGGAAAGCCACATCAGCATCCACACGTTCCCGGAGAAGAATTTCGTCAGCGTGGACATCTTCTCCTGCAAGCACTTCGACGCCGACTTCGCGTCGGAGTACCTCAAGAAGACCTTCGGGATGGCCAAGGTCGAGAGCACCGTCCTCGACCGCGGCACCGAGTTCCCGAAGACCCTGAACGGCGCGGCGCACCTGGTGCGGAGCGAGCGCCGGCGGGTGGCGCGCCCCGCCCGGGCCGCGGCCCGGCACGTCTAGTCCCGCAGTCCCACGACGGGCCCCGTCCGGACCCCCGGCCGGGGCCCGAAGTGTCTGCGCCCGCAGGAGCGAATCCATGAACCAGCCCGACTGGCCCACCGGCCTGCCGCTCAACTTCGGCGGGCTCGAGGACGAATTCGCCGCGCTCGACCGGGCGCGCGCCGTGATCGTGCCCGCGCCCTACGACTTCAGCACCACCTACCAGGGCGGCACCCGCTGGGGGCCGCGCGCGATCCTCGCCGCCTCGCAGAACATGGAGCTGTGGGACGAGGAGCTGGGCGCGAGCTACCGCCACGGCATCCACACGCTTCCCGAGCTCGAGCCCACCGCGCTCGGCCCCGAGGCGATGGCCGAACGCGTGGAGCGGGCGGTCGGCTGGGTGCTGGACCGGGGCAAGCTGCCGGTGATGCTGGGCGGCGAGCACAGCCTGACGGCGGGCGCGGTGCGCGCCGCCCACGCGCGGTTCCCGAAGCTCTCGGTGCTCCAGCTCGACGCCCACGGCGACATGCGGAACGAGTACCTCGAATCGCCCTACAGCCACGCGTGCGTCATGCGGCGGGTCCGGGAGCGCGTCCCGGCCGCCTCGGTCGGGATCCGCTCCATCAGCGAGGAGGAGCGGGCCCACCTCGACGCCCATCCCGCGCCGATCTGGAGCACGCGCCAGTTCCGTGCGCTCCGGGGCGACTGGAAGCCGGTCCTCGACGCGCTCACCGACGACGTGTACGTCACCTTCGACCTCGACGCGCTCGATCCCTCGATCCTGCCCGCGACCGGCACGCCCGAGCCGGGCGGCCTCGACTGGTACGAGGCCGTGGACCTGCTCGCGGCGGTGGCGAAGCGCTCGCGCATCGTCGGATTCGACGTGGTGGAGCTGGCGCCGCTGCCCGGGCACGTGGCTTCCGACTTCCTCGCCGCGCGGCTCACCTACCGGATGATCGGCCTCGCGCTCGGCGCGGCGGCGAAGCCGCCCGCGTGAGCGCGCCGCGGCTGCTGCTGCGGCCCCACCAGGACCGCCGGGTCCGGAGCGGCCACCCCTGGGTGTTCTCGAACGAGATCGGGGCGATCGAGGGCGAGCCCGCGGACGGATCGATCGTGGACATCTGCGACGCGCGCGGCGCGTTCCTCGGGCGCGGCTACTGGAACCGCCGGAGCCTGATCGCCGCGCGGCTCCTGACCCGCGGCCGCGACGAGATCCACGCGGACTTCTTCGTGCGCCGCCTGGAGCGCGCGAAGCGCTTCCGCGAGCGCGCGCTCCCGGGCGCCCGGGCGGTCCGGGTCGTCTACGGGGAGGCCGACCAGCTTCCCGGGCTCGTGGTGGACCGCTACGGCGACGTGCTGGCGGTGCAGATCCTGACCCTCGGCATGGAGGTGCGTGCCGACGAGCTGCGCGAGGCGCTCGAGCGCGTCTTCGCGCCGCGCGGGGCCTGGCGCTTCGCCGACGCGCCGCTCCGCAAGCTGGAGGGCCTGCCCCTCGAGCGCGCGCCGTGGTGGGGGGACGCTCCCGAGCGCGGCGAGGTCGAGGTCGAGGGCTTCACGGTCGAGGTCAATTTCCCGACCGGCCAGAAGACCGGGCTGTTCCTCGACCAGCGGATCAACCGGCGTCGCGCCGAGGGACGCGCCGCCGGCCGCCGGGTGCTCGACCTCTTCTGCTACCAGGGCGAGTGGACGCTTCACGCGCAGCGGGGCGGGGCCGAGAGCGTGCTGGCGGTGGACTCCTCCCAGCCGGCGCTGGAGGCGGCGGGCCGCAACCTCGAGCGGAACGGGCGGGCGGAGGGGGTCACGCTGCGGCGCGGGCAGGCGCTCGACGTGGCCCGCGAGCTGGAGGGCGAGGGCCGGCGGTTCGGCCTCGTGATCCTGGACCCGCCGGCGCTGGTCAAGTCGGGCAAGCACCACGCGGCGGGGCTCCGGGCGTATCGCGAGCTGAATCGCGCGGCGATCGGGCTGCTCGAGGAGGAGGGCGTGCTGGTCACGTGCTCGTGCAGCCATCACGTGGACGACGCCATGTTCCGTCAGGTCCTGCTGGAGGCCGCCCGGGCGGCGAAGCGCCCGATGCGCGTGCTGGATTGGGCGGGCGCGGCCCCCGACCACCCGGAGCTGCTCGCGGTTCCCGAGACCCGCTACCTCAAGTGCGCGGTGCTGCAGGCCCTCTAGTCCCGGAGCGTGGTTCCCCTCCGCGCCGGGGCCGTCGAGATCAGGCGCCCGCCAGGGCCGCGGAGACCAGACGCTGGAAGTGGTGGACGCCCTGCTCGCGCTTCGGCGAGAACCGGCCGCGCTCGTAGAGCCGCGACCGCATCCCCCGCTGCACCGACTCGACGATGGCCTCGTCCTCCCGCTCGACGCGGTCGAGGCCCGCGCCCGCGCCCCGGTCGAGCCTCGAGGCGTCCCACACGTAGGGGAGGAACGAGACCTTCGTGCGGTCCACCGCCAGCGGACGCACCACGTTCACCGAGATGCCCCACGGGTAGACGTTGAACATGGTGTTCGGATACAGCCACCAGTAGTAGGCGGCGACGCGCCGCCCGTGATCCGGGTGCCCGGCGGGGGCCGCGAAGGCGTCCTCGTCGCCGCTCGCCACGCCGAGCTGCAGGTTCGACCACGGGTACAGCTCGGTCGTGTATTCGCCGTAGTCGAGCGTCTCCGCGAGCCCGGCGTGCACGTAGGGAATGTGGAATCCCTCGAGGTAGTTCTCCACGTAGAGCGCCCAGTGGGCGTTCACGACGTACTCGCGCGCCCGGGCGGGATCGAAGGCCGCCTCGGTGAGCGGCAGGTGGCCGCAGCGCACGTCCATCTCGCGGATCAGGTCGGCGAACGCCGCGGCCGGGGCGAGCGACGTGAAGAGGAACGGGCCCCACGCTTCGAGCGGCAGGCGCGGGAGGTCGTCGCGCCCGCTCGGGAAATCCTCGGCGCCCTCGAACTCGGGCATGAACTGGAACCTGCCGTCGAGCCCGAAGCGCCGGCCGTGGTAGCGGCAGCGCAGGCCGGTCTCGACGCCCGGCCCCTCGCACACCAGCGTGCCGCGGTGGGTGCACACGTTGGAGAGGCAGTGGAGCCGGTCCTCGCGATCCCGGGTGAGCACCAGCGGCTCGCCGAGCATGCCCTCGAGCAGCGTGAGCGGGAACACCTGTCCGGGCACCTTGACGCGCCCCGTGTCGCCGACCAGCTGCCAGCTGCCCGCGAAGATCCGCTCGCGCGAGGCCTCGAACCGCGCGGTGTCCGAGTAGAACGCGGCGGGCATGGTGCGGGCGCGGCGGATGTCGGGATCGATCGCGGGAAGCGGCCCGTCGGTCACGTTCGTCTCCTCGGCTCCCGGCCGGATCAGCGCCGGAGGGTGCGGGCGACGTAGTCGCGCACCGCGTCCCGCACGGGGGTCGAGTCCCAGGCGGCGAGGGTGACCGGATCGTCCGCGGCGCGACGGGAGACCCACGCGTCGCGGGCCGCACGCCGGTAACGCTCCTTGGTGAGCCGATAGCTCTCCGCCGGGAAGGACGCGAGGCGCTCCGCCGCCTCGGCCGCGCGCGCGAGCAGGGTCTCGGGATCCGCCAGCTCGTCCACGAAGCCGCGCTCGAGCGCGGTCTCGGGGTCGTAGGTCGCCGCGGTCAGCAGCACCTCCTGCGCCACGGGGGGGGCCAGCGTGGCGCGGACCATCTCGACGACCAGCGCCGGGAAGGGCACGCCGACCTGGAGCTCCGGAAGCCCGATGCGGCCCGGCCCGCGGGCCATGATGCGCCGGTCGCAGGCGAGGGTCAGCACGCCGCCGCCCGCGATCGCGTGACCGTTGACCGCCGCCACCGTCGGGAGGGGAAGGAAGAACAGGCGCTCGAAGCACTCGTCGAGCGCGGGGAGGAACCCGGCGAGGTACTCCGGGCCCCCGTCGCGCAGCCGCACCAGGTCCACTCCGGCCGAAAAGATGGCGCCGGTGCCCGTGAGCACGAGCGCCGCGACGCGGTCGGCGGCGGCCGCCTCGAACTCGGACGTGAGCGCGCGCAGGAACTCGAGATCGAACGCGCTGGCCTTGCCGTGCGCGAGGCGCAGGAGGCGGGCGCGTCCCAGCGTGCCGCGCTCGATCATGTGCGCCGCCCGTTCAGGAGCCGGCGTTTTCACCGGAAGCTTCTCCCGCGGCCGTCCCGGCGGCGGCGCCCGCGCCCGACTTCTTCACGGCGTCGAGGTAGTTCATGCGCAGGTCGGTCAGCACCTGGCGCAGCACGCGCTCCTCGTCCGGTTCGAGGTTCCCGCGCGTGCGCGCCTCGAGGGAGGCGAGGGTGTCGATCGTGTCGCGCGCCATTTCGAGGTTGGTGTCGATCTTCCGGGAGAGCGGGTTCATGAGCTTGCCGAGCGCCATCATGCCGCTCTGCTGGAGCCCGAGCACCAGCTGGAGGAACAGGGCCGCCGCGCGGCCCGGCTGCGAGTCGTTCATGAGCGTGTCTCCTCGAGGCGCTTGGCCTCGTCCCACAGGGCGTCCATCTCCCCGAGGCTCGCCTGCGCCGGCGTCTTCCCGCGCTCGGCGAGCCGGCGTTCGATGTGGTGGAAGCGGCCGCGAAAGCGGTGGGTGGCGGCGCGCAGCTCGCGCTCGGGATCCACTCCGAGGTGGCGCGACAGGTTGACGGCCGAGAAGAGCAGGTCGCCGATCTCCCGAGCCAGCGCGGGAGTGGTGTCGCCTCCGGCCTCGCGCTCGATCTCCGCGAGCTCCTCCCGGACCTTCGCGATCGCGCCCGCGGCGTCGGGCCAGTCGAAGCCGACGGCGCCCGCCTTCTCCTGGACGCGGTAGGCCGCGACCAGCGCGTGCAGCCCCTTGGGCTGCTCGCCGAGCAACGAGGCGGTCGCGTGCGTCTCGCCCTTCTCGGCGCGCTTGATCTCCTGCCACTGCCGGTAGGCGGCGTCGCCGTCCTTCACCTTCGAGCCGCCGTAGACGTGCGGGTGGCGCCGGACCAGCTTCTCGGCCGCGAGCTCGAGGGACTCGGCGAGCCCGGGCCCCCCGCGCTCGCCGAGGAGCTCGAGGCAGAAGATCGCGAGGAACGCGAGGTCGCCCAGCTCCTCGGCGATCGCGGCCGGATTCCCGTCGCCGATGGCCTCGCTCGATTCCACCGCCTCCTCGGTGAGGTAGGGCGTCATGCTCTCGAGCGTCTGCTCGCGGTCCCACGGGCAGCCGTCCGGGCCGCGCAGGCGGCGGCACACGGCGACCAACGACTCGAAGGCGCGAAGCTCACGCGATTCCATGCGGGCAGGATAGGGGAGGCCCGGGGGCCCGGCAATGTCAGGAGCCGGGCAAATGTCGGCGCGCGGGCTTGCGTGGCGCGGTGCCGCGCGGACTAGAATGTTCACCCCTCGGGAGGATTCGAATGCTCGCCTCGCTCACCATCCTGCTCGCGTGCCTGGCCGCCGCCGCGGCTCCCTCGCCGGCTCCGGCGCCCCCGGCGGCCGCCGCGCGCGCGCCCGGCTGGGAAGTCTCGCTGGTCCCCGAGGCGCGGACCGGGGGCCGGCTCACCATCGAGGGCCGCCTGCTCGGGGAGGACGGACGGCCGCGACGGGGAGTGCGGATGCTGGTTCACCACGCCGCGCCCGGGGGGCTGGTGTGCGCGCCCGAGGACCCGCGCCTGCTCATGTCCGGCGTCCTTCGCACCAACGTGCTCGGCGAGTTCCGCGTCCACACCGTGATGCCTGGCATGGCCGAGGGCGTTCCGCACCTCCACTTCGAGATGGAGCTGCCGGGGCCCGTGTACCGGGCGATCCCGCTCCGGCTCGCCCGCACCGAGGCCGCGGGGTCGGACACGACCTTCGAGAAGCTGCCGTGGGTCGCGACGGTCGGCGACCGGACGTTCTGGACCTCCGTCACCCGCGACACGCTGGGCGACTACCACTGCCGCTGGGACCTGAAGCTCGCGAAGGCCCTGACGGTGCCGCGCTCCGAGGCCTTCGACCGGAACTAGCCGCGGGCGCCGTGCCCGGGGATTTCCACTCGTGCGCGCGCGCGACTATCCTGCGCGCCTTCCCCCGCCACGCGCCCCCGGAGATCGCCGACATGCCCATGCCCGTCTCGACGTGGGTGGAAGTGGACCTCGACCGCTTCGCCGCGAACCTTCGCGCGATTCGGGCCGGCGCCGCGACCGGCGGCCGGGGTCCCGAAATCCTGCTGGTGGTCAAGGCCGACGCCTACGGGCACGGCGCGGTCGAGATGGCCGAGGCCGGGGAGCGCGAGGGCGTCGCGTGTTTCGGCGTGGCGACGCTGCACGAGGGCATCCAGGTTCGCGAGCGCGGCTCGCGACTCCCGATCATCGTGCTCTCGCCGCTGCTTCCGGCCGAGATCGACGAGGCGCTCGCCTGCGAGCTCGACACCACGGTCTGCGACCTCGACTTCGCGCGCGCCCTTTCCGCGGCGGCCGTCCGCACGGGCCGGCCGGCCCGCTGTCACGTCGAGGTGGACACGGGCATGGGCCGGATCGGCGTGCGGGTGGCGGAGGCCGAAGCGTTCCTGAAGGAGCTGGCGCGCCTGCCCGGCCTGCGGCTCGCGAGCCTCTACACGCACTTTCCGGACGCCGACGCGCCGGACCTCGAGTTCGCGCGCGAGCAGGTGCGCCAGTTCCGTGAGCTGGTCGCCCGCCTCGATCGCCAGGGCATCCGCGTGCCGCGACTGCACGCCGCGAACAGCGCGGGAGCCCTCAATCTCCCGGAGGCCCGCTTCGACTGGCTGCGGGTCGGTCTGCTCGCCTACGGCCACGTGCCCCCGAACGCGCGAGCCGGGATCGCGGTGGAACCGGTCATGTCCTTCAAGAGCCGGCTCGTGCAGGTGCGCGACCTGCCCGCGGGCGTCCCGGTGAGCTACGGGCGCACCTTCGTGACGCCGCGTCCGACGCGGATGGGCGTGGTGCCCGTGGGCTACGGCCACGGGTATTCGTGGCTGATGTCGAACCGGGGCGAAATGCTGGTGGGGGGCGTGCGCGTGCCGATCGTCGGGCGCGTGACCATGGACCTCACGATGGTGGACCTCACCGACGTGCCCGGCGTGTCGCCCGGCGACGAGGTCGTGCTGTTCGGCGAACAGGGCGAAACGACGCTCTCGATCGAGGAGGTGGCGCGCCGCAGCGAGACGCTCCCGTACGAGATCATGTGCACGATCGGCAAGCGCGTGACCCGCATCTACGTGCGCGAGGGCCGCCCGGTGAAGCTCACGTCGCTGGTGGGGGAGCGGGCCGAATGGGCGGCGCAGGCCGCCGACCACTTCCGCATGCGGTCGCAGGCGCTGGCCGCGGCACGGCCGCGCTGAACGTGCGCGTCTTCCTGGTCGTGCTCGACGGGGTCGGGATCGGGGAGCTGCCCGACGCCGCCGACTACGGGGACGCGGGGAGCCACACGCTGCGGCACGTCGCCGAGGCCCACGGAGGCCTGCGCCTGCCGCGCCTCGAGTCGCTCGGCCTCGGGCGGCTGCTCGACCTGCCCGGCGTGCGTCCGATCGCCGCGCCGCGGGGCGCCTACGGCCGCCTCGCGGAACGTTCGAAGGGCAAGGACAGCACGACGGGGCACTGGGAACTGGCGGGCGTGGTGTCGGAGCGTGCCTTCCCGGTCTACCCGCACGGCTTTCCCGAGGACCTCCTCGCGCGTCTCGCGGGGCGCGTCGGCCGCGAGTGGATGGGAAACGTCGTCGGCTCGGGAACCGACGTGGTCCAGCGGTTCGGGGAGGAGCATCAGCGGAGCGGACGGCCGATCGTCTACACCTCCGCCGACAGCGTGTTCCAGATCGCGGCCCACGAGGCGACGATCCCGCTCGAGGAGCTGTACGCGATCTGCCGAACGGTGCGCGCGGAGCTGACCGGTCCGCACGCCGTGGCCCGGGTCATCGCGCGTCCCTTCGTCGGAACGGCCGGCGACTACCGCCGCACCGCCAGCCGCCGGGACTTCTCGGTGGAGCCCCCGGAGCCGACGCTGCTCGACCGGCTCTCGGAACGCGGGCTCCCCGTCGTCACGGTGGGAAAAGTGGACGACCTGTTCGCGGGGCGCGGGGTGGCGGAGGCGATCCACACCCGGAACAACGAAGAGGGCCTGGACGCGCTCGCGGCGCTGGCGCGGCGGCCGGGGCAGGGGCTAGTCTTCGCCAACCTCGTGGATTTCGACCAGCTCTACGGACACCGCAACGACCCGCGCGGCTTCGCGCGGGCGCTCGAGTCGTTCGACGAACGCGTGGAGGAACTCTTGGCCCGGCTGCGCCCCGACGAGATGTGCTGGATCACCGCGGACCACGGCAACGATCCGACCACGCCGAGCACCGACCACTCGCGCGAATACGTGCCCCTGCTGGTGGCGGGCCCGCGCGTGCGGGCCGGGGTGGATCTCGGGACGAGGGACACCTTCGCCGACGTCGCCGCCACGCTCGCGGAACTCTTCGGCACCCCCGCCCCGCGCTGGGGCCGGAGCTTCCTCCGGGAGGTCCGTTCGTGACGCGCTCGCCCCGCGGCGTGAAGCCCGGTTCCCGCCGGAAGCGCGCCGGGGCCCCCGGCGCCGCCGCGCCCTCGTCCGCCGGCCCCCCGCGCGGCGCCCGCGCCGCGTGGACGCCGGCCTCCCTCATGGAGCGCGCGGAGCAGGCGAGGGCTCGCGCCTACGCTCCCTACTCGCGGTATCGGGTGGGCGCGGCGCTGGTGAGCTCGGACGGCCGGATCTTCGAGGGCTGCAACGTCGAGAACGCCTCGTTCGGACTCTCCATCTGCGCGGAGCGGAACGCGGTGTGGAAGGCGGTCGCGGAAGGGGTGCGCGAATTCGAGGCGGTCGCGGTCACGGCGGGCCCCGGCCGCGGGGCGTCGCCCTGCGGGGCGTGCCGCCAGGTTCTGCACGAGTTCGCCCCGCGCCTGTGGGTCGTGTGGCGCGACGGACGGGGCCGCCCGGTGAAGCGCCGCCTCGAGCGGCTGCTCGCCGCCGCCTTCGACTTTCCGGGGAGGAAGCCATGAGCCGGGAACGCGAGGAGCTGGTCGAGGCGATCACCCGGGCGGTGATGGAGCGGCTGAAGGACGGCGGGTCCGCGGCGCGGGCCGAAGCGCCGGGCCCGGCCGCGCCGGGCTCGACGGCGCGCGCCGCGCCGGCGGATCCGGGAATGTCGGCGCTCCGCGAGTCGAGCGACGCCGAAACGCGCGAGCGGCTGCGGATGTTCGCGGTGTCGGGCACGCGCGGGCCCGAGGAGACGCGCGCCCTCCACGCGGCCGGCGCCGAGCGCGTGGTGGCGACCGTGGGCTATTGCCCGGCCTCCGACGGCCTCGGGCGCCTGATCGACCACACGCTGCTCAAGCCCGAGGCGGACCGCGCCCAGGTGGAGCAGCTGTGCCGCGAGGCGGCCCAGTTCTGCTTCGCCTCGGTGTGCGTGAACCCGAACTGGGTGCCCGTGTGCCGGGATCTGCTCCGGGGCTCCGGCGTCAAGGTCTGCACCGTGATCGGATTCCCCTTCGGCGCCCACCTTCCCGACGTGAAGGCGTTCGAGGCGCGCCGCGCGGTCGAGCAGGGCGCCGAAGAGGTGGACATGGTGATCAACATCGGGGCCCTCAAGTCCAAGGATTACGCGCTGGTCGAACAGGACATCCGCGGCGTGGTCGAGGCGGTGGGACGCAACACCGTGGTGAAGGTGATCCTCGAAACCTCGATGCTCACCCGCGAGGAGAAGATCATGGGCTGCACCCTCGCCAAGGCCGCGGGGGCGGACTTCGTGAAGACCTCCACCGGTTTCGGCGGCGGTGGCGCCACCGTCGAGGACATCCTGCTCATGCGCGAGACCGTCGGGCCCGAGATGGGCGTCAAGGCCTCCGGCGGAGTGCGCACCAAGGAGGACGTGGAGGCCATGGTGGCCGCGGGCGCGACCCGCATCGGCGCCTCGGCCGGGGTCAAGATCGTTCGCGGCGAGGCCGCGGGCGGCAAGGGCTACTGAGCCCCGTGCGGGATCCGCGCGCCTTCCTCCGCGAGAAACGGGACGGGCGGACCCACGCGGCGCAGGACCTGCGGGACTTCGTCTCCGCCTACGCGCGAGGCGAGATTCCCGACTACCAGGTGAGCGCCTGGCTCATGGCGGCGTACCACCAGGGGCTCGACGACACCGAGACCGACGCGCTCACCGAAGCGCTGCTGCGCTCGGGCAGGACCTTCGACTGGGGCGGTCTCGGGCGCCCTTCCGCCGACAAGCACTCGACCGGCGGCGTGGGGGACAAGGTCTCGCTGGTGCTCGCGCCCCTGGTCGCCTCGTGCGGCGTGCTGGTGCCGATGGTCTCGGGCCGGGGGCTCGGCCACACCGGCGGCACGCTCGACAAGCTGGAGAGCATTCCCGGATTCCGCACCCGGCTCGAGCCCGACGCCATGCGCGCCCAGCTGGACGCGCTGGGCGTCGTGATGGTGGGGCAGGGGCCCGACCTCGCGCCCGCGGACGGGAAGCTCTACGCGCTACGCGACGTGACCGCGACCGTCGAACGCGACTACTTCATCGTTCCGAGCATCGTCAGCAAGAAGATCGCCGAGGGGGCGCGCGCCATCGCCTACGACGTGAAGTGCGGAAACGGGGCCTTCATGACCACGCCCGCCGCGGCCGCGGGCCTCGCCCGCCGGCTGGTGAGCACGTCCACGCGGCTGGGGGCTCGGGCCGCGGCGCTGGTGACCGACATGAGCCAGCCGCTCGGCCGGGCCGCGGGGAACGCGCTCGAAGTCCTCGAGGCCGTCGAGGTGCTTCGCGGCGGAGGCCCCGCGGACGTGCGCGCGCTGACCCTCGAACTCTCGGCGCTGATGCTGCGTCTCGCGGGCGCGGCGCCCGACCACGAAACGGCGCTCGCCCGGGCCGGGAGGGCGCTGGACTCCGGCGAGGCGCTCGAGCGCTTCGGGGCGATGGTCGAGGCGCAGGGTGGAGACCGCCGCGCCGCCGAGGAGGGCCGGCTCGCGCGCGCGCCCGTGACCGTGCCGGTGCGGGCGGCGGCCTCCGGCCGGCTGCGCGCGGTAGACACGTACGCGCTCGGCGACCTGGTCGTGACGATCGGCGGGGGCCGGCGCGCCAAGGAAGACGCCGTGGATCCGAGCGTCGGGCTGCGCGTGTTGCGCCGGATCGGCGACCCGGTTGCGAGCGGCGACGTGATCGCCGAACTCCACCTCTCGCGCCTCGACCGGTCCGCCGAGGCCCGGGCGCTCGAGGCGTTCACGATCGGGGACGACGCGACCGCGCCGCCCCTGGTGATCGAGCGCATCGAAGCCTGAGTCGCCCCGGGGACGCGCGGCTTCAGCGGATGCGGACGCGCTCCCGTTCCCGGTCGCGGTCGTTGCGATCGAGTTCGCGGATCCCCGGTTTCTCGGTCGCGGCGGCGGGCACCCCCGTCGCGTCGGAGGGCGACAACGGCCGTCCCGGGTGCGCGCTGCAGTACTCGGTCGGGTCCGAGCCTTCCGCGAACATCTCGGTCGTGACGTCGGGACACGCGTCGGTGGCGAGCATGCCGGTCTCCGAGCAGACCTCGCGATTCAGGCTTCCGACGGGCATGGGGAAGCTCTCGACCGGGCGGCCGCGCGTGGCGCCGATCATGAAGTCGGTCCAGATCGGCAGCGCGGCGCGGGTCCCCGTGACCCCGGGCCCGATCGTCTTCTTCTGGTCGTAGCCGACCCACACCCCGCACACCATGCCGGGAGTGAATCCCACGAACCAGGCATCCATGTACTCGTCCATGGTGCCGGTCTTCCCGCCCGCGGGGAGCAGGAAGCCGCGCGCCCGGGCCGAGGCGCCGGTGCCGTGGTCCATCACGCTCGCGAGCATCGAGGTCATCACCGCCGCCGTCTGCGGCGAGAGCACCTCGGTCGGGCGCTGGTTGTTCTTCTCCAGCACCGTGCCGGTGCGATCCTCCACCTTGAGGATGAAGAGGGGATCGTTGCGCACGCCCGCGTTGGCGAACACCCCGTAGGCGGAGGTCAGTTCGAGCAGCGTGACCTCGCTGCTTCCGAGCGCCATCGAGAGGTTCTGGCCGATCGGGCTCTTGATTCCCATGCGTCGTGCGTAGCTGGAGACCAGCGAGGTGCCGACTTTCCGGAGCAGCTTGATGGCCGGGATATTGATGGACTGCTGGAGCGCGTAGCGCAGGGTGACGGGGCCCCGGAACTTCCGGTCGTAATTGCCCGGCTGGTAGAGCGTGCCGTCGCCGGCCGGGTAGGAGACCGGCTCGTCCACGATGATGTCGGTGGGCCGGAAGCCGTTGTCCATGGCGGCCACGAACACGAACGGCTTGAACGCGGAACCGGCCTGGCGCTTCGCCTGCACCGCGCGGTTGAAGTTGCTCTGGTTGAAGTCCCGTCCTCCCACCAGCGCGCGGATGAAGCCGGTCCGCGGGTCGATCGCGACGAGGGCGGCCTGCACGTACGGGGTGCGCTGCACCGCGCGTGCGCTGTCGGTCGTCGGAGCGACGTAGTTGGCGTGGGTCTGCTTGAGCTTGAGGTCGGTCTCGAGTTGGACCATGTGCTTCTCGAGCGCCCGCTCGGCCAGCAGCTGGAGGTCCGCGTCGAGCGTCGTGTAGACGCGATATCCGGACTCGTAGAGCGCGTTCGATCCGTAGCGTTCCTCGAGATGCTGGCGGACCATCTCCACGAAGTAGGGGGCCCGATCGTTGCTGTAGCGCACCGCCGTGACCCCGAGGGGCGCGTTCATCGCGTTGGCGAACTCCCCGGCGGTGATGGACCGGGTCGCGAGCATGTTGCGCAGCACCTTGGCGCGGCGCGCCAGCGCGGCCTGGGGCCGCCGGCGCGGCGAGTAGAGGCTCGGGTTCGCGGGAAGCCCGGCGAGCAGCGCGCACTCGGCGAGCTGCAGCTCCTGCGCGGGACGACCGAAAAAGGTCTTGGCGGCGGCCTCGACACCGTAGGCGCCCTCACCGAAGTAAATCTGGTTGAAGTAGAGCTGGAGGATCTGGTCCTTCGAGTAGGTGCGCTCGATGCGCATCGCGAGGGCCGTCTCCTTGAGCTTGCGGCTGAGGGTGCGCTCGTGCGTGAGGAAGAGATTGCGCGCGAGCTGCTGCGTGATCGTGCTGCCGCCCTCGGCGCGCCGCATCTTCAGCACGTTGTTGACCGCCGCCCTTCCGATGCCCCAGAGGTCCACGCCCCAGTGGTCGTAGAAGTTCCGGTCCTCGGTGGAGAGGGTCGCGTTGACCAGATGGCGGGGAACCTGCTTGAGGGGAATGACCGAACGGTTTTCCTTGTAGAACTCGTGCAGCACGCGGCCGCGCGCGTCGTAGACCATCGTCTTGACGGGCGTCTGGATGGAGGTCAGCTGCTCCGGCGAAGGCAGGTCCTTGCCCAGCCATTGGACCACGCCGAAAACCACGCCGGCCGTGCCGAACAGCGCGATGCAGACGAGGGTGAGGAAGAGCTTCCAGGGGAAGCGCGACGCCGCGCGGACCGCGGGGTGCTCGAAGGGCGAGTTTTTCAGAGCGGGTTCCTCAAGGCGGCGAAGTCTAGGCGGCGTTCCGAGACGCGGTCAAGATCGGCACGCGGGCTCCGCGGCATGAGTCGCGAGCCGCGCGACAGGATGCAGTAGGGCCGCGAATTTCGCGGTCGCGATGGGCATGAGGGTGAATGGCGCGCTCCCGTCGATGCGGGCCGCGTCGCGCGCGGCGCTTCTCCGCGGCCACCCGAAGCGACGCCCTCGGGCCGGAATCGAGAGGGTTTCCGCTCGAATGCGTGTCGAGGATCTCCCGCCCGCGCACCACCGGCCTCGCCGTGGACAGTCCGCGAGGATTCTGTCGTTCGAGCGACGGTGACGTAACTGCAGTCATTTCAATAGCTTAACGCCAATACCCCGGTCGGGTTGACAGGCGGGGGGCTCCCACCTATATTGCGCGCGCTGCAGGGAATAGAGCCCTCTCCAAAGAAGTCGTTTGACACCGACCGAAGTCAGAGGCTAAGTTCCCCGTCCGCTTTTTCCGCCCGGAGAGAGCGAGACACTCATCGTTCTTTGAAAATCGAATAGCGCACGTTTTTCTGAATGCCCGCGCGAGGCCCGTGCCGGCGCTCCGAAGTTGGAGCTCGGCCCGGTTTCAATTCCTTGCAATTGATCCATGCGGGTGGGCTTCGGCCTGCTCGCGTGATCTCCGTTTTTTTCTACCACGGAGAGTTTGATCCTGGCTCAGAACGAACGCTGGCGGCGTGGATTAGGCATGCAAGTCGAACGCGAAAGAGGGGGCAACCCCTCGAGTAGAGTGGCGAACGGGTGAGTAACGCGTGAAGAACCTGCCTTCAACAGGGGGATAACACTCCCAACGGGGTGCTAATACCGCATGAGACCACGGAGTCGCATGGCTCTGAGGTCAAAGGTGGCCTCTATTTATAAGCTACCGGTTGAAGATGGCTTCGCGTCCCATTAGCTAGTTGGCGGTGTAAAAGACCACCAAGGCGACGATGGGTAGCTGGTCTGAGAGGATGGTCAGCCACACTGGGACTGAGATACGGCCCAGACTCCTACGGGAGGCAGCAGTCGAGAGGCTTCGGCAATGGGGGAAACCCTGACCGAGCGACGCCGCGTGGGGGATGAAGGCCCTTGGGTTGTAAACCCCTTTTGTTCGGGAAGAAATGCGATCAGGTGAACAATCTGGTCGTTTGACGGTACCGGACGAATAAGCTCCGGCTAACTCCGTGCCAGCAGCCGCGGTAACACGGGGGGAGCAAGCGTTGTTCGGAATCACTGGGCGTAAAGGGCGTGTAGGCGGTCAGGTAAGTGGAATGTGAAATGCTCCGGCTCACCCGGAGTACTGCATCCCAAACTGCCTGGCTTGAGTATGGGAGAGGATGAGGGAATTCCTGGTGTAGCGGTGAAATGCGTAGATATCAGGAGGAACACCGGTGGCGAAGGCGCCCATCTGGCCCGATACTGACGCTGAGGCGCGAAAGCTAGGGGAGCAAACGGGATTAGATACCCCGGTAGTCCTAGCCGTAAACGGTGATCACTAGGTGTTGGAGGCATTGACCCCTCCAGTGCCGCAGCTAACGCATTAAGTGATCCGCCTGGGGAGTACGGCCGCAAGGTTGAAACTCAAAGGAATTGACGGGGGCCCGCACAAGCGGT
>CAZIVR010000030.1:0-34085 GCA_964542745.1 uncultured bacterium
CTCGCCACCGAGATGGGCGCGCTGCAGGAGCGCATCACCACCACCAAGAAGGGCTCGATCACGTCGGTGCAGGCCATCTACGTGCCGGCCGACGACCTCTCGGACCCGGCGCCCGCCACGGCGTTCTCGCACCTCGACGCCACCACGGTGCTCGAGCGCTCGATCGCCGAGCTCGGCATCTACCCGGCGGTGGATCCGCTGGCCTCGACCAGCCGCATCCTCGACCCGGTGATCGTGGGCGAGGAGCACTACAACGTGGCGCGCAGCGTGCAGAAGATCCTGCAGCGCTACAAGGACCTGCAGGACATCATCGCGATCCTCGGCATGGACGAGCTGTCGGAAGAGGACAAGATCACGGTGTCGCGCGCCCGCAAGATCCAGCGGTTCCTCTCGCAGCCGTTCTTCGTGGCCGAGGCGTTCACCGGCACCCCGGGCAAGTACGTGAAGCTCGAGGACACGATCAAGGGCTTCAAGATGATCGTGAACGGCGAGCTGGACGAGGTGGCCGAGCAGGCGTTCTACATGCGCGGCGGTATCGACGAGGTGCTCGCCGAGGGCGAGAAGCTCGCCGCGGTGAACGCGTAATCCCATGGCGACCCTGTTCCGGCTGTCGGTGCTGACCCCCGAGAAGAGCGTGTTCGAAGGGAGCGTCGAGTACGTCGAGGTGCCGGGCACCGAGGGCTACCTCGGGGTGCTGGCCCACCACGCGGGGCTGGTCACGGCGCTCGCCGCCGGCGACCTCACCGTGCGCACGTCCGACGGGAAGACCTCGAGGCTCGCGGTGAGCGGGGGGTTCTTCGAGGTGAGCAACAACAAGGCGAGCGTGCTGGCGGACAGCGTGACGGGGGCGGTGGGGGCGTAGGGGCCGCAGGCCGACTCGGCCGAAGCGAACCCGGAGGGACGCGGGGCACGACCCCATGTCCCTCCGGCCGTTCCTCCCGGCAATGGACTCAGGCTTCGCGGACCCTCCGCCGCATCCGGTGAGCCGCGAAGCCGCCGAGCGCGAGGGCGAGGGCCGCGATGGCCCACGGGCCGGTTCCCGGGACCTCGAGCGGGGTCTCGTATTCGACCACGTAGCCCTTGATGGGGTCGGAGGGGTTCGGGTTCGGGGAGTCGATCCACCGGCCCGGAGCGACCCCGGCGAACGAGGAGCCCAGGTTGGTCGCGGCGAAGTCCTCCCCGACGGCGAAGTCGTTCGGTTCGACTCCGCCCCAGGCCACGAAGAAGTGCGGGGCCGTCGCCGAGGCGCCGTTCGAGAACTGCAAGCCGAACTCCGGACCGGCGCCCCACAACCACACGCCGTCGTCCGCCGGTTCATGGCCCGCGAACCATGCGAAGTACTGGGCCTGTCCGGTGGTGAAGGTGTCGCGGATGAAGTCGTTCTCGACGGCCGACGTGATGGTCGCCAGGTGACCGGGCACTCCCCGGAAGGTGAGCGCGCCCGCGGCCGCCTGGGCGGCCGCCCACGTGGTCTGCTGGGTCACCAACTCGTAGTAGTTCCCGTTGGCGGGATTGCGAACCGGAGCGGCCCCGCCGACGGCGGCGGGGACCAGCGCGGCGAGCGCGAGCGAGAGAATGCGTCTGCGGCCCATGCGGCCTCCTGATGAGCTTCGCGGGCGCGAAACGCCTCGCGCGCCAGCACCCCAGAATCATGAGCGAGCCTGGGCGTTCCCGGCAACGGAAATGTTCACGCTCCGACGGGCGGGCTCGCCGGACGCACGTCCGACGAGTAAACATCGAAGCTCGCGGCCGCCCGGCCGAGTGCTAGGCTCGGGCCGCTCCCCCGTCGGACCGGAGCCGCCCCGCTCTCCGAGGACGGCCGGCCTTCGCGGCGTTGTGGCCGCGGGCGTGGGGAGTGGATTCCGAGGAGCCCATGAGCGAGTCGTCGGCAGGCGAGCCGGGCGGCGATCGATCGGGAACGGGCGGGCCGCGCCGCGATTCGAAGACCTGGGCGCGGGTCGAGGCCGTCTTCGGCGAGGCCCTGGCGCTCGGCCCCGAGGCGCGGGACGAGTTGCTCGGCCGGGTCGCCGCACACGACCCGGCGCTCGCCGAGCAGGTGCGTTCGCTCCTCGCGTCGCACGATCGGGCCGGCGACTTCCTCGATACGCCGGTCGTCCCGGCTCTCCCGCCGTCCCTGGGCGCGGGCGACCGGCTCGGCCCCTATCGCGTCGTCGAGGAAATCGGCCGCGGCGGCATGGGCGTCGTGTACCGGGCGGTCCGCGACGACGAGCACTTCACGAAGGAAGTCGCGATCAAGGTCATCGAGCCGGGGATGCGCTCGGAAGGGATCCTGAAGCGGTTCCGGTCCGAGCGCCAGATCCTCGCGATGCTCGACCACCCCCACGTGGCCCGCCTCGTGGACGGCGGGACGGCTCCGGACGGAAGCCCGTACCTCGTCATGGAGCACGTGACCGGGCTGCCGCTGCTCCAGTACTGCGACCGGCGGGGCATGGGGATCGAGGAGCGCCTCCGGCTGTTCCTGCTCGTGTGCGACGCCGTGGCGTTCGCGCACCAGCGGCTGGTCGTCCATCGCGATCTCAAGTCCGACAACATCCTGGTGACGGCGGATGGCGCGCCCAAGCTCCTCGACTTCGGCATCGCCCGGATCCTCTCGCAGGAACCCGGCGAGGAGGCGGCCACCATCACGGCGCCGCTGCAGCGCATGCTCACGCCCGACTACGCCAGCCCCGAGCAGGTGGGAGGGGCTCCCGTCACGGTCGCGAGCGACGTCTATTCACTGGGGGTCGTGCTCTACGAACTGCTGACCGGCACGCGACCGCTGCGGTTCAAGACGCGCACGGCCGAGGAAATCCTGCGCGTCGTCACCCAGGAGGAGCCTCCGGCGCCGAGCGCCGAGGTTTCCCGCGCCCCATCGGACGAGGCGGCCTCGCGCCGGGGCACCACACCCGCGCGCCTGCGGCGCCGGCTCGCGGGGGACCTCGACTACGTCACGCTCAAGGCTCTCGAGAAGGATCCCTCGCGGCGCTACGGGTCCGTGGACCAGCTGGCCCACGATCTTCGCCGCCACCTCGAAGACCTTCCGGTGCTGACCCGGGGAGGCGGCACCGCCTACCTCGTGTCGCGGCTCGTGCGGCGCCATCGCGTCGCGGTCACGACCGGCGCCGTGGTCCTCGCCTCGCTCCTCGTCGGCCTGGCGGGAACCGCGTGGCAGGCCCACGTGGCCGGGCTCGAGCGCGACCGGGCCCGGCGCCGGTTCGAGGACGTTCGCGCGCTGGCGCACGCCGTGGTCTGGGACATCCACGACTCGATCGCCCAGCTTCCGGGCGCGACGCGGGCGCGCGAAGCCATCGTGCTCCACGCGCTCCGCTACCTCGACCAGCTGAAGCTCGAGGCCGGTGACGACCCGTCGCTCCTCCACGAAATGGGGGTGGCCTACGGCAAGATCGGCGACGTGCAGGGAAGGCCCGAGTTCCCGAACCTCGGCCGTTCCGCGGACGCGCTCCGCAGCTACCGGCGGTCGCTGGACATCCTCCAGGAGGCGTCGCGCGCGGCGCCCGAGTCCCTGGAGTTCAGCCGGGACCTGGTGCTGACCATGCAGCGGCTCGGCGACCTGTTGGGGCAGATGGGTCGCAAGGACGAGGCGACGAAGCTCAATGAAGACGCGCGCCGCCGCATCCTGGCCGAACTGGCCCGGTACCCGGAGAGCGAGGTGCTGCCGGGCGATCTGGGCGTGGCCTGCGATCGGATCAGCGACCTGCGACTGGCGGCCGGGGACACCCTCGGCGCGCTGAAGGAATCGCTGGAGGGCAAGCGGGTCGCCACCGAACACTGGCGGAAGAACCCGCAGGATCCGAATCGCCGGCGTTCGCTCATGGTGGGCCATGCCAAGTCCGCGCAGCTGAGGGCGATGGTAGGCGACCGCGCCGGTGCGGCCCGGGACTACCGGCGCTCGCAGGAGCTGGCGCTCGAGTGCCGGCGGGCGCTTCCCAGCAACACCGACGCCGCGCGCGACCTCGGCGTCGTCTACGGCATGCGCGCGCTCTTCCTCGCGGAGGCGGGAGAGATCGACTCGGCGCTGGCCCTCTACGCGGAGGCCACGCGCATCGCCGAGGCGCTGGCGGCGGCCGACCCGAGCGACATGCTGCAGCAGGCGGATCTCGCCCGGGGCCGGTTCGAGGTCGGAATCGTCCTCACGAAGGGGCGTCGCCATCGCGAGGCGGCGGAGCGCTTCGAGGACGCGTTTCGGCGCTTTTCGAGCCTGGCGGCCCGGGACAGCGGCAATGTCGGGCTCCGGGTCGGAATGGCGAGGTCGAGCCGCGAGGCCGGGGACTCCTGCCGGATGCTGGCGGAGCGCGCCCGGACGGCGGAGGAGCGGTCACGATGGCGCTCGCAGGCGGCGGGCTGGTATTCGAGGAGCCTCGACCTGTACCGGTCGCTGTCGGCCGCCGGGACGCTCGCCGCCGCCGAGGCCGGGGCCGCGGAAGTCGTGTCGAGGCTCCTGGCGGAGGTCCGATAGCGGTCCCGCCGGGAGGGGCCGCCGGGGAAGCGGCGCCATCGCGCCGGCCTGACGGAATCTTTCCCCGGCCGCCATGAGCCGATCGGGCGGGATCCTGCGCATATCGGGTGTGAGCGGCATGCCGCTCGAGACCGGCCACCGACCCGAGGATCCCGCCATGAACCGCCCGCTGCTCCGACTCCTCGCCCTCGCAACGCTGTGGGCCGCTTCGCCCTCGGAGGCGGGGCCCCGGTACATGATCGCCTACAACAACGGCGGCGCGTTCCAGGCCGAGGTCTACTCGACGACCGGCTTCAGCCGCGACACTTCGTTCGCCCTCGCGCCCAGCAACGGTTCCGGGACCCTCACCGGCGGGGCGCACGCGGGCCCCGGCTACGTGAGCCCGTTCGCGCGCGTGAACTGCACCTGGAGCGGTGGATTCTCGGGGGCATTCTGGGGAAAGACGCGGGCGACCATCCAGACCGACGACTTCATCATCAGCGGCCCCGCGGGTCCCCCCGTCCCGGGCACCCTGCGACTGCGCGTGCGGGTTCGGCTGGAGAAGTCGGGCGGCTTCTCGAACAACAACGGCCACAGCGCCGCGTTCCATCTCAACGCGAGCACGTTGTATTCCGGGGCCATGGGAACGATTTCCTACGGCAACGGCAGCCTGAGCGGCACCGGGCCCTTCGCGGGGGTCTCGTCGCCGAACGTGGACATGATCGTTTCCCTCTCCGGGAACTATCCCGTGAACACGCCGTTCACGATCCAGATCTACACGGAGGCGATCCCCAACGCGTACGGCAACGTGTTCAACAGCCCGGGGATGGTCTCGGCCGACGCCGGAGGCGCGCTCGGCCGTCATAGCGGCCTCGGTGTCCAGCTCGAGGCCGGCGGCGGGCCGGTCATGACGCTGCCGCCCGGCTACACGCTCAACTCGGCGAGCTGGGGAGTGGTGAACAACACCTATCCCCACCTGGTCGCCGTGGAGGGCGCCGGGCCGCCGCGCGGTGCCCAGCTGGCGCTGCGCGGTCCGAATCCCTCCTCGCGCGAAACGCGGCTTTCGCTCGCGCTTCCCCGCGACGGCGACGTGCGGGTCACGGTGTACGACGTCACGGGCCGCGCGCGCCGCACGCTGCTCGCCGGCCGGCAGGGCGCCGGCGACCACGCGCTGGTCTGGGACGGGCGGGACGATGCGGGCGAAGCGGCACCCGCGGGGCTCTACTTCGTGCACGCCGAGGCCGAGGGCGCCCGGCTGACCCGCGCGGTCGTGCGGATGCGCTGAGGTCCCCGGGGGCGCGATGGCCGGGTTCCCTCCCGGGTCTCGCCGCGGCTCGGGGCGTCGCGGCCGGCGTCGCGCTCTCCCGCGCCGACTCGCGACCCTCAGGATTCGCCGGCCTCCGACCCGGACAGCTCGCGATAGAGCCAGGCCCGCGCCAGCGCCCAGTCCCGCTTGACCGTCACCGGGGAGACCCCCAGAACCTCGGCGGTCTCCTCGACCGTCAGTCCCCCGAAGAAACGAAGCTCCACCACGCGGGCCTGGCGACCGCTCAGTTTCGCCAGGTCCTGGAGCGCCCGGTCGAGGTCGTCGAACGCCACCGGTCGGTCGTCGGCAAGCCTGAGCGATTCGCTCATCACCGTGAGCGCCCGCCCTCCGCCCCGCTTCAACGCCTTTCGGCGGCGGGCATGGTCCACCAGGATCTCGCGCATCACGCGCGCCGCGATCCCGAGGAAATGCGCGCGGCCCTTCCACGCCGGGGCGGTTCCGCCCGCGAGCCGGAGATAGGCCTCGTGGGCGAGCGCGGTGGGCTGGAGCGTGTGCCCCTTGCGCTCCGCCTGGAGGTAGGCCGCGGCCAGCTGCCGCAATTCCCGGTAGACGGCCGGCAGGATCCTGTCGAGCGCCTTCGGGTCGCCCTCGGCCAGGCCGTTCAGCGCGTCGGTGATCGCCCTCGAGTCCATGCCCGGATACTGCGAAAAGGGCCGGCCGGCGACAAGCGGCGCGTTCCCGCGAAACGGCGGCGGGCGTGGGCTGCCGCCTCGCGCGCCGTCACCCCAGGTAATGAGCGAGCCCGATGGTCCCCGGCAACGGAAATGTTCGCGCTCCGACCGGCGGGCTCGCCGGGTGCCGGCCTTCCCAATTCCCCATGTCGAGTACGTCGAGGTGCCGGGCACCGAGGGTCACTTCGGGGTGCTGGCGGATCGCGTGACGGGGAGCGTGGGGACGTCGCGAAAGGACCAAGTCCGCGGAGTGCGAACGACGGCCGCACTCGTGCAATGATCCCTTGAGCGACCAACCGCGTGGAAGTAGCCTCACAGGCGGTTGATCGCGTCCTTCCCGCCGTTGCCGCGTCGAGTGCCCGGTGCAGGCGGCCCGACATCGCGTTCGAGGAGTCGCAGCCTCATCCGCCGCACTCGCAAGCGCCGGCCTCCCTCCGTGGAGTTCCGCCCATGATTCGTCCACTCGTCTTCGCGCTCCTCGCACTCGCGTGCGGCGCCACCTCGGCGGGTGCGGTGGTCGTCGAGGTTCCGCTTCCGGGGCTCCTCGGCGCGTACGGTCCTCCGCCCGCAACCTACGTTCGCACGGTGGCGTTCTCGCTCCCGCAATCGCCGCTGGTCGTCCACGCGGTCTCGATCCGGATGCGCGGTTCGGGGCGAACGGGCCGACTGCTCTGCGACAGCCACCCCGTCCCCGCGGAGCGCGATTGGAACAGCCGGTTGTTCCTGGAGATGGTCGAATCCGGGCCCGGCGGTTGGGTCACCGACTACTGCCCGGCGGTTCCTTCCGGCGGCGCCTTCGGCTGCACGCTCGCCTTCACCGGGGTTTCCTTTCCACCGTCCCCTCCGCCGACGTGGGCATTTCTCGCGGACGGCCAGGGCGAGTTGAGCATCATTCTCGACGACATGAATTATTTCGGCTGCACGGAGCTCACGGAATTTCCGATCACGGTGCTCGACGAGGCCACCCTCATCGTGGATGCGGACTTCGCCGTGCCCGCATTGACCCGGACGTGGGGGCGGATCAAGACGACGTATCGTTGATCGCGCTCCCGGACCCGCGGAGTGCGGCCGATCGGAACGATCGCACGAGGGCAACGGGCGCGGGGCCACCAGGCTCCACGCCCGTCGCGGTTCCGGTGTCCCCGCTCCCGATCCCGCCCGCCGCTCAGGAGACCGCGCCCGTCTCCAGGTCCACCGTGAAGGCGAAGCCCGCCACCACCACGCTCGCGTAGCGCGTGCCGTTGAACGTGATGGTGCCGTCGGCGCGGAGGTCGCCGGCGGTGCGCTGCCCGGAGGACGTGTACTCGTACACGTAGCGCCAGTGCATGGTGATCGAGCCCGAGACCGGGTACGCGGGCACGCCGCCCTTCTCCCAGGCCAGGTTCGTGACCTTCCACCAGCCGTCGTAGAGGCCGACCAGGCGGTAGGTGGCCGTCTGCTGCCGCCAGGCGCTGCTCATCGTGTCGGTCGCGTTCGCGACGAAGCGGGTGGCGGCGGGAAGGAATCCATCCACCCGGCTGTGCGAGCGCCAGTCGAACTCGCTCGACAGGGAGTCGCTCGTCGAGCGGTAGACCATCCTCCAGTCCATCCCGAGGCTCGCGAGGAGGGCGCCCTGGGTGACGTAGTCGATCGGCGCGCCGGCGGCGTCGTAGCCCTGGATGGCGTAGGTCCAGCTGAGGCTGTCCGAGGCGTCCGCGGGACCCTTGTGCGGCTGCACCGCCGCGGGCTTGGCGTTGGGCGACACCGCGACGCCGACCAGCGACCGAACCTGCTGGATGTAGCTGGTGGCCGCCTGCGCCGACTGCTGGGCGATCGGCCGGGCCTCCTCGCGGGTCCGGGGATCGGAGCCGGTCGAGGGGGCGGGGTCCTGGGACGTGGCGCCGGGGGCGGTGACCCGGCTGCTCTTGCCGCAGCCGGCGAGGGCGCCGAGGAGCGCCAGGGCGAAGGTGAGGCGGGTCAGCGTCTTCATCGGAGACTCCTTGCGAAGGCCGTTCGGAGCGTCCGGGCCCGGGCCAACCGCCCGCCTGCCTCGCCCCGCACGTGCCCATGCGCAGGGGCGCGCCCAAAACCGTCATCCGGGCCGCGGGGCCGGGGGCGAAATCCGGCCGGGCCCCGGCGGCGCCCGGGAACGCCGTCACACGCGGCGGCCGATTCCGTTGAAAAGAGCGGCCCCGGGCTCGCCGGGCGCCGACCTTCCACTTTCCTCCAGAGGAGGCCGCCGTGCCGCTTCGCCGCATCCTTCCCCCCGTCGTGTTCGCCGTCCTGCTCGCCGCCACGCTGCAGTCCCGTCCCGTGGCCGCGGAGATGATGATGATGAGCCCCGAGGCCAAGGCCACCCTGGCCGAGGTCGAGCGGACGTTCGGGTTCGTGCCCACGTTCCTCAAGTCCCTTCCCGACGAGGCCCTGCCGGGCGCGTGGGCGGCGCTGCGCGACCTCGAGCTCAACCCGAACACGGCGATCCCCGGCAAGTACAAGTCGCTGATCGGGCTCGCCGTCTCGTCGCAGGTTCCGTGCGGCTACTGCGTGTACTTCGACACGCAGGGAGCCCGTGCCGAAGGCGCGAGCGAGGACGAGCTGCGCGAGGCGATCGGGATGGCGGCGATCACGCGTCAGTGGAGCACGGTGCTCAACGGGCGCCAGATCGATCGCGCGGCGTTCGCGGCGGACGTGAAGGGCATCCTCGAGCACGCGGCGGCTTCCGCCGGGAAGCCCGCGCCCATGCAGGAGCCGGTGACGGACGCGGCGTCCGCCTACCGGAACATGCAGGTGCTGCTCGGCCGCGTCCCCGGATTCCTGAAGGCGTATCCGGAAGGCTCGATCGCCGGCGCCTGGCGCGAGTTCCGCGACCTGCAGATGAACCCCGCCACCGCGGTGCCCAACAAGTACAAGGAGCTGATCGGCCTCGCGGTCGCGGCGCAGATTCCGTGCACCTACTGCATCGAGGCGCACACCGAGTTCGCGAAGGCCAACGGCGCGACCGACCAGGAAGTGTCGGAGGCGGTGGCGGTCTCGGCGCTCGCCCGCCACTGGAGCACGTACCTGAACGGCTCCCCGCAGGACTTCGCGGCCTTCAAGGGCGAGGTGGACCGGATCATGAAGGGGGCGGGGGCGTCGGCGAAGAAGTAGCGAAACCCCGGCGATCCCGGTGAACGGAAGGGAGGGTGGCGCCGCCGCCCTCCCTTCGATTTTGGTTGGAGGAGCCCCGGCAGGCCACTAAACTCGCAGCCTCTTCCCGCCGGGAGTTCCGCCTCCGTACGTGCGGTGCGGCACGCCCGACCGGACCCCGGAGGCGCCATGCGAATCCCCTTCCCGCCTCGCCTGCTCGCCCACGCCCTGGCGCTGCTCGCCGCCCTCGTCCCGGCCGCGCTCGCCGCGGCACCCGCTCCCGCGAGCGTGGCCGGGACTCCCTGCGCGATCCTCGTCTCGACCGGCGGAACCGATGCCGGCGGCTGCGGGACCGACGTTTCCAGCCCCTGCCGGACCATCGGCTACGGGATCGGCCGGGCGGTCGCGGACAACGCCTCCTGCGTGTTCGTCCAGGCCGGAACCTATTCCGAGGTCGTGGTGACCGTGCGGGGCGTCGACATCGTCGGCGGATTCGACGCGAACTGGATCCCCGGGTCTCACCAGAATCCCGCCCACGAAGTGAAGATCGTCGGCGGCGCGGACGCGGGCCCCGGGGGCTCCGGGGAGTTCCTCACGGTGAGAGCCCACCACTTCACCGGTCCGGTGCGCCTCGTCGAACTGGTGCTGCAGGGACCCAATGCCTCCGGGGTCAACGGGTCGGGCGCGGGCCGAAGCTCGTACGTGGTTCACGTCGACGCGTCGGCGCTCGAGCTCGAACGCGTCCGGCTGGTGGCCGGCAGCGGCGCCGCCGGGCAGGCGGGGTCGGCGGGACTCGACGCGGTGGTGCTCTCTCCGGCCGCCGGCGGCGGCAACGGCGGCAACGGCGACGAATTCAGCACCGCCTGCAACAACACCTCGCGCGGGCTCGGCGGCGCCGTGGCCACCAACACCTGCTCGCAGTCCCCGAGCTCGAGGAGCATGAATTCCGGGGCCGGCGGCAACGGCGGCACGATGGACACCGACTGCAACATCTTCAGCCCGAACTATGACGCCCGGCCCGGAGTGAGCGGGTTCTCCGCCGCGTACGTCAACGGCGCGGCGGGATTGGGCGGTGCGGGGGGCAGCGGCCAGATGGCGTGCGGCCCGACCGGCAGCGGCCAGGCGGGCCACGTGGCGAACGGCGTGGCCGGAACGGCGTCCTCCGGCGGCGTGCTCGCCTCGGGCTTCTGGTACGCGACCGGCGGCGGAGCCGGCGGCACCGGCGAGAACGGCGGCGGCGGAGGTGGCGGTGGAGGGGGTGGCGGCTGCGACATCGGAACGGACGCCTACGGGGCCGGTGGCGGCGGCGGCGGCGCCGGCGGCTGCGCGGCGCGCGGCGGTGGCGGGGGCGGTGGAGGGGGCGGGGGCAGCTTCGGCGTGGTGGCGGTGGCGGGGGCGCAGGTGACCCTGACCGACTGCGACATCCAGCGGGGGACCGCGGGGAACGGCGGCGCCGGCGGCGCCGGGGGCCGCGGCCAGCCCGGCGGGGCGGGCGGCCTGGGAGGCGCTCATCCCGGAAGCGCGGCTCCCGGAACGGGTGGAAACGGCGCGCACGGCGGCCATGGCGGGGGTGGCGCCGGTGGCACGGGTGGGCGCAGCGTCGGGATCCTTCGAACCCCCAGCACCACCTTGAGTGCGGTGAACGTCTCCTACGCGGGTGGCGCCGCGGGACTCGGGGGCGCGGGTGGCGTGTCCGCGCCGGGCGCTCCGGCGTCGGAGGATGACGGCAACGACGGGGCGGCCGGCGGAAACGGAACGCTCGACGATGTCCGTGTGACCACGGGCGAGGCGAGCGGGCTCGTCGCCGGCGATCCCGACGGCGGGACGTCCGAGGGCAAGAACTCCACGCCCGGGGCCGCGGCGCCGGCGACCCACGGCGGCGTCGCGTGCGATCCGGGGTGCGTCACCGTGGACGTGCCCGTTTCCCCCGGGGCCGCGCGCCTCGAATTGGCCCCGCTCGCCCCGAGCCCCGCGCGCGGCCGCTCGCTGGTGAGGTTCGGCCTGCCCGTCGGCGACGTGGTGCGGATCGAGGTCTTCGACGCGGGGGGCCGCCTCGTCCAGGCGCTCGCCCGCCGCTTCTACCCCGCCGGGAACCACGCGCTGGAGTGGGACGCCCGCGACGAGAGCGGGCGGGCGCTGCCGGCCGGCTTCTACCTGGTGAGGATGCAGGCGCTCGGGAGGACGCTTTCGCGGCGGGTCACGCTGATTCGCTGAAGGGGTCGGCAGGGCTTCGCGAGATCGCGCGTGCCCTCCGCCACGAATCGCGGCGTCGCGAGCCGCGGCGGCGGAGGGAGCGCGATCCGCGCGCGAGCCTCGCACCCGGGGCCGGTCACTCCCGATCCGCGACGCGCCGCCGGCGGAGAACCCGCGCACGAGGCTGCCGGAGTACCGGGACACCCGGAGGGTCCGGTCGGGGGCGACGCGGGCGCCGTCGGGGGGCCGGCGCGATTCCTCGCGACTTCAGGTGAGGCGCACACGCAGGAGCCCACGCGCTCCGGGATGTCGGTCGTGCTTACGTTCCTGCCGCGCCGCGCCCGCTTCATCCCGCCCCGGAACGGCGGCCGACGCCTTCGCAACTCCTTCCAACCCTTGTCGTTGCGACGAACGTTCCGATAGGATTTTCGCCGCCGATCCGCCCTCGCGCGGCGCGGCGTGCTCACGATGTCCGGGTTGCTCATGCTCGCGCGATGCCGCGGGCGGTTCCCACGGGACCCCGCCGGCCGCGCCTTCCGAGGATCCATGCTCCGCCGCTCCCTGCTCTGCACCTCCGTCGCCGTCCTGCTCGTCGCCCCCGCCGCCTTCGCCCATCCCTTCGTCCTCCAGTGGGGCCAGTACGGTTCCGCGACCGGCTCCTTCAACGAGGCCTTCGGGATCGCGATGGGACCGGGCGGTGAAGTCCACGTCGCCGATCGCAGCAACCACCGCATCCAGGTGTTCACGTCCGCGGGCGTGTTCGTGCGCCAGTACGGCTCGTACCCGACGATCCAGTACCCCTACAGCATCGCGTTCGACAATCTCGGGAACGCCTACGTGACGAGTTCGGGCAACAATCGCATCGTCGTGTACTCGCCCGCGGGGGCGGTGATCAACCAGTTCGGCTCGACCGGCAGCGGTCCGGGGCAGTTCTTCACGCCCTTCGGCATCGCCCTCGATGGATCGGGCTTCGTGTACGTCACCGACTACGGCAACGCGCGCGTGCAGAAGTTCACGAGCGGCGGCGTCCTCGTCCAAATGTGGGGCTCGGCCGGTTCCGCGCCCGGGCAATTCGGGCACCCGGCGGGGATCGGCGCGAGCTCGACCGGCTCCGTGTTCGTGGTGGACCGCGACAACGCGCGGATCCAGAAGTTCACGACCGGCGGCGTCTTCACGGGCGCTTGGGGCACGTTCGGCCCCGGCGTGGGCCAGTTTTGGGAGCCGTACGGACTGGCCCTCGATCCGGGCGGCCTGGTCCACGTGGTGGACGCGCAGAACAGCCGGGTCCAGGTCTTCGACGACAGCGGCAATTTCGTGGACGCCTGGGGCTCGTCCGGCTCGGGCCCCGGCCAGTTCAACCGCCCCACCGGGGTCGCGGCCGACCATGCCGGCAACGTGTACGTGGCCGACTGGCTCAACAACCGCGTGCAGAAGTTCGGCGACACGGCGACCCCGGCGACGCGGTCGAGCTGGGGACGGGTGAAGGCGCTGTATCGTTGATATGGAAGGACCGGCGTCAGGCCGGAACGTGTTGCTCCCGGCGGCCACCGTCGTTCGCGACGGTGGCCGCCGCGCTTCCGGCCCCGGCGCCCGCGCCTAGCGGATCCCCATCACCCACGCCACGAACAGCGGCGTCACCAGCCACAACAGCAGATTGAGCGGTGTCCCGATGCGGGTGAAGTCGAGGAAGCGGTAGCCGCCGGGGCCGTACACCATCGTGTTGGTCTGGTAGCCGACCGGGGTGGAGAAGCTGGTCGAGGCCGCGAACATGACGCAGAACATGAGGGCCTTGGGATCGATCCCGAGCGCCTGCCCGGTGACGGCCGCGATCGGCACCATCAGCACCACCGTGGCGTTGTTCGAGATCAGTTCGGTGAGCACCATCGCGAAGAAGTAGAAGATCCACAGCACCAGCACCGAGGGCACGTGGTCCGCCGCCCGCACCGCGAAGCCGGCCAGCATCTCCGCGGCGCCGCTCTTCTCGAACGCGATGCCGAGCGGGATGACGCCCGCGAGCAGCAGGATCACGTCCCAGCGGATGGACTCGTGCAGCTCCTTGGGGGTCAGGCAGCCGGTGAGCACCATCAGCACGCAGCCCTCGACGGCGGTGACGAGGATCGGCTGGATGCCGAGGGCGGCCACGCCCACGACGCCCGCGACGATGGCGAGCGCCACCGGGATCTTGCGGAGGCGGAATCGCTCCGGGGTCAGTTCCTCGGTCACGATGAAGTTGGGGTCGAGCTTGAGGCGGTCCAGCGCCGCCGCGTCGCCGCGCACCAGCAGCGTGTCGCCGAAACCGAGACGGCGGTCGCGCAGCCGCTCGCGCATCGGGGCCCACACCGGCCGCACCGTCCACGCGCCGCGGCGGCGGATCGCGAGCACCGAGAGGCCGTAGCGCCGGTCGAACCCCGCCTGCGAGAGCGTCTGGCCGATCAGGCTGGAGCCGGGTGAGACGATGACCTCCATCAGGTCCTGCCCCGCCGTGTCCTCGTTCGCGCCCGACATGCCGGTCCCGGGGGCGAGCGAGAGCCCGCCGGCCTCGCGCGCGCGCACCAGCGTCCGGCTCTCGGCGCGGACCAGCAGGACGTCGCCGGTCTCGAGGCGCCGGTCCGCGAGCGGATGCTCGAGCCGCTGCCCGGCGCGCACGATCTCCAGAACGTCGAGATCCAGATCCTCGCGAATCCGGGTGGCCGCGAGGGTCCGCCCGGCGTGCGGCGCGCCGTCCACCCGCAGCTCGCAGAGAAACGGGCCGGACTGGAGCCGGTCCTCGGCCGCCTCGACCTTCCCCCGCGGCAGCAGGTGGCGCCCGAACAGCAGCAGGTAGGCGACGCCGGTCGCGCAGACCAGCAGGCCGATGCGGGCGAACTCGAACATCCCGAAGGCGCCGATTCCCAGGTCCTCGGAAATCGAGCTGGCCAGGATGTTGGTCGAGGTTCCGATCAGGGTGACCACGCCCGCGAGCTGGGACGTGAAGGAGAGTGGGATCAGCAGGCGCGAGGGCGAGCGCTTCCGCTCCCGCGCGAGCCGCAGCACGAGCGGGATGAGGATCGCGACGGCCGCGGTGTTGTTGATGAACATCGAGATCGGGCCGACCACCAGCATGATGACCGCGAGCTGGCGGAGTTCGCCGTTCCCGGCGAGCCGGATCACGCGGCGGGAGAGGATCGCGATCGCCCCGGTCCGGTTCACGCCCCCGCTCAGGATGAACATGGCGAGCACGGTGATGGTGGCGGGATTGCTGAAGCCGGAGAGCGCGTCGTGGAGCGAGAGGCTGAGCACCCCGGAGGCCGACAGCGCGAGCAGGAGCCCGAGCAGCGAGAAGGCCACGAAGTCCACGGTCAACAGCTCGAGCGCGAACACCACGAGCGCCGCGAGGACGATCAGGAGGACGACGACGATTTCGAGCGTCACGCGCCCGGCCCCGCGCCGCGCCCGCGCCCCGGATCGCGCGGGTCGTCGTTCGCCTCGGGCGGCCGCGGCGTGGTGCGCCAGGCCAGCAGGTCCAACAGCGACAGCCCGGCCCGGGAGAGCGATCGAAACGTCGCCGAGGCGCGGCTCTCGTCGAGCACCTGCCGGGCGAGCCGGTCGAGCGCGCCGACCCGGTCGGCGCGTCCGGGCTGCCCGATGGCCTCGCGAACGGCCGCCGCGACGGCGTCCTCACCGGACTCGCCGTCCTCGCCGGCGCGAGGCGGGGGAACCGCCGCCGCGGCTTCCGTCCCGAGCAGCCTCGCGAACTCGGCGCGCGCCGCCTCCAGGTCCCGGGCGAGCCGCTCGGGCGGGACCTCCGCCGCGCAGGCCAGCTCCGGTTCGGTGATGCCGCGCGAGCCGGACAGGGCGAGCAGCCGGCGATCGGTGGGCGGGAGCCTGGAGAAAACCTCGCGTGCCGGAGGCACCGCGCGCTTTCGCGAGCCTCGCCCGAACCACCGCGAGAACCGTCCGGGACCGCCTGCTCCCGAGTCCCGTGTCGCACCTTCACGTCGCCGGGCGCGGGTCTCGTCCGCGGTCTCGCGGGCGATCGCGCACAGCCACCGGTCGAACGGCTGCCGGAAATCGAACGTCGCGAGCCGGCGGTGCGCGTGGAGGAACGTCTCCTGGGCCGCTTCGGTGGCCGCCCGCTCGTCGAGGAGCGCCGCCTGGCAGAGGCGCCAGACGCGGTCCCAGTAGACGGTCGCCAGCTCGGTGAACCAGCGGACGGAACGCGGGTACTCGTCGAGCACCGCGCGCAGCAACTCGCGGTCGGAGTCGGGACGGCGGTCGGCGGTCGCTGCAGGAGGGGCCATGGTTCGTTCCCCGTCGTTCGCCGGCTTCCGGCGGACCCGGCGGTGGGCGGCGCGGGCTCCGCGAGTTCGGGGGCGAATCTAGCACGGGGCCATCGCGGGCGGCCACGCCGCGCGCCGTTCTCGAACGGAGGCTAGCGCGTGTCCCCGCCCGCGATCGTGCCGACGACCTCGACCCGGACCCGCGCCGTGCCCGTCGCGATCATGCCGAGGCGCTCCGCCGCGGCGCGCGACAGGTCGAGGATCCGTCCGCCCCGAAACGGTCCACGGTCGTTGATCCGCACGATCACGCTGCGGCCGCTGGCGAGGTGGGTCACGCGCACGCGCGTCCCGAAGGGCATCGCCGGGTGCGCGGCGGTGAGGGCGCTCATGTCGAACCGCTCTCCGCTCGCGGTGCGGCGGCCGTGGTGCTCGCGGCCGTACCACGAGGCGATGCCGACCTCGGCCGCGGGTGTCGCCGGAACCGCGGTGGCCGGCGGAGGACCCGCGCGCCGCGCCGTGGCCGCGCCGCAGCCCGAGGCGAGGACCGCGAGCAGCAGGCCGGGGACCGCGAGACGGGCGGGAATTCCGGGCATGCCCCGGTCATCGGCGCCCGCGCGGCCTTTCTCCAGCCGCACCCGCCGCGCCGGGGCGCGCCCTCTCCGCGCCCCGGCGCGACAGGCTCAGTCCAGCGTCACCACCCGCAGGCTCCGGCTCTCGCGGCCCGCGGTGACGCGGATCAGGTAGACGCCGGGACCGAATCCGCGCCCCCGCTGGCCGCGGATCGAGAAGCTCTCCTGGTGGTTGCCGGGGCCGCGCTCGCCCTCGGCCAGCGTGCCGAGGCGGCGGCCGGTCACGCTGAAGGCTTCGATGCGGACCCGCGCCCGCTCGGGAAGCGAGTAGGCGACCCGCACGTCGCCGCGCGAGGGATTGGCCCCGAGCAGCGCGGCGGTGAAGGCGCGGACCGGAACGCCGAGTTCGGCCGAGGCCGACCCGAAGGAACGCTCCGAGCCGTCCGGCCCCACGCCCGCGAGGCGGTAGCTCACCGAGCCGACCGGCCCAGGCGAGTCGGTCCACGCGAACTCCCCGTTCCCCGCGGCCGGAATCGGCTCGCGGTTCACGCGCATCTCCGTGGCCCCGGCGAGGCTTCGGTAGAGGTTCCAGCCCACCACGTCGGAGTCCACCCGCGCCGACCAGCCCAGCTCCACCTGGCCGGGCCCGAGCGGGATCGCCGCGAAACGCTGCAGCAGCGTGGCGGTGGCCTGGTCGGGCACGCACACCAGCGGGCGGTAGTGCCGGATCGTGCAGATCAGACGCCGCACCTGCTCGTGGGTGAACTGGTTCATGCACGCGTCGTTGGTGTAGTCCATGTAGTTGTGCACCGGATCCTGGTAGGCCGGGCTGCAGCTCGACTCGACCGGGCAGCCGCCCTGCGAGGCGGCCTCGGGCGAGGTGTCGCACACGCGGTCGCCGGTCGAGTAGCAACCCGGGGCGGTCGCGGTGCCGCATCCGTCCTGGAAGGTGTGGTAGAGGCCCACGAAGTGACCGACCTCGTGGGTCACGGTGCGCCCGAGGTCGTAGGGCGGATTGGGGGACCTGCGCCCGAACGACGACCAGAGGCATCGCACGCCGTCCTCGCTGGTGCCGACGCCGCCGTCCTGCGGGAAGAACGGCACGTAGCCGAGGATCAGGCCGCCCGGCGCCTCGGGACTCAGCGTGTAGATGTTGAGGTAGCGATGCGGGTCCCACGCCAGGTTGTCGTAGTACGTCCCGAGCAGGGGATCGGGGAGGTCGTTGAACCAGAACTCGTTCGTGTTCCGCGTCCAGCCCGGGCTCGGGTTCCCCGCCGGGTCGCGGGTGGCGAGCCGGAAGCGCACGCGCGAATTGTAGCCCGCGAACCCGTTGGTGCCGGGGATCGCGAGGAAGTCCTCGTTGAGCACGTCGATCTGCGTGCGCACCAGCGAGTCGGGGAAGACGCCGTCGCCGGTCACCGACTCGAGGCGGTGGATCACGACCGTGATCTCGCACTCCACGTCCGGCTCGTACTCGGGGAGCGGGTTGGTCAGCCCGAGCGAGCAGTCGCCGGGTCCGCCGAGCATCTGGGAGAGGCCGCCCGAGAACCTGGGGGCCGGCGTGCCGCAGCGCTTGCCGTTGTCGCGGAAGTAGTCGGAGGTGAAGAAGTCGCTCCAGCTCGCGAACGTTCGCCCGTCCACCACGATCGGGCCCGCTCCCGCGGCGAGCGCGCCGCTCGCGCCGCACGCGGCGAGCAGGGTGAGGATCCACAGCATGCGCCAGAGTTTCATGGGGCCTCCCGGGCTCAGGGTTCGCATCGCGTTTTGCGATGCCACGAGGCGACCGTGACGGGAAGGGGTTGAGGGCGGCTTGAGCGCCGGGAGCCCCGCGCCCTCGAGGCCCGTTCCCCCCAAGGGGTTGAGCGGCCGGCGCCGCCCGTGGCGGGCCGCTCGTCGCGGCGTCCCGGGACGCGCGCTAGACTCCCGGCCATGCCACGCACGCTCATCCTCGGCGCCGGCTTCGGCGGGCTCACGGTCGCGCACGAGCTGAAGCGCCTGCTCGGCGCCGCCCACGACGTGATGCTCGTGGACCGGCGGCCCGGATTCCTGATGGGACTCCGCAAGCCGTGGGCGGTCGCGGGCGTCGCGCCGCTCGATCCCGGCCGCCGCGAACGCTCCGCGCTCGAGCGCTTCGGGCTCCGCTTCGTGCTCCGCGAGGTGACGAAGATCGATCCCGCGGCGCGCCGCGTCGAGACCGGCGCGGGCGCCCTCGAGGCGGACCATCTGGTGGTGGCGCTCGGCGCCGAGCCGCGCCCCGACCTCGTGCCGGGGCTCGCCGAACACGCCCACGATCTCTACGACCCCGAGGCGGTGCCGGCGCTCGCCGCGGCGCTCGAGCGGTTCGGCTCGGGCCGGCTGCTGGTCCTGATCGCCGGGGTTCCCTACAAGTGCCCGCCCGCGCCCTACGAGACCGCGATGCTGCTCGACGAGCGGCTGCGCGAGCGCGGGGTGCGGGACCGCGTCACGCTCGAGGTCGCGACCATCCAGCCGCTGCTGCTGCCGAACGGCGGGAAGGAGGGTTCGGCCTGGATCGCGGCGCAGCTCGAGGCGCGGGGCATCGCGTGGCGCACCGGCCGCAAGCTGCGGGCGGTCGAGGCGTCGCGCGTCGTGTTCGAAGACGGCGAGGCGCCCTTCGACCTCTTGATCGGCGTGCCGCCGCACCGGCCCCCCGCGGTGGTGCGCGGCAGCGGGCTCGAGGGCGAGGGGCCGTGGATCGCGGTGGACGCGGGCACGCTCCGTACCCGGTTCGATCGCGTCTACGCGGTCGGCGACGCCACCCAGATCACGCTCGCCAACGGGCTCCCCCTGCCGAAGGCCGGCCTGTTCGCCGAACTCGAGGGGCTGCGCGTGGCGGCGGCGATCGCCGCGGAGTTGCGGGGCGATCCGCCGCCGCCCCCCTTCGACGGCCGCGGCTACTGCTACGTCGAGACCGGGAAGGGCGCCGCCGGGCTGGTGCAGGGGGATTTCTTCGCCGCGCCCGACCCGCGGGTCACGGTCGGGGACATCTCGGCCGCGCACTCCGAGGAAAAGCGGCGCTTCGAGACGGAGCGCCTGGCGCGCTGGTTCGGCGGCTGATCGGGGCCGCGCCGCGCTCGCGGCCGGTCAGAACGCCAGCGAGAGCGATCCCGCGACCAGGTCCACGTCGCGAGCCGGCGAGCCGGGGATGCGCTCCACGTTCCGCTGCCAGACCGCCTTGACCGTGGCCTGCCGAGAGGCGCGGTAGCCGAGCCCCGCCTCCCAGCGATCCCGGTCGTGATCCCAGGGAAGGCGCCGGCCGGAGCTTCCGGTGACGTGGCTGTGCCGCCGCGCTTCGGCGCGGGCCGCGATCCACGCCCCGGAGCCGATCCCGACGCGCGCCTCGGTCCACGCGCCGCGCACCACGAGGCGGCGGATGTGGGGCGTCATCCACTCGGAGACGTAGGCTTCGCCGCGGGTTTCGAAACGTCCGGCCTGGAATTCGAGGTCGCCGATGGCGACGCGCTGGAGCAGGTCCCCGAGCCGCACCCCGGCCGGGAGCGACGACTCGAACGCGCGCGGCATCCACGGCCCCCGGGATCCGGAGATCCCGAGCCGCACGGCGGGGTGAGGGGCCAAGCCCACGCGGCCCAGCGCCGACTTGCCCGGGCTCGCGTCCCGGGCGTTCTGCGGCCAGGAGGGCGCGCCCTGGACGAAACCGACCGAGAACTCGACGGGACGCACGCTCCCGATCGCCACCAGGCCCGCGTCCCAGCAGCGGTCGTACACGACCGGAACCCCGCGGGCCCCCGCGCCGCCACCGTAGTCCACGCCGCGCTCGCCGGTTCCGGCCGCGGCCAGCAGCGCGTCCACGCTCGGGGGCGCCTCGGAGAACGACAGGGTCCCGTGCAGCTGGTAGAGCATGGGGCTGCCGATCAGCACGTTCTCGGTCGAATAGGCGCGCGCCGCCCACGTTCCGATGGGCCAGGGAATCAGGCCGCCCTGGAGGTGGAGGTCGCGTCCCGCGACCGGCGTCCAGAGTCCGTAGGCGCCGTACTGGAGCAGCGCGTAGTTCTGCCCGATCACGATGGCCTGCACGTGCGCCTCGAAGCCGCCGTCGAAGGCCCGCTCGAGGAAGATCCGGAGACGGTAGGGATCGAAGTTGGAGTCGCCCTGGTTGAGCGCGTTGAGCGAGACGGCCTCCTCCCCGTGAGTGAAGGCCAGGTCGAGCAGGCCGCGGATCCGCAGCGCCTCGGACTCCACCGCGTGCGACGGTGAGGCGACCAGCACCGCCCCCGTCAGCAGCGCGACGATTCGACGGACCGCCATGGCACCTCCAGTTGGGCCGGGAAGCCGGGGCCCGCGAAGAACCCCGGGCCCAGGGCCAGCGAGGGTTTCGGCGGGACTCCCCCCCGGGCTTGAGCCTTCGGGCTCGAGTCCGGGTGCCGGGGTCCGGGCCCACGCGCCAACGCCACGGAGCGCTCAAGACCTTCGCCCGCCCGCCGAGACTGTCCGGCGCAGTCACTCCGGTTACGCCGTCCCAGGCCGCGACGTGGGCGATTTCGCCCGGACCCGTACCGCCATGCACCGATTCTTCCGACGACGTCATGCAGAGACTTCCCCGCATCCCGCGGACCACCCGGGGGCCGGCTCGGAGCGTGCGCTCCCGACGGCCGCCACCCGCGCTCCCGCGGCGGGAGGGGACGACTTCCAGGAGACCGACGTGGACGAGCGGATGCTGTACGTGGCCCGCCAGCCGATCTTCGATCGCGGCGCCAAGGTCATGGGGTACGAGCTGCTGTTCCGGGGGGGGCGCGAGAACCGCTTCCCCAACATCGGGCAGGATCTCGCCTCGGCCCTCACCATCGAGCGCAGCGCGGCGGCCTTCGGCCTCGACGAGCTGGTCGGGGAACGCGCGGCGTGGGTCAACCTGTCCCGCGGCGCGCTGCTCGCCGAGTACTACCGGCTGCTCCCGCCCGGCCGCACCATGATCGAACTGCTCGAGACGGTGGAGCCGGACCGCGAAGTGATGGACGCCTGCGTGCGCCTCAAGTCGTTCGGCTACCGCCTCGCGCTCGACGACTTCACGATCACGCCCAGGCCGTCCCCGCTGCTCGCGGTCGCGGACATGGTCAAGGTGGACTTTCGCGCGTCGGCGGCGCGAAGCGAGCCGAACGCGATCCGGCGCATCCGCGACCGCGGCATCTTCCTGCTCGCCGAGAAGGTGGAGACGCAGGAGGAGCACCGCGAGGCCATGGACGCCGGATACGATCTCTTCCAGGGCTACTTCTACTGCCGGCCCGAGATGATCGAGACGCGCGACCTGCCCCCCTCCAAGCTCGTCCAGCTCCAGTTCCTCTCGGAGGTGGGCCGCGAGGACGCTTCCTTCGAACGCCTCGAGGAGCTGTTCGAGAGCGACGTCGGCCTCACCACGCGGCTGCTGCGCTACCTCAATTCGGCCGCGTTCGGCTGGCGCCACGAGATCAGCTCGCTGCGTCACGCGCTCCAGCTGATCGGCCTCGAGCCGCTCCGCAAGTGGGCGATGATGATGGGGCTGCTGCAGCTCGGGAACGACCGGCCGCGCGAGCTGCTGGTGACCTCGCTGTCCCGGGCGCGCTTCGCGGAGGAGCTGGGCCCGGCGAGCGGCCTGCCCGGCCACCGCCTCGACCTGTTCCTCTCGGGGATGCTCTCGGTGGTGGACGCGCTGGTCGGACGCCCGATGGCCGAGGTGGTTCGCGGCCTTTCGGTGCCGGCCCCGGTGCGCGCGGCCCTCACCGGCGGCGAGCACCCGGTGGGCTCGGTCCTCCAGATCGTGACCGCGTTCGAGCGCGGCGACTGGCAGGCGGTCGAGGCCGCGCCCGTGCCCCAGCCGGTGGACCCGCGGGTCATGAACGACGCCTACCGGCGCTCGCTCAGCTGGGCGGAGGCGACCGCCGGCCTCTGATTCGGCCGGTGACAGGGCGGGGGTGAAGCCGTACCCTCGACCCCGCCATGCGAAACCTCGCCCGCGGCGTCACCGCGCTGGGCGCTCTGCTCGCGCTCGGCAGCGCGTGGATGCACGGCTTCTTCGCGCGGCCCGTCGTGCTGGGCCGGATCCCGGGCGAAGCCGCGCCCGAAACCCTGGCCGGACTCCACGCCGCGTGGCTGCTCGGGAGCTCGGCGATCGCGGCGCTCGGCGTGATCGCGCTCGCGAACCTGCCGGGACTCGGGCGCGAGCCCGGCGCCGCGCGCACCACCGCGATCGCGGGCGCGTTCTTCCTCGCCTACGGCGGCTGGGCCCTCGCCGCCCGCGGCTTCCACACCCACTACTTCGGATTCCTCGCGATCGGCGCGCTGCTGATCGCGGGCGCCGCGCTGGCCGCGCGTGGCCGCGCCCCCGACTAGCCCCGCGCCCGCGCGCGGCGTTCCGCCGGGCGCGTCACGGGCCGGGTTGCCGCACGCCGCGACGGCGCTCGCGCTGGCGCTCGCGATCGGCGCGGGTTTCGCCCTGCGCCTCGCGCCGTGCCTGCGCGAGCCGGGTTTCAGCTTCGCGTTCGACGGGCGCTATCACGAGCGGCTGGCGCGCCAGTGGGCGGAGGCCGGGCACGTCGCGGCCCGCGATCCGCTGAGCGGCGCTCCCGAGGGGCGCGCCACGGGCCGGTACCTGCCGGAGGGGCTCTACGCGGTCGGCGCCGCGGCCCACCACGCGCTGGCGCGGGCCGGCGCGCCCGACCTGCGCTGGAGCCTCGCCCTCGTCCAGGCCGCGGCCGGCGCGCTCGTCGCGCTCCCCGCGTGGCTGGCGGCCCGCGTCGTGTTCCGCGACCCGCGCGCGGCGGCGCTCGCGGCGATGCTCGCGGTGCTGGTGCCGGTGCACGTCACGCGAACCCTCGGCGCGGAGCTCCGCTACGACGCGCTCGGCGGCCTGCTGGCCGCCACCCACGCGGCGTTCGCGTTCGCCGCGCTCGCCGAAGGGCGTCCGCGCCGGCGCCTGGCGCTGGCGGCCGCCTCCGCGCTGCTGCTCGCGTCGGCGCTGGCGGTCTGGCGCGTGAGCCTGGTCGTGCTCCAGATCGAGCTGGCCGCGGCGGCGCTGCGCTTCGCGTGGATCGGGAGGGAGCGGAACGCCCGCGACCTGTGGGCGGCCCTCGCGCTGGCCGGCTCGGCGGCGCTGCTCCCGGTCGCGTACCTCTCGGCGAACCGGTTCCTGCTCTCCCCGCCGTGGCTCGCGGTCCCGGGCCTCGCGATCCTCCACGCGCTGCCCGCCCGCGGCCCGCTTCGAACCGTCGCCGGGCGCGTGGCGGTGCTCGCCGCGGTGGTCGCCCTCGCCGCGGTCGCGGGGTGGCGCGGAGCCGGCGGGGATCTCGCCGCGGTCGCGGCGATGCTGGTGGATCGTCTCGGGCTCGGAACGGGTCGCAGCCCGGACGCCGCGCTCATGCGCACGGTCGGCGAGCTGCTGCCGCTCGGACCCGGGCGCATGTTCCTCGACGCGAGGGTCTTCGGCTGGCTCGTTCCCGCCCTCGCGCTCCTCGCCGTGCTCGCGCGCGCCGTGCGCCGGCCGTCGCGCGGGCCGGCGCCGGCGATGGGACCGGCCGCCTTCGCGTTCTGGACGCTCGCGGCGGGGCTCGGGGTCGCGGCCCTGATGTTCCAGCGCGCGGCGGTGCTCGCGGCGCCGTGGCTCGCGGTCGCGGTGGCGGGTGTCTCGATGCGCGTCGTGAACCTGCGGGGCTTCCCCCGCGCGGCGCTCGCGGCGCTCGCGCTCGCGGCCTTCGCGGGCACCGGGGTGTGGGCGCTCCGCGCGGCGCGTGCCGGGGCGGGCCGCCCGTCGGCGAGCCTCGTCGCCGCGACCGCGTACCTGCGCGAGCACGCGGCCCCCGGCACGATCGTGCTGTGCGACTGGGACGCGGGATACGAGGTGCAGGCTCGTACCGGGCACGCCACCGTGATGGACGGGATGCTCGAGAGCGAGGAGAACCGCCGGCGCATCCGGGAATTCTACGGGGCGCTGATGGACCCCGCGCCGGGTCGGCTCGAGGCGATGGCCCGGCGCCACCGGGCGCGCTGGCTGGTGCTCCCGGGCGGGTCCGCGATCTACGCGATGGCGGTGGTGACGGGCGACCCGCTCGCCCCGGTCCTCGCGCGCGGGGAGGCGGTCCCGCGGGGGCCGCTGACCGACCACCTGATCGTGCGGCTCATCGAGGGCGAGCCCTCCTATCCCGGCCTGCGCCGGGCCTTCGAGGCGGGGGGGCTCACCGTCTTCGAGTTCACCCCGGCCCCCCGCTGAGGGCCCGGAAGCGGCCCCCGCGGGCCCGCTTCTTTTTCGTACGTGCCGCCCCGCGCCGGTGCTAGGCTCGCCGCGTTGTGACTCCGTCGCTGATGGCCCGGCGGCCCGAGCGGAAGCGACACGGGGAACCCCCTCCCGGCTTCCGGAGCGCCGGGCCGGCCCGCATCCCGAAGGAGGCCGCCCATGCGCGTCCGCATCGCGCTCCACCCGCTCCGCATCACCCCGATCCTGCTCCTGCTCGCCGCGCTCGCCGCCCGGCCCGCGGGAGCCGCCGCGGTCGCCGGCACCAACGGCGACTTCGACGTCACGATCACCGGCACCAAGATCAGCATCAAGTACACGCCCAAGGCCTCGGCCAACTGCGCCAAGATCGTGTTCGTCCAGTCCTGCCTCACCAAGGTGGACGGAGTCGCCGTCAAGCCCAGCGACCAGAACGCGAAGTGGAAATACCAGGACGACGACACCGCCAACGACGGCAAGACCTGCGTGGACCACGTGACCTGCGAAGCCGACCCGTACTACAACGGGGACGACGCAGGGAAGGACGGCGGCAAGCAGGGGGATTCGACCACCGATCCCCGGAAGGCCGCGGAGATGTCCGACAAGCCCTCGCCGCAGCTCCCGGCCGGGACCACGATGGTCGAGTACTGCTTCGAGACCTGCGCCTACTGCCCGGCCACCAAGACCTACCTCGACTGCATCAAGTGGAGCACCAAGAACAACGCGGGCACCACCACCACCACGCTCACCACCGGCGCCAACGCCAGCGCGGCTTCCGACGAGATCAAGCAGGCCAAGGAGAAGTTCGACAAGAACCACACCAAGGGTGACGGCAGCACGTTCAGCCAGGAAGCCACCACGGCGGCCGGCGGCAAGAAGTTCGACGCGTCCATCACGACTTCGGGAGGCCTCTCGAGCGTTCCGCTTCCGCCGGGCACCCTCGAAGCGGGCCCCAACCTCATCGAGCTGCTCCAGGGCGGAAACCCCAGCCAGCACAGCCTGCAGTGGCGGTTCGAGCCGGTCGGCAGCGTGAGCGGCGTGACCGTCGAGGACGGCCGCCGCGTGCTCACGGTGCTGGCCCACGACGACGGCATCTTCACCGGCAACCCCTTCGGCCCGCCGGGGCAAATGCAGATCGCCTGCTGGGATCCGGTGTTCATGGAACGGGAGCCGCTGCTGTCGGCCGTCGTGCTGCAGGGCAACTGGAGCGCCATCCCCGGGCCGAACGCGGTGACCCTGTCGAGCCCGAGCCTGTCGCCGGGCGCCGTGGTCGAGCTTCGCTTCGACCTGGGGCCGGCGATGCCGGGCGCCTCCCCGGGCACGCTGTTCGTCCTGCTGGCGCTGCTCGCGACCGCGGGCGCCGTCGTGCTGCTCCGCCGCCGCGCGGCCCTGCTCGCGCTGCTGGCGCTCGCCGCGATCGCGCTGTTCGGCTTCGCGCGCCCGGCTTCGGCGCAGATCTCTTCGTACCCGGCGATCGTGGAAGGTTCGCCCGGGGCCTACGCTTCGCACCTGATCAAGCTCACCTACATGGACGACCAGAAGAAGTCGGTGGCCTCGCTCGGGCTCCACACCGCGAGCCGCGCCTTCGATCTCGCGCCGTTCGTTCCCTTCTACCGGCCGGGGCACGACTACGACAACGACGGACACGCCGACCGCACGGCGCTGGTCACGTTCACCGAGATCTCCGATTTCGTCGCACGGCTCGGCATGTTCCCGAGCCTCACGGACATCTCGGACATGCCGTCCCCGTTCCTGTCGGTCGCGATCACCAAGCCCGACGGCGGCGGTGGGCACATCGTCTGGGAGGGCCTCTTCAGCAAGGCGGAAGCCACGCAGGTGATCGGCATCCTCGAGAACCGGTTGCTCCCGAACCCCGCGGCCCGCGCCGCGGTGCTGGGCTTCAAGATCAACTGCTTCGGGTTGTAGCCGGTCGGCGGCCGACCCGCGCGGGGTGAATTCCCCCCATGCGGGACCCGTGACGGAATCCGCGGCCCGGCCTCCCTGTGGGGGGCCGGGCCGCCCGGCGTTTCGTGCCCCAGAGCCGCCCCGAGGGCCGGGCCCAGGGATAAGCGACCGGCGATTTTTCGTGGTGCCGCCCGCCCGCCCTCCCGGGTAGGCTTGAGTCACGTTCGCACCCGATCCACGGAGGTCTCCCGTGAAGCGACTGCCGATTCCCGCCGCCCTGCTCCTGATCGCCGCGATGTCCCTCGCCACTTCCGCGGTCGCCGATCCGCCCGGCGGCACCCCGATCTGCCGTGACAACGGGACGCAGTCGAGTCCCGCCGCGTTGTCCGACGGCGCGGGTGGCGTCCTCGTGGCGTGGCTGGACGAGCGGCGCGGGGTCTCCGATCTCTACGCCCACCACGTGCTCGCGGGCGGCGGCCTGGATCCGTCGTGGCCCGCGAACGGCGCCGTGGTCTCGGAGAGCGGCACGGCCGCGGCCCCCTCGCTGTTCGCGGACGGCGCCGGGGGAGCGCTCGTGGTCTGGTTCGACGCCTCCGCCGGCGCGCTCATGGCGCAGCGGATCCGTGGCGACGGCACACGCGACCCGGCGTGGCCCGCGAACGGGCGCGTGCTGGTGGCGGCGCCGATCGGAGGGCCCTCGGGGGGGATCGTGCGGACGGCCGGCGACGGGTCGGGCGGGCTCTACGTGCTGTGGAACACCTTCGACTTCACGACCGAGCCCATCCTGCTTCAGCGCTTCGGTCCGGACGGCAGCGCCCAGTGGGCCTCGCCGCGCACGGTGGCGAACGCCGGCCTCGGGGGCAGCAGGTTCACCGGCGTGTTCCTCGGCGCCTCGTCGTTGGGCGCGGTCGTGGCGTGGAGCACGTACGAGGACCTCGGCATCGGCTTCAGCGCGCCGTGCCGCGCCACTCAAACGAATCCCGACGGTTCGGCCGGGTACCACACCGACCTCGCCGGTCCCTACGGGGGCGGGCCCAGCGTCTCCGCCACGGCGCTCGGGATCGCCGTGGACGCGGGCGGCTCGGCCTTCGTGCGCTTCCGGGTCGCGGGGCTGACGCGCTTCCAGCGCCTCTCCGCGGCGGGTGCGTTCGAGTGGCCCACCGACCGCACGATCGCGACCGACGGGGAGCTCATTCCCGACGACGCGGGCGGCGTGTTCGGGGTCGGCACTTCGGGCGTGGTCGTGGATCGCCGCGCGTCCAACGGATCGGTGCCGTCGGGCTGGAGCGGCTCCGGCCTCGTGATCTCGTCCGCGGCGACGTTCGGACCGGTCGCGACGGCGGTGATCCCGGGAGGCCTCCTGCTGTGCTGGGCCGACGACGTCGGCGGCCGGGGAGCGGATATCCGCGCGATCGCCGTGACGCACGCCGGGGCCCCGGCCGCCGGATGGGACGCGGGCGGCAACCTGGTGCAGCGGGTGCGAGGCGACCAGGTCACGCCGGCGTTGGCGGCCGACGCCGCCGGCAACGGGATCGCGGCGTGGCGCGACCTGCGGCGCGCGGGAGGCGACATCTACGGAGGTCCCGTGACCGCGTGGGGCGGAGGAGGCCGAGGGATGATCGGGACGGGCGGCGGCGCCCCGGCCGCCGCGGAGGAAGGACGCGCGGAGCCGCTTGCGGGGGCCGGGCCGGCGCTCCGGGTGGACGATCGGGCGGCCGCCGGTCCGGGATGGCGAGTGGCGTTCTCGCTTCCCGAGGACGGCGAGGCGGCGCTCGACCTGCTCGACGTCATGGGTCGCAGGCTGCGCGGACAGGTGGTGCTCGGCGCGCGCGGTCGGGAGACCGGCGCGTGGCTATCCCCCGGGGACCTGCCGCGCGGGATCTACTGGATCCGGATCCGGCAGGGCGGCTGGCAGGCGGCGGCGCGGGTCGCGCACGTGAACTGAGCGCCGCCTCGGCGACCCGGCCGGTCCCGCTTCAGGCGGCCGGCCGGGTCGCGGGCGGCCGCGTCGCGCGCCAGTAGATCGCGGCGCACGAGGCGGCGAGCAGCGCGGCGAGGCCGAAGGCGGCGCCCGGGAAGTGGACCGGGGCATCGGCGCTCGAGAAGCGCGCGAAGACCTGCGTCATGAGCGGAGGGCCCACCACGCTGCTCAGCGAGAACAGGCCCGCCACCGCGCCCTGCAGTTCGCCCTGCGCGTCGGCCGGGGTGAGGCGCGACATGAGCCCGTTGCTGCTCGGCATGACCACCGCCCCGAAGAACCAGGTGCCGAGCCACGCGAACATCATCCATCCGTCGGTGGCGCTCGCGTAGCCCAGGTTCCCGACCGCGCCCATCACGAGCCCCGCGATCGCGATCCGCCGCTCGCCGAAGGCCGGGACCGCGAAGCGGAGCAGGGTGGCCTGGCTCAGGGCCATGATCGTGCCCGCGAGCGCGAGCGACGCGCCGATGGTGGCCTCGGACCAGCCGAAGCGGAACTTGGTGTAGTAGGCCCACGTCGAGGGCATCACCTGCTGCGCCAGCATCCACAGGAACAGCGCGCCGAGGATGCCGGCCACCTCGGGACGCTTGCGGACCTGCAGCAGCGCGCCGAGCGGGTTGGCGCGACGCCACTGGAAGGCGCGGCGCTTTTCCTTCGGCAGCGATTCGGGCAGCGCGAACCAGCCGTAGGCGAAGTTGAGCAGGCTGAGTCCGGCGGCCACGAAGAACGGGGCGCGCGGCCCGAACGTACCGAGGAAACCGCCGAGGGCGGGCCCGAGGATGAAGCCCACGCCGAAGCAGGCGCTCACCACGCCGAAACTCTGCGCGCGCTTCTCGAGCGGGGTCACGTCGGCGACGTAGGCGTAGGCCGGCGTGAAGGAGGCGCCGGCCATGCCCGCCACCAGCCGCCCCACGAAGAGCCAGCTGTAGGCCGGCGCGAAGCCCATCACCAGGTAGTCGAGGCCGAAGGCGGCGATCGCGGCCAGCAGCACCGGACGGCGGCCGAAGCGGTCGGAGAGATTCCCAAGCACCGGGGCGCACAGGAACTGCATGCCGGCGTAGGCGAACGCCAGCCAGCCGCCCTCGATCGCGGCGGCGTTGACGCTCTTACCCGTCAGCTCGACCAGCAGGGCGGGCAGCACCGGCATGATCAGGCCGAAGCCGATCACGTCGAGCAGCACGGTGATGGCGATGAAGACCAGCGCGCGACGATGGGTCGGGCGATTCATGGGGTCTCGCGGCGCGTGGTTCGCGAAAGGGCACCGCCGCCGACGGTGCCGCTCGAGCTACCGGTAGAGGTGCTTGAGCCTTCCCCAGCTGGTCGTCCCGGCTCGAGTGGGAAGCGGGCCGAACTTTTGGATTCGGTTGTTCATGAAGTCGGAAACATACACGTTGGATCCATTGTCCACCGCCACCCCCCATGGGCCGAGGAACTGGCCGTTCGCGGTGCCGGGGCTTCCCCACTTCGTGAGGAACGCGCCGCCGGTCGTGAAGGCCTGGATCCGGTTGTTCCCGGTGTCCGCGACGTAGACGTTCCCCGAGGCATCCACCGCCACCCCGTTCGGCGTCAGGAACTCCCCGTCGCCGCTGCCGAACGATCCCCACTGGGTCACGTAGGTGCCGCCGCCCGTGAAGACCTGCACCCGCTGGTTGTCGCGGTCCACCACGTACACGAGGCCGCTGGCGTCCACCGCGATCCCGCGCGGGTGGTTCAATTGCCCGTTTCCGCTTCCCACCCCGCCCCACTGGGAGAGATAGGCGCCGCCCGAGTCGAAGACCTGGATGCGGTGGTTGTTGGTGTCCGCCACGTACACGACGCCGCTGGCGTCCGCCGCGATCCCGAAGGGAGAGCTGAACTGGCCGTTCCCGAACCCGAATCCGCCCCACTGGCCGACGTAGGCCCCGCCGCTCGTGAAGCTCTGGACACGCTGGTTGCCGATGTCCGCGACGTGAACGGCGAATGAGGCGTCCACCGCGATGCCGTAGGCGGCGCTGAATTGCCCGTTGCCGCTGCCCATGCTGCCCCACGCGGACAGGTACCCCCCGCTGCCCGTGAACTTCTGGACGCGCCGGTTGAAGGTGTCGAGCACGTAGACGTTGCCGGCGGGATCGAGCGCGATGCCGCGCGGGCTGTCGAACTGTCCCGCTCCGGTGCCGTAGGTCCCCCACGCGGTGATGAACGCCGGGGGCTGGGCGCCTGCCGACAGCGGATGGAGGGCGCAGAACGCGGCGAGAACCGCCGGCCCGAGCCTTTGTCGTAGCCGCGGACACATCGGAGGCCTCCACATGATTCAGGGATCGGGGCCGTCGGGTCCGCGGGGCGGGAGCGCGGAAGCCCGCGGTGGGAGGAAACGTGATTTTCGACTCTCAACGCGACTGAAATCATAGTCCCGGGTTCCCCCGCGGCGCCACGCCGAACTTTCAGTGCGTGGCGGGCGGTGCCCCGGGAGAAGACGGAATTCGCGGGAGACGGAACAGGCGGGGGTCGCCGCCCGATGGGCTCAGGCCGGCTCCGGCGGGGAACCCCCCGGCGACGTGGGTGGCGCCGACGGTGCTCGCCTCGCCATGAACGGCAGGCACGCGAGGCACAGCAGCCCGAAGGCCGCGTCGATCCCGAGCGTGACCGGGTAGCCCCAGCGCGTCGCGGCCTCGCCCTGCCAGCGCGCGCTGTAGGAGATCGCGTAGTTGAGCATCGCCATGTACGCGGTGAACTGCGTGGCCGCCACGCGCGCGGTGGTGACGTCCATGAACAGCGCGGTGCGAATCCCGTAGGACAGGCCCTGGAACGCCGAGTAGACGAGCACCATCAGCCAGAACTGCGAGACCAGCCAGGCCGGGACGACGGGCCGCGCCGGGTCGGTCGGGCTGACCGGCAGGATCCAGCCCGCGCGCTGGAGCTGGAGCGCGAAGATCGCGGTGGGAATGGACATGAGGATCACGAAGAGGGCGAGCATGCGGCGGCGCCCGAAGCGGTCGGACAGCCAGCCCCCCGCCACGCAGCCCACCGCCGAGATCACGGCGCTCCACAGGCTCAGCGTGCCGAGCTGGGTGTCGGTGAGGCCGAGCTCCACGGCCAGGTTGGACTGCAGGTTGAGCCCGAGCGCGTAGGCGCCGGCGGGAAGCAGCGCGAAGACCACGCCGACCAGCGCCGCGCGCGATCCGGTGAAGGCGCGGAACGCGTCGCGCACGAAGGCCCCGATCTCGCCGCCCACCACCGCCAGCGCGGAGCGCCCGTCCGGCGCGCGTTCCGGTTCCTTCGGCTCCCGCAGCGGCAGCGCCACGAACAGGGTGACGAGGCCGATCGCCGCCGCCACGAAGAAGTAGGTGTTCGAGAACCCCACGAAGGGCGTGAGGAACAGCACGCCCGAGCCGCCGATCGCCTGCCCGAGGTACGCGCCGCCGAACATCAGCCCGTTGGCGAGCCCGCGCTCGTCCTCGCGGAGCGTGTTGCAGGCCAGCGCGTCGATCGCCACGTCCTGCGCGGCGCCGAACACGTTGTGGACGAAGATGATGGCGGTGAAGACCTGGAGCTTCGCGCTGAAATCCACGGGCAGCGCGGCGAGCAGCGTGCCCGTCATCAGGAGCTGGGCGCCCACGATCCAGGTGCGGCGCCGGCCGAAGCGCTTCCACGAGATCGTGTCCACCACCGGGCCGAGCGCCCACTTGAACGCCCAGGGCAGGTAGAGGGAGGCGACGAACGCGCCGATCGCGTCGGGCCCGAGGCCCTGCCGGCGCATCTGGGCCGCCACCGCCACGGCGGTGAAGCCGAGCGGAATGCCTTCGGTGATGTAGAGGAAGAAGAACGCGGCGAGACGGCCGTTCTTGCTCGCGAGCAGGTCGGGCAGGCGCATGAAGCGGGCAGTGTGGGGGCGGCGCGCCCACCGCGCCAAGGGAAAAATGCCGCGCGCCGCCGCGCCGCCCGCCGGGCGCGGGCCGGGACGCGCTAGACTCGGCGGCGATGAGCCGGCTGATCCTCCTCAACAAGCCCTACGGCGTCCTGTGCCAGTTCTCCGACGCGAGCGGGAGACCCACGCTCGCCGACTTCGTGCCGGTCGCGGACGTCTACCCCGCGGGACGCCTCGACGCGGACAGCGAGGGGCTGGTGGTGCTCACCGACGACGGCGCGCTCCAGCACCGCATCACCGATCCGCGCCACAAGCTCCCCAAGACCTACTGGGTGCAGGTCGAGGGCAGTCCCACGCGAGAAGCCCTCGCCGCGCTCCGCGCCGGCGTCGAGCTGGACGACGGGCGCACGCGCCCGGCGCGCGCGCGGCTGATCGCCGAGCCCCGGCTCTGGCCGCGCGTCCCGCCGATCCGGGTGCGGCGCGCGATCCCGACGAGCTGGCTCGAGATCACCCTGCGCGAGGGCCGCAACCGCCAGATCCGGCGCATGACCGCCGGCGTCGGCTTCCCCACCCTGCGGCTGGTGCGCCGCAGCGTCGGGCCGTTCACGCTGGGCGGGCTCGCGCCCGGCGCCTATCGGGAGGCCGCGGTGCCGCGCCAGCTGGCGGGTCCGCGTCACAGCGCCCGGCGCCCGGCGTAGCCGGGATGCCGACCCCATCGCCCCGCAGGCCGCCGGGGCCCAACCGCACGGGAGGACGCTTCATGCTTCGAATTCGCGCCGTCGCCTCGACCCTGCTCGGGATCGCCCTGGCCGCTTCCTTCGCGCACGCGGCCGCGTCCGCGCCGTCGGGCGCCGCCCGGGCGAAGGCCGCCTCGCCCGCGGACCGCAGCGAGCTCGCGGTCTTCGCGGGCGGCTGCTTCTGGTGCATGGAGACCGCGTACGAGGGCCGCCCCGGCGTGCTCGCGGTGGTCTCGGGCTACACCGGGGGCAAGGAGAAGAACCCCACCTACGAGCAGGTCAGCTCGCACGCCACGAGCCACTTCGAGGCGATCGAGGTCCGCTTCGATCCCGGCAAGATCTCCTACGCCGAACTGCTCGACATCTTCTGGCACAGCATCGACCCGACCCAGGGCGACGGCCAGTTCTGCGACCGCGGGCACCAGTACCGGTCCGCGATCTTCTGGCGCGGCGAGGCGCAGCGCACCGCGGCCGAGAAGAGCCGGCGCGCGATCGAGGCCTCGGGAGTGCTCAAGCAGCCGATCGTCACCGAGATCCTGCCGGCCTCGGTGTTCTGGCCGGCCGAGGAGTACCACCAGGATTTCTGGAAGAAGGACCCGGTGCGCTACCGCACGTACCGGCTGGGTTGTGGGCGTGACCAGCGTCTCGCCAAGATCTGGGGAAAGGCCGCGGCGAAGCCGAGTGCCCACTAGGCCCGGCCCCGCCGCCTCCGCGATGCGGCGCGTTCATCGGGTCCTGCTCGGAATCTTGGGGATGGCGTGGGGTGTGCAGGAGGGCCGGGCATGGATGCCGCGACCGGGCCGAGCACGCCGCCCTTCTGTCCGAACCC
>CAZIVR010000031.1:0-33394 GCA_964542745.1 uncultured bacterium
CACCACGATCCACGGGCGCATGGCGAGGCTCCTTGGGGAAGGGGAGGGAACGGCCGGGCTCGCCCGCGAGCCTAGGGGCCGGGGCCCCCTCGGGCAACCGGGCTTGACCGGCCAAACGGCCGCGTGATAGAAACTTCCGCTTCGCCTGACTCTCTTGTGCCTGCCCGCGCCCGGGTCGCATCGTCCGCGGGCGGGGACTCGGGCACGCCAACGGAGAACCCGATGTACGCCATCGTCAACGTCAACGGCATCCAGACCCGCATGACCAAGGACGAGATCCTCGAGGTCGCCCATTTCGCGGGGGAGCCGGGGCAGTCCGTCACCTTCGACCAGGTCCTGCTGCTCGCCGACGGCGACAAGATCGCCGTGGGCCAGCCCTACGTGAAGGGCGCGAAGGCCACGGCGGAAGTGATCGAGCAGTTCCGCGGCCCCAAGCTCAAGATCTTCAAGTTCAAGCGCCGGCGCGAGTATCGCCGCCGCCGCGGCTATCGTTCCGAGCTCACGCGCATCCGCGTGACCGGCATCCAGGCGTAAGGAGCAGCCCATGGCTCACAAAAAAGGCCAGTCCTCGTCCAAGAACGGGCGCGACTCGAACGCGCAGCGCCTCGGCGTGAAGCGCTTCGGCGGCGAGCACGTTTCGGCGGGCAGCATCCTCGTGCGGCAGCGCGGCACCCGGATCTTCCCGGGCAAGAACGTCGGCCTCGGCGGCGACGACACGCTGTTCGCGATGGCCGACGGCCGCGTGCAGTTCACGCGCTTCGGCCGCGACCGCAAGAAGGTGCACGTCGTTCCGGTCGAGACTCCCAGCACGAACTGAGTTTCGAATCGCCCCCGGGCCCTCGCGGGCCCGCCCGAGCGTCGCGCTCGTCCCGGTCCACCGGCCGTGAAGAGCGCGACGCGTTTGTTTGACGTCGGAAACCATCCACACGGAGGCGCGTGGTGAAGAACAAGGTGGCAGTGATCGGTGCGGGCAACGTGGGCGCGAGCACCGCGCTCTACGTCGCGGAGCGCGGGCTGGCCGACGTGGTGCTGATCGACCGGCCGGAGATGGAGGGCATGCCGCAGGGGAAGGCACTCGACATGCAGGAGTCGGCGCCGCTCTGGCACAAGGGCGGCCGCATCGAGGGCGCGACCGACCTGGCCGCGGTGAAGGGCAGCGACGTGGTGGTGATGACCGCGGGCTTCCCGCGCAAGCCGGGCATGTCGCGCAGCGACCTGCTCAAGGCCAACGCCGACATCGTGCGCCCGGCGGCCGAGGCCGTGAAGCAGCACGCCCCGAACGCGACCGTGGTGGTGGTCACCAACCCGCTCGACGTGATGGCGTGGCTGTTCTGGAAGACCACCGGCTTCCCCAAGCATCGCGTGGTCGGCATGGCCGGCATCCTCGACAGCGCCCGCTTCCGCGCGTTCCTCGCGATGGAGCTGGGGATATCGGGCGCCGACATCCAGGCGATGGTGCTGGGCGGGCACGGCGACTCGATGGTGCCGATGCCGCGCTTCACCACCGCGGGCGGCATCGGGGTGGGCGAGCTGATTCCGGCCGAGCGCCTGCAGCAGATCATCCAGCGGACGCGCGACGGCGGCGCCGAGATCGTGAAGCTCCTCAAGACCGGCTCGGCCTACTACGCTCCGGCCATGTCGGCGGTCGAGATGGTCGAGGCCATCCTCACCGACCAGAAGCGCCTGGTGCCCTGCTCGGTGCTGCTCGAGGGCGAGTACGGCCTCCGCGACCTGTTCATCGGCGTGCCCGTGGTGCTGGGCGCGGGCGGCGTCGAGAAGATCGTCGCGCTCAAGCTCACCGCCGACGAGACCGCCGCGCTCCACAAGAGCGGCAAGGACGTGGCCGACATGATCGCGGAGCTGAGCGTCGCGGTCTGACCCCGTTCCCGCGCGGCCGGCCTCCGCACGGCCGGGCCGCCGCGGGTCTTCCGGCGCACGCGCCGCCCCGGGCTTGACCCCGGGGCGGCGCGCCGTTTTGATGCCGCCGTGAGCGACCGCGTCCTGGCCGTGATCCCCGCGCGCTTCGGCGCGCAGCGCTTCCCCGGCAAGCCCCTCGCGACGCTGTGGGGGAAGCCGATGGTCCGGCACGTGTGGGAGCGGGCCCGGGCCGCCGCCGGCCTCGACCGCCTGGTGCTGGCGACCGACGACGATCGGATCGCCGCGGCCGCGCGCGCCTTCGGCGCCGAGGTGGCGATGACGTCCCCCGACTGCGCGAGCGGCACCGACCGGGTGGCCGAGGTGGCGCGCGGGCTTCCCGGTTTCGGGATCGTGCTCAACATCCAGGGCGACGAGCCGGAACTCGAGACCGCGGCCCTGTCGCGGCTCGCCGCGGCGATGCGCGACGACCCCTCGGTCCGCATGGGAACGATCGCGCACCACGAACCCGACCCCGCCGCGCTCGCGAGCGAGCACGTGGTCAAGGTGGCGGTGGACGGGGAGGGCTTCGCGGTCTCGTTCACGCGCCGGCCGCCGCCCGAGGGCGCGCCGGCCGGCGCGCGCCCGCTCCGTCACGCGGGCGTGTACGCCTTCCGGCGCGACTTCCTGCTCGAATTCGCCGCCTGGCCGCCGGGCGAGCTCGAGCGGCGCGAGCGCCTGGAACAGCTGCGCGCCGTGGAGCGCGGGGTGCGGATCCGGGTCGTGGTGGGCGAGCGCGGGTTCTCGGGCGTGGACACCCCCGAGCAGCTCGCGGCGCTCGAGGCGCGGGGGCCGCGCCCGGCCTGAGTTGCCGCGGTGCGGCCGCTCCTCCAGACTCGCCGCGGGGGCCGGCCGACCTCGGCCCCCTGGATCGGATCCCGTGTCCGGAGGTGCCGCCATCGAGGGACGCCGCCTGTCCCACTACCGCCTGGTCCACAAGCTCGGGGAGGGCGGCATGGGCGCCGTGTACCGGGCCGAGGACGTGCGGCTCGGAAGAGCCGTGGCGATCAAGCTGCTGCCCGCGGGCCGTGCGGACGATCCCACCACGCGGGCGCGCTTCCTCGAGGAGGCGCGCGCCGTGGCCACGCTCGAGCACCCCCACATCTGCCTGCTCTACGAACTGGGGGAGGAGGGCGGCCAGCCGTTCCTGGCCATGCAGCTCGTGGAAGGGGGAACGCTGCGCGACGCGCTGTCGGACGGGCCGCTGCCGGTGGCGCGCGCCCGCGAGGTCGTGCGGGCCGTGGCCTCGGCGCTCGCGGCGGCCCACGCGCGCGGCATCGTCCACCGCGACGTGAAGTGCGAGAACGTGCTGCTCGGCCGCGACGGCGCGATCAAGCTCGCGGACTTCGGCCTCGCCCGTCTCCAGCACGGGGCACGCCTCACCTCGGCGAGCGGCGTGGTCGGCACGCCCGCGTGCCTGGCCCCGGAACAGATCCTCGGCCAGGAGGCCTCGCCCGCCACCGATCAGTTCGCGCTCGCGCTCGCGGCCTACGAGGCCCTGACCGGGACCGCGCCGTTCCGGGGCGACTCGCTGGCGGCGCGGCTCCACTCGCTCATGAACGAATCACCCGCCCCGCCTTCGAGCCTTCGCCCCGGGCTCGATCCGGAATGGGACGCGGCGCTGTTACGGGCGCTCGCGCGGCGGCCCGAGGATCGCTTCGAGACGGTGGAGGCGTTCGCGCGCGCGCTGGGGGGCGCGGCCGGAGGGTTCCCGCCCGCGGCCGCCGCCCCGGGGCCCGGCCGCGCGGGGGACGGCGCGAAAAGCCCGGCGGCGACGCTGGCCGTGCTTCCCTTCGCCAATCTCTCGGGCGAGCCGTCGCGGGACTACTTCTCGGCCGGGATCACCGAAGACCTGGTCACCGACCTCGCCCGGCTGCCGGGACTGCGCGTGGCGTCCCCGCACGCGGTGGCGCGCGTGGCGGCGGATCGCCGCGAGATCCCCGCGCTGGCGCGCGAGCTGGGCGTGGCCTCGGTGCTGGAGGGCGACGTGCGCTGGGCCGGGGAGCGGGTGAGGATCACGGCGCGGCTGCTGGACGGCGCCGACGGCTCGCCGCGCTGGGCCGAGCGCTACGACCGCACCCTCGACGACGTGTTCGCCGTGCAGGACGACATCGCGCGGGCGATCGCGGCGGCGCTGCGCACGGCGCTGAGCCCGACGCTCGCCGCGGAGATGCGGCGGGTGCGCCCGAACGAGGCCGGGGCCTACGACCTCTACCTGCGCGGCCGCGAGCTGTACCGCCGCTACACGCCCGCCGAGAACGCCGAAGCGCTGCGCTGCTTCGAGCGCGCGGTGCAGCTCGACGCCGGCTACGCGCTCGCGTGGGCCGGAATCGCCGACTGCTGCGCGCAGGTCTGCGACAAGCGCTGGGATCCCGATCCGGCGTGGGCGACGCGCGGGTTCGCGGCGGCGCGGCGGGCGATCGAGCTCGATCCCGGGCTGGCCGAGGCCTACAAGGCCGAGGCGCTGCTGTGGCAGACGCGCCGCGACCGCGAGCGCGCGGTGGCCTCGCTGCGGAAGGCCCTGGAGGCCGACCCCCGCTCGATCCCCGCGCTCATCAACCTGTCGCGCGAGCACCTCTTCGCCGGCGACCTCGCGGCCGCCGAGCGCGCGCTGCGGCGCGCCGTGGCCGTGGACACGGCCTACGCCTTCAGCCACCTGATCCTGGCGATGGTGCTGCTCTACACGCGCCGGTACGCGGAGGCGCTGGGCACGATGGACGCCGCCCTCCAGGAGGGCCGCAGCGGATTCTTCGTGGAGTACGCCTACCCGATGCGGGCCCACGCCCTGGCGCTGCTCGGCCGGTTCGCCGCCGCGCGCGAGGAACTCGCGCTCGGCCTCGCCGCGGGGGTCACCTCCGCGATGCACGCCGCCGCCCTCGCGCTGGTCGCGGCGCTGGAGGGGGATGCCGGCGCGGCCCGCGCGGCACTGGGAACCGTCGCGGCGTCGCCGCCCGCGGAGCCCTACGGCCGCGAGCTCGCGGCGGGCGGCGCCGCCGCGCTCGCCGACGCGCCCGCGGCGGTGGCGTGGCTCCGCTCCGCCGAGACGCTCGACGACCGCCATCCCGCGTCGTGGCGGCTGCGCCCCGAGTTCGACGCCGTCCGGGACGACCCGGAGTTCGCGCGCTTCCTGGCGGGGCGCGGGACGCGGCTCGTGTGGCCCGCCGAGGCGCCGCCGCTCACGGAGGCCGAGCGCGCGCGATTCGACGCGGTGGACATCGCGAGCGGCCGGGCGCCCGCGTGAGCCCCCGATCCGGGAAGCCCGCGCGACGGGCCGGGCGCGGGCGCCCGAATCACGCCCGCGCTCCGCGCGTGCTAGCGCTTCGCGGCCGCGACGGCGCGCCGGCGCACGATCGCCAGGCCCGCCAGGCCGAGGAACGCGGCCAGCGTTCCCAGGCCACGCGGGTCGAGCCCCGGGCCCGCGGGCCACGGCTCGCAGTTCGCCGGGTCCACGTCGAGGTAGCCGTTGTCCCGCCACACCCCCGAGCCGCACTCCACGAGCGAGTCGGGCGACTCGAACCGCACGATCACGGACTCGCCCGGGTCCAGGCACTCGCTCGGGAACGTGATGAGCAGGCTGTCCCCGGAGGTCTGCACCACCGGCGCGCCGCACCCGGGGGCGTTGCGGAAGACGTACGCGTTGGTGACGGCATGCAGCACCGGCCCCGGCTTGACGAGGCTCGCGGACTGGGTGACCACGCCGGCGTAGCGGCGCGCGCCGCCGGGGCCGAGCGTGCCGGGCCCCCCGCGCTCGCGGACCATCGCTTCGCCGGGGCTGACGCTCGGCCGGGAAAGCTGGAGGGTGCGGGTGATGGGGAGGGCCAGCGCGGGCGTGAACGCGGCTCCGAAAGCGATCCCCACGGCAAGTCCCAACGCCCCGAACGAGAAGCACTTGATGCGCATGACTGACTCTCCGCCTGAAGTGTGGTCGCGCCGGGCCGGCGCGTGCCGTCGGGTGCCGGTCCGGACGCGGACGGAAGGCCTCGCTCGCCGATTCGGGGGGGGCGGCACCGCTTCCATGCTACTCCCGGCCCCGCCAAATTCAACGACTCTCTTCGAACGGCGAAGCCTCCGGGCGGACCCGGCCGGGCCATGAGGAGCGCCTCCGGGGGCGCCCGCCGCCGAACCGGGCGCGGGCCGGACCCCGCCACCGGGGCCGGCCGCGGGGATGCGGGAGGGTCTCCGGCCCTTCCGGCCCTGCGCGCCGCGTGGCCCGCGCTGGTGCTGGCGTGCGCGGCGCTGCTGCCGTTCCTCGGCAAGGCCCACACCGTGGACGACGTGACCTTCCTCTCCATGGCGGAGCACGCGCTCCGCGATCCGCTCCATCCCACCGCCTTCGAGATGGTGGCCGACGGCGAGCGCCTCCGGCTCTCGTCGCGGCTGGTGACCGGTCCGGTCATGGCGTGGCTCCTCGCGCCCGCCGCGGCCGCCGGCGGCGCGGAGTGGCTGGCGCACCTGGTCCAGCTCGCCTTCCTCGCCGCCGCGATCCTCGCCACGTCCGCGACGGCGCGGCGTCTCGGCCTCACCGACGGCGCCGCGCGCCTCGCCGCGCTGCTCGTGGCGGCGAGCCCGGCGGTGCTGCCCATGGCGGCCACCGCGATGGCCGACGTGCCCGCGATGGCGTTGGGGGCCGCGGCGCTCGAGCGCACCCTCGCGTTCCGCGCCGGCGGGCGGCGGCGCGACGCCGCGCTCGCCGCGCTGCTGCTCGCGCTCGCCGCGCTCACCCGCACCCAACTGGTCCTGATGGTTCCGGTCGCGGCGCTGCTGCTGCGCTCGCGCCCGCGCGCCGCCCTCGCGCTCGCGCTCGCCGCGGCGGCCGCCGTGGGACTCGGGGCGCGCCTCACCGCGGATCCGCAGGCGGCGGCGCCCGCGGGCGGTTTCCTCGGCCCCGCGCTCGCGCGATTCGACGCGGCCCGCCTTCCCGCCAACGTCGCGGCCTTCGCCGCGCACCTCGTCACGGTCGTGCCGCTCGGACTGGCGTGGCTGCTCGCGGGACCGGCCGCGGCGGCGCGCTCGCCGTGGACGTGGGTCGCGCTCGCGGCGGCGGCCGCACTCGGCGCCGCCACCGGTTACGGTCCCGCGTGGCTCGCGATCCCGGTGATGGGGCTCGGCCTCGCGTCCCTCGCGGGGGTCCTGGGCGGCGCCGCGCGCGGGCGCGATCCCGACGCGGCGGCGCTGGCGCTCGCGGTGCTCGCGCCGCTCGCCGCGGCCGGCTACGACCACCTTCCCGCCAAGTTCATGGCCGCGGCCGCGCCCGCGGCGGCGCTGCTCGCGGCGCGGGCGCTGGACGGCGCCGCGGCGCGCGTCGCGGGCGGCGTGCTGGTCGCGGCGGGGCTGGCGATGAGCCTGCTCATCGTCCACGCCGACGCCCAGCTCTCAAACGCCGGGCGCCTCGCGGCGCGCGAGCAGGTGGCCCCGCGGGTCGCCGACGGGGAGCGCGTCTGGGCGCTCGGCAACTGGGGGTTCCAGTGGTACGCGAGCCGCGCCGGCGCCACGACGCTCGCGCACCAGCCGCCCCACCCGCGCCCCGGCGACCTCGTGGTGACGAGCGGGGGCACGCGCTGGGGCGATCCGCGCGAGGCCTTCCCGCCCGCGGACCGGCTGGAAGTCGTCGTCACCCGCTCGACGCTGGGCCGGGTCGTGAGCGGCGAGGACGGGGCGGGGTACTGGTCGAACGCCTGGGGACCGTGGCCGTGGACCCCGCGCAACGGGCCGGTCGAGATCGTCACCGTGTGGCGGGTGCGCTGAGTCCCGCGGGACCCCTCGCCCCCGACGGGAGCCCGGCTTGCGCTCCGGCCCCGTCTCGGTAAGACTCCGCGAGCGGAGTCGCGCCCGGCTTCTCCGAACCCTCGACACGCGGGCGCGGCCCGCGTTTTTCGTTGGGGGTCCGGGCTTCCGCGTGGCGGCGGAGCCCGCGGAGCGTGCCTCGGATTCGCGCCGGGCGGGGTTCCCGCCCCGGCCACAGGGAAGGGGCGGGTCATGGCCAAGATCGTGGTCGTCACCGGCGGAGTGGTCTCGTCGCTCGGCAAGGGAATCGCCGCGGCGTCGCTCGGGCTCCTGCTCAAGTCGCGCGGGCTGCGGGTGACGATCCAGAAGCTCGACCCGTACCTCAACATCGACCCGGGCACGATGAGCCCGTTCCAGCACGGCGAGGTGTTCGTCACCGATGACGGCGCCGAGACCGACCTCGACCTCGGGCACTACGAGCGCTTCACCAACATCTCGGTCACGCGCAGCCACAACGTCACCGCCGGCCAGGTCTACGACGCGATCCTGTCCAAGGAGCGGCGCGGCGACTACCTGGGGCGCACCGTGCAGGTGATTCCGCACGTCACCGACGAGATCAAGCGGCGCATCCTCGGCCTCGGCCTCACCACCCAGGCCGACGTGCTGATCGTGGAGATCGGCGGCACGGTCGGCGACATCGAGTCGCTGCCGTTCCTCGAGGCGGTCCGCCAGCTCAAGCTCGAACACCGCCGGGACCTGCTGTTCGTGCACGTCACGCTGGTGCCCTACATCAAGGCCGCCGGCGAGATGAAGACCAAGCCGACGCAGCACTCGGTCAAGGAGCTGCTGCAGATCGGCATCCAGCCCGACGTCCTGCTGTGCCGCAGCGAGGCCCCGCTTCCCACCGACGTGCGCGAGAAGATCGCGCTGTTCTGCAACGTGCCGAGCGAGGCGGTGATCGGCGCCACCGACGTGGCCTCGATCTACGAGGTGCCGGTCGTGTTCCACGAGGGCGGACTCGACGCGCTGGTGGTGCGCGAGCTGGGTCTCGACGCGGGGGACCCCGACCTCAAGCGCTGGAAGGAGTTCCTCTCGCACGTGAAGCAGCCCGTCGCGCAGTGCGAGATCGCGGTGGTGGGCAAGTACACGCACGTGCGCGACGCCTACAAGAGCATGATCGAGGCCTTCACCCACGCCGGCGCCGCCAACCGCGCGCGGGTCACGCTGCGCTGGGTGGAGGGGGAGGACCTCGAGACCCAGGATCCCGCCTCGATCCTCGGCGACGTGGACGGCGTGCTGGTGCCGGGCGGCTTCGGGGAGCGGGGCATCGAGGGCAAGATCCGCGCGGCGCGCTTCGCGCGGGAGAAGAGCGTGCCCTACTTCGGCCTGTGCCTCGGCATGCAGGTCGCGACCATCGAGTTCGCGCGCAACGTCGTGGGTTGGGCCGAGGCCAACTCGAGCGAGTTCGATCCCGGGGCGGCCCAGAAGGTGATCGACCTGATGGCGGACCAGGCCGGCATCACCGAGAAGGGCGGCACCATGCGCCTCGGCGCGTACAAGTGCGCGCTGCGCGAGGGCAGCCTGGCCGCGCGCGCCTACGGCCGCACCGAAGTCGAGGAGCGTCACCGCCACCGCTACGAGTTCAACAACCGCTACGCCGCCCAGCTCCAGTCGCGGGGGCTCGTGCTTTCGGGCAAGTGCGTGGGGCGGGAGCTGGTGGAGATCATCGAGCTGCCCGATCACCCGTGGTACCTGGCGGCCCAGTTCCATCCCGAGCTGAAGTCGCGGCCCCACGAGCCGCACCCGCTGTTCGTGGACTTCGTGCGCGCGGCGCTCGAGCGGCGGCGGGCCCGGCTCGGGGCGCCGGGGGCCGCGGCCGAGGCGCGCGGCGTGCGGGAAGCCCGATGAGATCCTTCTACGCCGGCTCGGCCGAGGTCGGCGGCGGGAGCCTGTGCGTGATCGCGGGCCCGTGCCTCGTCGAGGGCGAGGAGATGTGCTTCGAGGTCGCCACCCGGCTCAAGGCCGCCTGCGAGGCGCGCGGCCTGCCCTTCATCTTCAAGGCCTCCTACCGCAAGGCCAACCGTTCGAGCGCCGGCTCGTTCGAGGGCCTCCCGGGCGACCAGGGCCTCGCGATCCTCGGGCGGGTGCGCCGCGAGCTCGGCGTTCCGGTCCTCACCGACGTGCACGAGCGCGCCGAGGTGGCGGCCGCGGCCGAGGTCGCGGACGTGCTCCAGATCCCGGCGTTCCTCTCGCGCCAGACGGCGCTGCTCGCCGCCGCCGCCGCGAGCGGCTGCGCGGTCAACGTCAAGAAGGGCCAGTTCCTGGCGCCCGACGACATGCCGAACGTGGTCGAGAAGCTCACCGCCGCCGGCTGCGACCGGCTGATGCTCACCGAGCGCGGCACCTGCTTCGGCTACCACGACCTGGTGGTGGACCTGCGCGGGCTGGTCACGATGCGCGAGCTCGGCTGGCCGGTGGTCTACGACGCCACCCACAGCCTGCAGAAACCGGGAGGGCGCGAGAGCGGGGGCGACCGGCGCTTCGCCCTGCCGCTGATGCGCGCGGCGGTGGCGTGCGGCGTGGACGCGCTGTTCTTCGAGACCCACCCCGACCCGGCGCGCGCCCGTTCCGACGCCGCGACCCAGCTGCCGCTCGCGCTCGCCGACTCGTTCCTCGACGAGGCGGTGCGCATCCGCGAGACCGTCGCGACCTCCCCGCATGCCTGACGCTCCGGCCGCGGGCCCGGTCCGCATCCTGTTCCTCGACGTGGACGGCACGCTCACCGACGGGGTGATCGGGTTCTCGCACGACGGCGACCTGCGCCACTTCTGGGTGCGCGACGGGCTCTCGCTCGAGTGGGCCCGCGACCTCGGCGTGCTGCTCGTCGTGATCTCGGGGCGGGCCTCGGCGGCGGTGGAGGCGCGCATGCGCGACCTCCGGCTCGAGCACTACCTCGGCATCAAGGACAAGGTCGCGGTGGCCGAGCGGGTGCTGGCCCGCGAGGGCGTGCGCTGGGAGGAGTGCGCGATGGTGGGGGACGACCTGCCCGACGTCCCGATGCTGCGCCGCGTCGGGTGGCCGATCGCGGTGGCCGACGCCACCCCCGAGGTGCTGCCCTTCGCGCGCACCGTGACCCGCGCGCGCGCCGGCTACGGCGCGGTGCGGGAGGTCGTCGAGACGCTGCTGCGCCACAACGGGACGTGGGAGCGCGTGCTCGAGAAGTACGAGGCGAAGCCGTGAGCGGCGCGGCCTCGAAGTCCGGCGCCGAGCTGCTCGAGCGCGCGCGCGAGGTGGTGCGCACCGAGGCCGCCGCGGTGGCCTCGCTCGAGGGCCGGCTCGGGGATTCGTTCCTCGCCGCGGTCGAGGTGCTGGCCGCGTGCCGGGGCAAGGTGATCGTCTCGGGCGTGGGCAAGTCGGGGCTCTTCGCGCACAAGCTCGCGGCCACCCTCACGAGCACCGGCACGCCCGCCGTGTTCCTGCACCCGGCCGACGCCCTGCACGGCGACGCCGGGCTGTTCACCGCCGGGGACGCGGCGCTCTTCGTGTCGAAGAGCGGCGCGTCGGAGGAGCTCGTGGCGCTGCTCCCGTACCTCGAGCGGCTCGGCATCCCGCTGGTGAGCCTGGTGTCGGTCGCGGATTCGCCGATCGCGCGCAAGTCGCGGGTCGCGCTCGCGACCGGCGCGGTGCGCGAGGCCTGCCCCATGGACCTCACGCCCACCACCAGCATCACGGTCGCCCAGGTGATGGGGGACTGCCTCGCCGTGGCGCTGCTCGAACGTCGCGGCTTCTCGGCCGAGGACTTCCGTTTCCTGCACCCGGGCGGCGTCATCGGCCATGCGGCGGCGCGCCGCGTCGAGGAGCTGATGCACGAGGGCGACGCGCTGCCCAGGGTGGGCGAGCAGGCCGGCCTGCGCGACGTCATGCTCGAGATCATGGCCAAGCGGCTCGGCATCACGGCGGTGGTGGACGGCACCGGGGCGCTGGCGGGAGTGGTGAGCGACGGCGACTTCAAGCGGATCCTGCTGCGTCACCCCGATCCCTGGTCGCTGACCGCGGCCGACGTGATGACGCGTGAGCCCAGCACCATCGCCCCGGGCGCGCTGGTCGCCGCGGCGGTCCGACGGATGGAGGAGCGTCCCGAGGGCCCCATCACCGCGCTGCTGGTGGTGGACGACGCGCGCCACCCGCTCGGGGTGCTCCACCTGCACGACTGCCTGCGCTCCGGGCGCTGACCCGCGCCCTCCCCGGGCCCGCGGTTCCCGGCGCCGCCTCGGTCCCCGGCCCGTCCACGGGCGGCCCCCGGCGTCACGATCGTGGTCAAGCGCGGGCGGGCCCGGCCCGATAACCGTTTGGAAGAGCAGGTGACAAGACCTCTGGCACACGCCGTGCTTGATGCTGCCCGAACCCTTTGCTAGCGTGCCCGACACGCCATGAACCGGGCCCGCCGAACCACTCGACCCTCTCGCCGCACGCCGGGATCCGGCCTGCGGCTCGCGCTCGGACTGCTGGCGCTCGGCCTCGTGCTGGCCGGGTGCGGGCAGCGGCGCTCGTTCAGTCCTTCGGGGCAGGCCGGCGAGCTGCCCGACCAGGAATCCGAGGATTTCGTGTTCACGGGTACCCGAGAAGGCGTCGTGGAGTGGAAGCTCTACGCCCGGCGCGCCGAGATCTACGAAGTCCGGAACACCACCATCGCCCGCAGCCTGAGGGTGGACTTCTTCGACGACGAGGGGCGCATGACCTCCCAGCTGACCGCCCGCGAGGGCGAGCTCAACACGCTGACGCGCGACATGGTGGCGCGCGGGAACGTCGTGCTCCAGAACACCAGCGGCGAACGCATGAGCACCCAGTCCATGCGCTTCCTCCACTCGGACCAGAAGATCGTCTCCGACGAGCTGGTGCGCGTGGAGCGCGGGGGGGACGTGCTCACCGGCGTCGGCTTCGAGAGCGATCCCGCGCTCAAGAACTACCAGTTCCGCACGCAGGTGAGCGGCACGGTCCGCAGCCGCACCGAAACCCTGCTCGGGCCCGAGCGGGGCCGGCGGTGAACGCCGCCCCCGCGGCCCCGTCCGGCGCCCCGCGCCCGCCCGCGGGCGCCGCCGCCGGCGCGCCGGCGCCGGCCGGCGCCGACGCCCGCTCGGGAATCGTGGCCGAGAACCTGGTGCGCTACTACGGCAAGTGGCGGGTGGTGAACGACGTCACGATCCACGTGCGGCGCGGCGAGGTGGTGGGGCTGCTCGGACCCAACGGGGCGGGCAAGACCACGTCCTTCTACATGATCGTGGGCCTGTTGCGGCCCAGCTCCGGGCGCATCGTGCTCGAGGGCGACGACATCACGGATCATCCCATGTACCGGCGCGCCCGGCGCGGGCTCGGATACCTCGCGCAGGAGCCCAGCATCTTCCGGCGGCTCAACGTGCGCGACAACGTGATGGCCGTGCTCGAGACCATGAAGCTCACGCCCGCCGAGCGCGAGGCGAGGCTGGCCCGGCTCCTGGAGGACCTCAACCTCACGCACCTCGCCGACCGGCTGGCGACCAAGCTCTCGGGCGGCGAGCGGCGGCGCGTCGAGATCACCCGGGCGCTGGCGCGCGAGCCCAGCTACATGCTGCTCGACGAACCCTTCGTCGGGATCGACCCGATCGCGGTCTCCGAGATCCAGGACATCGTGGCGCGCCTGAGGGACCGCGGGCTGGGCGTGCTGATCACCGATCACAACGTGCGGGAGACGCTCCGCATCACCGATCGGGCCTACATCATGTTCGAAGGTCGTATCCTGCTCCAGGGCACGGCCGAGGAACTGGCCAACGACCCCGAGGCTCGCAAGATCTACCTGGGCGAGCGGTTCAGCCTCTAGCGGACGGATCCCCATGGAAATCAAACACTCGCTGAACATGAGCCTGCGGCCGACGCTGATCATGACGCCGCGCCTGCAGCAGGCTCTCAAGTTGCTCCAGGTCCCGACCCTCGAGCTCCAGCAGATCCTCAAGCAGGAGATCATGCAGAACCCGCTCCTCGAGGAGGTGGACGAGCTCACCGAGAACGACGAGAACGCCAAGGAGGAGCCGTCGGGCGAGGACAGCGAGCAGGAAGCCCCGGATCCCGCCGACGAGGACCCGGTGGACTGGAGCGAGTACCTGCAGGACGGCGCCTTCGACCGGGCCTACATCCCGCAGGGGGAGGTCAGCGAGGAGTTCCTCGAGAAGGTCCAGGTGACGCGCACCACGCTCGCCGACAGCCTGGTCGAGCAGCTCCACTTCCTGAACCTGCCCCCGGCGACGCTCGCGCTCGCCGAGTTCCTGGTCGGCTCGATCGACGACCGGGGCTGGCTGGCCACCTCGCTTCCCGAGATCGCCGAGGCCACCGGGCGCCCGGTCGAGGAGTGCGAGGCCGTGCTGCGCGTGATCCAGGCGCTCGAGCCGGCCGGGGTGGGCGCGCGCGACCTTCGCGAGTGCCTGCTGATCCAGCTCGAGGCGCGCCACGAGAAGGACGGCCTGCCCTGGCGGCTCATCCACGACCACTTCGACCATCTGGTCAACCGGCGCTTCCCGGAGATCTCCCGCCAGCTCAAGGTGACGGTGGAGGAGGTCCAGGCCGCGGCCGACGTGATCGCGACCCTCAACCCGCGGCCCGGGCTCCAGGTCTCGAGCGAGGATCCGCGCTACGTGACGCCGGACCTGCTGGTCGAGCGCGTGGACGACGAGTACGTCGTGATGCTGAACGACCGGCACCTGCCGCGGCTGCGGATCTCGGCCGCCTACGAGGGCGTGCTCAAGGAGAAGAAGAAGGCCGACTGCAACGCGGGCGAGCGCGAGACGCGCGACTTCATCCAGGGCAAGCTCAATTCGGCGCGCTGGCTGATCCAGACCATCGAGCAGCGCCGCCGCACCATGATCAAGGTCATGAACTGCATCATCCGCGAGCAGCGGGAGTTCTTCGACAAGGGCATCGGCTCGCTGCGGCCGCTCACGCTGCAGCAGGTGGCACGCCAGATCGACATGCACGAGTCCACGGTGAGCCGCGTGTGCAGCGGAAAGTACGTGCAGACGCCGCGCGGGGTGTTCGAGCTCAAGTTCTTCTTCTCGAGCGGTCTCGAGACCGCCGACGGGGAGGACGTCTCCGCGCGCACCGCCAAGAGCATCATCAAGACGCTCATCGACGAGGAGGACAAGAAGAGCCCGCACTCCGACGACGCGATCGCCAAGATCCTCCACGAGCAGGGGCTCAAGATCGCTCGCCGCACGGTCGCGAAGTACCGCGAACAGCTCTCGATCCTGCCGGCGCGGTTCCGCCGGCGGGTCGCCTGAGCCCTCAACGGAACGACCCGTTTCCGGCTCCGGCCGGACGGAACGGACGAGGACGCCGATGCAGATCAGCACCACCGCCCGTCACTGCGAGATCGATGCCGAGTTGCGCGCCCTGGCCGTGGAGCGCCTCGAACGCTGCGCCCGCTTCGCCGCCGACCTCCACGAGGCGCGCCTGACCGTGACCGCCGAGAAGTTCCGGCACACGGCGGAGATCCACCTGCACCTGAACCATCACGAGATCCTCAGCAAGGAGGAGGCGCCCGAGATGCGCGTCGCCATCGACCGCGCCATCGACTCGCTCGAGGAGCAGCTGCGCCGCCTCAAGGGGCGCCGCGTGGACCGGAACCGCGCGCCGCGGGCCGCCGAGCTGGCCCCGGCCGACGAGCCGGGCGGAGAGGACGTCGAGGGCTAGCCCGTGCAATCCCTGAGCGCGGCCCGCCTCTTCGAGGACCAGCGGCAGGACCTCCAGCTGGAGCAGCTCACCGAGTCGCTCGCCTCGAAGCGCGAGATCACGGTGAGCGACATCCACCGGCCGGGGATGGCCCTGATGGGCTTCGTGGGCAACTTCCTGCCCGAGCGCGTCCAGATCCTCGCGCAGACCGAGCTGACCTACCTCGAGACCCTCGAGGAGCCGCGCATCCGCGAGGCCGTGGACCGTCTGTTCCAGTTCGACATGCCGCTCATCATCGTGTGCAAGCAGCTCCCGGTGCCCGCCTACCTCGTGGAGCGCGCCAACGCCTGCGGCGTGCCGGTGCTGCGCACCCCGCAGAGCACCACGCCCTTCATCCACTCGCTCACCTCGTACCTCGACCACATGTTCGCGCCCCAGGTTTCGGTGCACGGCTCGCTGGTGGACGTCTACGGGTGCGGGCTGCTGTTCACCGGCAAGAGCGCGATCGGGAAGTCGGAGACGGCGCTCGACCTGGTCGAGCGCGGCCACCGGCTGGTGGCCGACGACGTGGTCACCATCACGAGGCGCCACGGGGACGTGCTGATCGGCGCCGGCAACCAGCTCCTCCGGCACCACATGGAGATCCGCGGGCTCGGGATCATCGACGTGCAGGCGGTGTTCGGGGTCCGCTCGATCCGCCTCCAGAAGCGCGTGGAGGTCGAGGTGCGGCTGTCCGAGTGGTCGAAGGACGTGGACTACGAGCGGGTCGGCATCGACGAGCGCAAGACCTCGATCCTCGACGTCGGGATCCCGCTGGTCGAGGTGCCGATCTCGCCGGGGAAGAACATCACGGTGATCGCCGAGGTGATCGCGCTCAACTACCTGGTGAAGGTCTACGGCGGCTACTCGCCGGCCGAGCGGCTCAACCAGCACCTGATCGAGCTCATGAAGCGCAAGAGCGCGACGCGCGCCTGGGTGCGGGAGGATACCGAGTGAGCGCGACGGTCCCCGCGCTGCTGGTGATGCACGCCGACCTCTCCGCCGCGCTGCTGCGCGCGGCGGCCAAGGTCTACGGCCCGGTCGAGGGCCTCGAGACCCTCTCCAACGAGGGGCTGTCGAAGGACGCCCTCGAGGAGGAGATCGAGCGCCGCGTGTCGGCGTGGCCCGACGGCGGACTCGTGTTCACCGATTTCTTCGGGGGCTCCTGCCACCTGTGCGGCGCGCGCGCCGCCCACGAGCATCGCGACGTGGTCGTGGTCAGCGGGCTCAACCTTCCCATCCTGCTCGACTACCTGCACAACCGGGACGACTACCCGGTCCGCGACCTGGCCGAGCGCCTGCGCCAGAAGGGTCAGGAGTCGATCCGCCTGCAGTTCTCGCCCGCGGCATGAGCTGGATCCTGCACCGGGTGGACGACCGGCTGATCCACGGCCAGGTGGTGGTGGCGTGGGGCCAGCGCCTGCGTCCCGCGCGCATCGTGGTGGCCGACGACGCGAGCGCCGCGAACGACTGGGAGCGCGAGCTGCTCGAGTCGGCCGCCCCCGGCGTGACCGTGCGCGTCACCGGCCTCGCCGAGGCCGCCGGCGGGTACGCGGCCGAGGCGGCCGCGCCCGGCGGGGCCTTCCTGCTGGTGCGCGACCTCGCCGGGGCCCGCGCCCTGGTCGAGGCCGGCGCCGCGATCCCGGGCTTCACGCTCGGCGGCATCCACTACTCGCCGGGACGCACCAAGGTCAACGAGTACCTCTACCTCGACGAGGCCGACCGCGCGCACGCGCGCGCCCTGCTCGCCCGCGGCGTGAGGCTCGAGGCGCAGGACGTGCCCGCCAGCCGCGCCCTTCCGCTCGCCGCGCTCGTTCCGGACCTGGCCGCGTCGTGACCCTTCCGGCCGGCTCCGCGGCCCGTGCCGGAGACCCGGAGCACGCGGTCACCCTGGTCTTCGTGCTCCACGACCACCAGCCGGTCGGGAACTTCGACGACGTCTACCGCGGGGCGTTCCGCGCCGCCTACGCGCCGTTCCTCGAGTTCCTCGAGTCGGAGCCCGCGATGCGCGTGGCGCTGCACACCAGCGGGCCGCTCGTCGAGTGGCTCGAGGCGCGCGAACCGCGCTACCTCGACCGCCTGCGCGAACGCGTCGCGGCCGGGCAGGTCGAGCCGTGGGGCGGCGCGTTCTACGAGCCGATCCTGCCGGCGATTCCCGAACGCGACCGGCGCGGCCAGATCGCGGCCATGGCGGACTGGGTCGAGCGGCGGTTGGGCGTGCGGCCGCGCGGCCTGTGGCTGGCCGAGCGCGTGTGGGAGCCGGGACTGGCCTCGAGCCTTGCCGCCGCGGGAGTCGAGTACACGGCGGTGGACGACGCCCACTTCGTGGCCGCGGGCTTCGAGCGCCCGGCGCTGTGGGAGACCTACCTCACCGAGGACCAGGGCGCGACGATCCGCCTGTTTCCGATCCAGCGCGAAATGCGCTACGGCATCCCCTTCGAGGAGCCCGCCGCCGTGGTGGAGACGCTGGCGAAGGTCGCGGCCCGGGGTCCCGGACGGATCGCGGTGCTCGGGGACGACGGCGAGAAGTTCGGCCTGTGGCCCGGCACGCACCGGCTCTGCTACGAGCGCCGCTGGCTGGCGCGCTTCCTCGCGGCGGTGGCGGCCGCGCCGTGGATCCGGATCCGCACCCCCGCCGAGGCGGTCGAGGCGCACCCGGCGGCGGGGCTCGCCTACCTGCCGAGCGGCTCCTACCACGAGATGCAGGAGTGGTCGCTGCCCGCGGCCGCGCAGCGCCGCTTCCACGCCGCGGCGCGGGCGCTCGAGGCCGCCGGGGGCGGGGATCCGGATTCGGGCGTGGACCCGGCGCCGTCCGGGGCGCCGGCGCCCGCGCCCGCCGTGGCACCCGCCTCGGCGCCCGGGGCGGCCCTCGCCGAAGGCGGCGGCCCGGCCGACCCCCGCGACCTGCTGCGCGGGGGGCACTGGCGCAATTTCCTCACCCGCTACCCGGAGTCGAACCGGCTCCACAAGCGCACGCTGCGCGCCTCGCGCCGCCTGTGGGATTCGCCGCGGCCCGGCGACGCCGGGTGGGAGCGGGCGCGCACCCACCTGTGGCGCGCGCAGTGCAACTGCCCCTACTGGCACGGCGTGTTCGGCGGGCTCTACCTGCCGCACCTGCGGGCCGCCGCCTACGGCGAACTGATCGCGGCCGAGGCGTGGGGCGCGGAGCCGCCGGGGGTGGAGCGCGGCGACCTCGACCTCGACGGCTGGGAGGACGCGCGGCTCGAATCTCCCGGCTGGGCGGCGTGGATCTCCGCGCGGGGCGGACGGATGTGGGCGTTCGACGACCGCGCGGCGCGCTGGAACTGGGGCGACACGCTGGCCCAGCGCCGCGAGCCGTACCACGACCGGCTCGAGGCCGGCGGCGACGCGACGGCCGGGGAGCCCGGCGAGGGCGCCGAGACCATCCACGCCGGGGTGAAGTCGAAGGAGACGGGACTGGCCGCGCGCCTCGCCGCCTACCGGCCGCACGACCGCGACTCGTTCCTCGACGAGTGGCGCGAGGGCGGGCGCGTCACGGACTGGAGCGCCGGCCGCGCCGAGCTGCTCGCCGAGCCGGCGGCGGTCACGGCCCGCCTGCCGGGCGGCCCGGGCCCCGCGCTCGAGAAGCGCTACGCCATCGGGGGGGACGGCGCGCTCGAAGTCCGCTACGCGCTCACCTCCCCGCGCGCCGCGCGCGGCACGCTCGCGGTCGAGCTGAACGTGGCGATGCACGTGCGCGAGGCGCCCGACCGCTGGATCGAGGTCGGGGGCCGCCGCGCCGATCCGCCCGCGCCGGGCGCCGCGGCGCGCCACCCGGACGTGCGTTCCACCGCGTTCGTGGACGAGTGGGCCGGCCGCCGGCTCGAGGTGCGGACCGACCGGCCCGCCACGCTCGAGCGCGCGCCCATCGACACGGTCTCCCTGTCGGAGGCGGGGGCGGAGCGCGTGTTCCAGGGCGTCGAGGCCCGCTACGCGTTCGACGCCGCGCTCGGGCCCGGGACCCCGTGGACGCTGACGTTCCGGGTCGAGCCGCGGAGCGGCGGCGGGGGCGCCTCGTGAGCGCCCTCCACGATCGGGAGCCCGGGGCATGAGCCTGCCGCTCGCGCTCACCTGGCTGCTCGGCGGAGTGGCCGCGCTCGACGCCACCCCGGTGGCCCAGACGCTGCTGTCGCAGCCGCTCGTGACGGCCGCCCTGCTCGGGTGGGCCTGGGGGGACATGCGGCTCGCGCTCGAGGTGGGCGTGGTGCTGCAGATTCTGGCGGCGAGCACGCTGCCGGTCGGGGCGCGCACCCCGGAGGACTACGCCACGGGCGGCGTGGTGGGCACCGGCCTCGCGCTGGCGCTCGCCTCGCAGCAGCCCTTCGAGCAGGCGCGCGATAGCGCCGCCCTGCTCGGGGTCCTGGCGGGGCTCGTGACCGCCGTGGCGGGAGTCCCGGCGCTCAAGTGGCAGCGGCGGCGCAACGAATCGCTGGCCCGGTGGACCGAGGCCGAGCTGCGCGAGGGCCGCGCCGCCGCGCTCGGCCGCGCGCAGGGAGCGGCCGTGGCGCTGGCGTTCGCCGTGGGGCTCGGGCTCACCGCGCTCGCGACCGGGCTCGGCGTGCGCGCGCTCGCGGGCCCGGTGGCCGACGCCTCGATCCGCCTGTCGCGCGCCTGGGAGCTGGCGCAGCCGCTGTGGCTCGGGCTCGGCCTCGCGCACCTCCTGCACGCCTTCCTCCAGCGGCGGCTCACGCGCGCCGCGCTGTTCGCGGCGAGCCTGATCGTGGCGTGGCTCGTGCGGCTCGGGCAGGTGCTGTGAGCGCGCCGCTGCGGGCCCGCGACCGGTGGGCGATGGCGGCGCGCGCCTCGCTGCTGCAGGCCACGTGGAACTACGAGCGCCAGCAGGGAATCGGCTGGGCGTGGGCGCTGGAGCCGGCGCTGCGGCGCTTCTACCCGGATCCGGGCGAGCGGGCGCGGCGGCTGGCCGAGCACACCGCGTACTTCAACACCCAGCCCACGCTCGCCTCGCTCGCCCTCGGGGCGGTGGCCGCGCTCGAGGAGCGCCGGGCGGCGGGCGACGGTCCCGACGCCGAGTCGGTGGCGCGCGTCAAGGGCGTGCTCGGCGCTTCGCTCGCGGCCCTCGGGGACCGGCTGTTCTGGTTCACGCTGCGGCCGGTCGCGGCCTGCCTCGGCGTGTGGCTGGCGGTGGATGGGCGGTGGCCGGGCGCGCTCGCCATGTGGTTGTGCTACAACCTGCTCCATCTCGGGGTGCGGTGGGCCGGCGTCGGGTGGGGTTACGCCGCGGGTCCGGCCGTGCTGAGCGGGGGAACGCGGCAGGGATTCGAACGGCTGGCCCGGCTCCTCTCCGCGCTCGGCGTGTGCCTGATCGGCGGCATCCTGGCGTGGCTGGTGGCGCCCGGCGGGCCCGGGACGTCGCTGCTCTTCGAAGCGGCGCTCGGCGCCGGTCTCGGCATCGGCCTGCTCGGGGCGTTCCGGGCCCGGCCGACGCCCACCGAGTGGGCGCTCGGGCTCGGCGCGATGTGCGTCGTGGTGGCGTGGTTCCGGTGAGGTCCCGGGGAGGGCGGACGTGGTCGAAGCCGATCTGCTGATACGCAACCAGCTGGGCCTGCACGCGCGGGCGTGCGCCCTGTTCGTGCGCACCGCGGCGCGGTTCGAATCCAACGTCCTCGTGAGCCGCGACGACCTCGAGGTGAACGGCAAGAGCATCATGGGGGTGATGATGCTCGCGGCCGAGGAGGGCAGCACCATCCGGGTGCGGGCCGACGGCCCGGACGAGGGCGCGGCGCTGGCCGCGCTGACCGAGCTGGTGGAAGGGAAATTCGGGGGGGAGCCGTGAAATTCGGCGGGATCGCCGCGTCGCCGGGCATCGGGATCGGCCCGGTGTTCCGGTTCGAGCGCGAGGAATTCATGGTGCGGGACACGCCCGTGTCCCACGACCGCCTCGACGCCGAAGTGGCCTGGTTCCACCGCGCCCTCGACCTCTCTCGGCAGGACCTGGAGCACATCCGCAACGGCATCGCCTCCGAGCTGGGCCCCGACGAGGCCGCGATCTACGAGGCCCACCTGCTGATGGTGGACGATCCCGAGCTGCGCTCGGCGGTCGAGGACGGCATCCGCCGCGAGGGGCGCAACGCGCCCTGGGTGTTCCGCAACTACATGTCGGGCGTCGCGGCGCGCATGGAGCAGGTCGAGAACGACTACCTGCGCGAGCGCCACGCCGACGTGCTGGACGTCGAGCGCCGCGTGCTGCGCCACCTGCTGGGCGAGGGCTCGCGCGCCCTGCCGCGGGTCGAGACGCCGTCGGTGCTGGTCGCGCACGACCTCGGCCCGAGCGAGGTGGCGCTGCTCGACCGCGACCGGGTGCTGGCGATGGTGACCGAGGTGGGCGGACGCACCTCCCACGGCGCGATCGTGGCGCGCGGCCGCGGCATCCCGGCGGTGGTGAGCGTGCGCGGCATCCTGCCGCACGTGCGCACCGGCGTGCTGGCGGCGGTGGACGGCTTCACCGGGCAGGTGGAGATCGAGCCCGATCCCGAGACCTCGCGCCTCTACTCGGCGCGCCGCGACGCGCTGACCGCGGAGTCGGCGGCGCTCGAGGCGATCCGCTCCGAGCCCGCGACCACGCTCGACGGCCGCACCGTCGAGCTGTCGGCCAACATCGAGCTGCCGCGCGACGTGGACCAGGTGCTGGAGGCGGGGTCGGACGGCATCGGACTGTTCCGCACCGAGTTCTTCTACCTCGGGCGCCTCGAGCTGCCGACCGAGGAGGAGCAGTACGTCGCCTACCGCGAGGTGGCCGAGCGCATGGCGCCGCGCCCGGTGATCTACCGCACCATGGACCTGGGCGGCGACAAGGTCGCCTCGTACCTCGGCTCGCTGCACGAGAACAACCCGTTCCTCGGCTACCGGGGCATCCGCTTCGCGCTCCACCACCCCGAGATGTTCCGCACCCAGATCCGCGCGATCTACCGGGCCAGCGCCCACGGCCGCGTGCGCATGATGTTCCCGATGGTCACCAACCTCGAGGAGTTCGAACGGGCGCGCGCGCTGTGCCGCGAGGTCACCGCCGAGCTGGCCGCGGCGGGCGTGCCCCACGACCCGGAACTCGAGATCGGAATCATGATCGAGACGCCGAGCGCGGTGTGGCTGTCGCAGGACCTCGCGCGGGAGGCGCGCTTCCTGTCCATCGGGTCCAACGACCTGATCCAGTACACGCTCGCCATGGACCGCGACAACGAGCGGCTGGCCCATCTCTACGAGCCGCTCGAGCCCTCGGTGCTGCGCAGCATCCGGCACACCGTCGAATCGGGGCACCGCCACGACCGCTGGGTGGGGATCTGCGGCGAGATGGCCGGCGACCCGCGCGCCGCGGTGCTGCTGCTCGGCCTCGGCGTGGACGAGCTGTCCATGTCGTGCTTCGACCTGCCCCGGGTCAAGGCGGCGCTGCGGGGCGTGCGGCACGAGCAGGCCCGCGAGATCGCCGACCGCGCGCTCGCGCTCTCGTCGGCCGCCGAGGTGAAGGCGCTGCTCCGGGAGCGCATCGAGACCCTGCTCCCCAGCTTCCTCGTCTCCAAGCGGAGCCCGCTGTGAGCCGCCCGGAACCGGCCGCGCTCGAGCCGCCCTACGGCGGCCGCGACGCGCACGGCATGGCCGCGCGCCTCTCCGGGATCCCGGAGCAGATCGAGGAGGCGCTCGCGCACGTGGCCCGCGAGCCCTGGCCGCTCGGGCGGCGCGCTCCGGACCTGCTCGCGGTCGGGGCGATGGGCGGCTCGGCGATGGCGGCCGAGATGATCGCGGGCCTCGAGGCCGCGCGCCTGCCGAGGCCGCTGCTGGTGGTGCGCGAGTACCGCTGGCCGGCCTGCGTGACCGGCGAGTCCATGGCGCTGCTCGCGTCCTACTCCGGCAACACCGAGGAAACGCTGGCCCTCGAGGCCGACGCCGTGCGGCGCGGCATCCCGCGCGTGGCGCTCACCACCGGCGGAACGCTCGGCGAGCGCTGCCGGCGGGCCGGGGTGCCGGTGATGGGCATGCCCGCGGGCTCGCCGCCGCGCGCCGCGCTCTACGGCGCGTGGGTGCGGATCGAGGCGCTGGTCCACGCGCTCGGCTGGCTGCCCGATCCGGCGCCCGCGTGGCGCCGCGCCGCCGCGGCCGCGCGCGCGGGGGAGGCGCGGATCGGGCCCGCGGTCCCGGAGGCGTCCAACCCGGCCAAGCGGCTGGCGCGCGCGCTGCAGGGCCGGATGATCACCGTGTACGCGGCCTCGGCGCGGCTCGGCGCGGTGGCCACGCGCTGGCGACAGCAGCTCAACGAAAATGCTAAGGTTCCCGCCCATTCGGCGCTGGTGCCCGAGCTGAACCACAACGAGATCGTGGGCTGGGAGACCTCCGGCCCGCTGCAGGCGCAGACCTCGGTGGTGCTGCTTCGGGACCCGGACGACGAGCCCGAAGTGGCGACGCGCCTCACCCTCACGGGGGAGTACGCGGCGCGGCAGGGGGCGCAGGTCCACGAGGTTCGGGGGGAGGGGGACGGCCCGCTCGAACGCGCGGTGGGCCTCGCGCAGTGGGGCGACTGGCTGAGCTTCTACCTCGCGCTGCTCGGCGGGGTGGACGCGACGCCGATCGCGAGCATCGACGAGTTCAAGCGGCGGCTGGCCGAGGCCGGCCGCCGGTCCTGAGGCCCGGAGACGGGCCCGGGAGCCGCCGCTCCGGTTGGGGAGCGCGCGGCGGGGTGGGGGAGGCCGGCACGCGGACTGCCCGGTGGCACCGCGTTCGCCGAATCGAGTCGCAGCCGACGTCAACATCCGCGAGGAGAAGCATGGCCCGTCATCTGTTCACATCCGAATCCGTCACCGAAGGGCACCCGGACAAGATCGCCGACCAGATTTCCGACAGCGTGCTGGACGCCCTGATCGCGCAGGACCGCACCAGCCGCGTGGCGTGCGAGACGCTGGTCACGACCGGGCTCGCGATCGTGGCGGGGGAGATCTCGAGCCGCGGCTACGTCGAGATTCCCGAGCTGGTGCGGCGCGTCATCGGCGAGATCGGCTACGACAGCGCCGAGTACGGCTTCGACAGCCACACCTGCGGCGTCATGACCACCATCGACAACCAGTCGCCCGACATCGCGATGGGCGTGAACACCGGCGGCGCCGGCGACCAGGGCCTGATGTTCGGCTTCGCGTGCCGCGAGACCGCGCAGCTCATGCCGCTGCCCATCATGCTCGCCCACGGCCTCACCCGGCGCCTGGCCGCGGTGCGGCGCAAGGGCGTGCTGGACTACCTCCGGCCGGACGGCAAATCCCAGGTCACGGTCGAGTACGACGGCGCGCGGCCGGTGAAGGTGGACACGGTGGTGGTCTCGACCCAGCACGCGGACGGGATCCCGCAGTCGCGCATCCGGCGCGACATCGTGAAGCACGTGCTCGAGCCGGTGCTGCCGAAGAAGTACCTGAAGGGGCGCATGACCGTGCACGTGAACCCGACCGGCTCGTTCGTGAAGGGCGGCCCGATGGCCGACACCGGGCTCACCGGGCGCAAGATCATCGTGGACACCTACGGCGGCGTGGGCAGCCACGGCGGCGGCGCGTTCTCGGGCAAGGACCCCACCAAGGTGGACCGCTCGGCCAGCTACGGGGCGCGCTACGTCGCCAAGAACCTGGTGGCGAGCGGCCTGTGCGACCGGGTCGAGGTCCAGCTCGCCTACGCCATCGGCGTCTCCGAGCCGGTCAGCATCATGGTGGACTCGAACGGCACCGGGAAGGTGAGCGACCGCAAGCTCACGGACCTGGTCCGCAAGCACTTCGACCTCACGCCCATGGGGTTGATCGAGACCCTCAAGCTGCGCCGCCCGATCTACCGGAAGACGGCCGCCTACGGCCATTTCGGCCGGAGCGAGCCGACCTTCACCTGGGAGCGCACCGACCGGGCCGCGAGGCTGGCCCGCGACGCGTAGCCGCAGGAACCGCGACGGCGCACCGACGGCCCCCGGCTCGTGCGGGGGCCGTTTGGCTTTCCCGAACCGGGCGCGGCCGGGGTGGGACGTCCCGCGGCGGAGCGCTATAGTCGTGTCGTCCCAAACCTCTCCATCCTGCGGAGTCGCGCCATGCCCGTCACCCGAGTTCCGTTCCATCGCTTCCTCGCCCGCTCGATCCTCGCCGTGGCCGCCCTGGGCGCGGCCGCTCCTTCCGCCGCCCAGCCCGTGCTCGGCTTCACCGAGGACTTTCCCGGCACCTCCACCTCGTCCTGGATGGGCGGGTCGCTGTTCTCGAATCCCGGCACCGGGGGATGGGGAGGCTCCGCGGACGGCTACCTGGACGTGAGCACGCCGTCGCCCTCCAACCTCGGGACCGTTTCCTTCGGCCCCGAGTACGCCGGGGACTGGGCGGCGGCCGGCATCACGCAGGTGGTGTGCTGGCTGCGCGACACCGGCGGCACCGGAGTTCTCGAGATCCACCTCTCGATCGGCGACGGCCTCCAGACCTGGCAGCACGACGCGGGCTTCCTGCCGCCGGCGGGCGCCTGGGGCCGGTACGCCGTGGACCTGGTCCCGTCGGGCTTCACGCGCATCCGGGGCACGAGCGGGACCTTCGCCGGCACCCTGTCGGCCGTGGACCGGCTGCACTTCCGCCACGACCTCGCGCCGTACGGGCCCACGCCCGATCCGGTGCAGGGCGCCTTCGGCCTCGACCACCTGCAGCTCACGACCGGCGCGAGCGTGGACGTTCCGGCGGCCGGGCCGGTCGCGCGCCCGGTGCTGCTCGCGCCGCCCTACCCGAATCCCGCGCGCGGGCGGGTCACCCTCCAGGTCCAGCAGCCCGAGCCCGGCCCGGTGAGCCTCACCATCCTCGACGCCGCCGGCCGGCGGGTCCGGCACGTGGAACTCGACGCCGGATCCGGGGCGCCGAGGCTGTGGCTGTGGGACGGCTCGGGTGACGACGGGCGGCCGCTCCCGGCCGGCGTCTACCGGGTGCTCGCGCGCGGGGACAACGGCGGCACGTCGCGCACGGTGACGCTGCTCCGCTGACGACGACCATGCCCTCCCGCGGGATCCCGGTGCCGGCTCGGTGAAGCTGCTCGTCCTCGGCGGCACGCGCTTCCTCGGGCGCCACGTGGTCGAGTGCGCGGTGGCCCGCGGCCACGAGGTGACGCTCTTCCACCGGGGCCGCACGCGTCCGGAGCTGTTCCCGGAGTGCGAGCGCGTGCTCGGCGACCGCGAAACCGGCCTCGCCGCCCTCGGGGGCCGCACGTGGGATGCCGTGGTGGACACCTGCGGCTTCGTGCCCCGGATCGTCTCCGCGTCCGCCCGGGCGCTGGCCGGGCGCGTGGGCTGTTACGCGTTCGTCTCGAGCCTGTCGGCGTACGCGGAGCCCGTGGCGCCGGGTTCCGCGGAGGACGCGCCGCTCGCCCGCCTCGAGGATCCGGCCGTCGAGACCGTGAGCGGCGCGACCTACGGCGGCCTCAAGGCGGCGTGCGAGCGCGCGGTGGAGGAGGCGCTGCCGGGGCGCGCGCTCCACGTGCGCGCCGGGCTCCTCGTCGGGCCGTGGGACTACACCGAGCGGTTCGGGTACTGGGTGTCCCGCCTCGCCGAGGGGGGAGAGGCCCTCGTGCCCGACGCCCCGGACCAGCCGCTCCAGCTGCTGGACGCGCGCGACGCGGCCGCCTGGATCGTGGGCCGTTGCGAGTCGGGCGGGGCGGGCGCCTTCAACGTCACGGGCCCGCTCGAACCGCTCACGCTGGGCGGGTTCTTCGACGCCGCCGCGGAAGTGCTCGGCGTGCGGCCGCGGCGGGTTGCGGTGGCGCCCGAGTTCCTGGCGGCGCGCGGCGTCCAGCCGTGGTCCGAACTGCCGCTGTGGGCGCCCGGCGGCGACGGCTTCCTCTCGGTCTCGATCCGGAAGGCGGCCGCGACCGGGCTCGCCACGCGCCCGCTCGCCGAGACGGTCCGCGACACCCACGCGTGGCTCGCGGCCGGGGGAGCGTCCTTCCCGGGCGCCTCCCCGGTGGCGCCCCCGGCCGCCCTCACGCGCGAGCGCGAACGGGAGCTGCTCGAGGCGTGGCGCACCCGCGAGGCCGCGGTCTGAGTCAGCCGCGGCGCGGGCGGGCCGGCGCCCGGCCGGCCGGAGCGCGCAGCATGCGGTAGCGGCGCCGCGGCCCGGGCGGGAGGTCGCGCCGCAGCGGGTTGGTCACCGACAGGAACGGGTAGCGCCGCATGCCGGGGTCGAAGCTCAGCAGCTCGCGCACCCCGTGCTCGCGCAGGAGCGCGGCGGTCTCGAGGCCGTGCGGGAGGCCCGGCTCCCCGAGAACCATCGCCGCCACCTCCCGCAGCGCGGCCGCGTGCCGCGGGGTGGGCGCGAGGGTCCGCACCGTGGGGGCCGACAGCAGCAGCTCGAGGAAGGCGCAGGCCTCGTCGGCGGCGAGGGGCCGGGCCACCGCGTGGGGGTGCGAGACGCGCGCGAGGAACTCGAGGGCCACGCTCCACGGCAGGGCCCAGGGCCGGTCGCCGTTCGCCAGCTCCTCCAGGACGCGGGCGGCGCGCGCGTGCTCGGGCGCCCAGCGATTGACGGCGAGCGCGAGCAGGCCGGTGTCCACGGCGCGCACGGTCAGTCCTCCCCGCCGGCGGGGCCGCGGCGCGGGCCGGGGGCGCCGGGCAGCGGCGTGAGGAACGGGCCGAGGTCGTAGGAGGGGAGGCGCACGCGCCGCCGCCGCGCCGGCACCGCGAGACCGGCGCGCAGGACTTCCTCGACCACGTCGGTCAGGGTGCGCCGTTCGCGGGCCGCCCGCTCCCGCAGGGCCGCGTCCAGGCGTTCGTCGAGGATCAGGGTGGTTCGTTTCATATGCATATGCATATCAAATCAGCAGACGCGGGTCACGGGCATTTTTTGGGTTGCCGCCCCCGCCGGGCTCGGGCACACTTCCGCCCTCGTTCCACCGCTCACGACCTCTTCCGATCAGGAGCCTTCATGACCCCGAAGTCTTCCGCCAACGGCGCCGCGGGCAACGGCCAGGTGCCGGGACACGTCCGCGACCTCAAGCTGGCCCGGGAGGGCCGCCTGCGCATCGAGTGGGCCGACCAGCACATGCCGGTGCTGCGGACCATCCGTGCGCGCTTCGCCAAGCAGCGCCCGCTCAAGGGCGTGCGGATCGCCGCCTGCCTGCACGTCACCACCGAGACCGCCAACCTCATGCGGACGCTGAAGGCCGGCGGCGCCGAGGTGCACCTGTGCGGCTCCAACCCGCTCAGCACCCAGGACGACGTGGCCGCGGCGCTGGTCGCGCACTACGGGATCGCCACCTACGCGATCAAGGGCGAGGACCACAAGACCTACTACTCCCACATCGTCGCGGCCATCGAAGCCCGGCCGCACGTCACGATGGACGACGGCTGCGACCTGGTGACCGTGCTGCACACCAAGAAGCGCAACTTCCTGCGCGACGTGTTCGCGGGCACCGAGGAGACGTCCACCGGCGTCACGCGCCTGCGCGCCATGGCGGCGGGCAAGGTGCTCAAGTACCCGGTGATCGCGATCAACGACGCCGACACCAAGCACCTGTTCGACAACCGCTACGGCACCGGCCAGTCCACCATGGACGGCGTGCTGCGCTGCACCAACATGCTGGTCGCCGGCTCGACCGTGGTGATCGCGGGCTACGGCTGGTGCGGGCGCGGGCTGGCGATGCGCGCGAAGGGGATGGGCGCCACCGTGCTGGTGACGGAGATCGACCCGGTGCGGGCGCTCGAGGCGGCGATGGACGGCTACCAGGTGGTGTCCATGGCCGAAGCGGCCCCGCGCGGGGATCTCTTCCTCACCGTGACCGGGAACAAGAGCGTGCTGCGGCGCGAGCACTTCCTCGCCATGAAGGACGGCGCGATCATCGCGAACAGCGGCCACTTCAACGTCGAGATCGACATCCCGGCGCTCGACCGGCTCGCGGGCGGCCGGCGCCGCGAGGTGCGGCCGTTCGTGGAGGAGTTCCGGCTTCCCGGTGGCAAGCGCCTGCACCTGCTCGGCGAGGGCCGTCTCATCAACCTCGCCGCGGCCGAGGGCCATCCGGCGATGGTCATGGACATGTCCTTCGCCAACCAGGCGCTGAGCGTCGAGTTCCTGAAGAAGAAGGCGAAGGCGCTCAAGAAGGACGTCTACGTGGTGCCGAAGCCGATCGACGCGGAGGTGGCGCGGCTCAAGCTGAAGAGCATGGACGTGTCCATCGACACGCTCACCGCCGAGCAGGAGCGCTACCTGCGCACGTGGAGCGAGGGCACGTAGTCCGCACGGACCGGTCCCGGGGCGCACGCCCCGGGACCGCGCCCGCGCTCCGCGCCGGCCGGGTTCCCCGGGCCCGGCGGGGCGCCCGGGGGCTCCCCGCGTGAACCTTTCGTCGCGGGTTCCCGCGCCCGCGCCCGGCAATCGCTGGAGCGCGGCGCTCGAGGCGCGGCGCCGCGCCGGCGCGCCGCTGCTCGACCTCACCGAGTCGAATCCCACGCGGGTCGGCCTGCCGCCCGTCGTTCCGGGCGGAGTCCCGGCGGCCCTCGCGGCGCGCTACGACCCCGAGCCGGCCGGAACGTCCGCCGCGCGCGAAGCGATCGCCGCCTACTACGCCGCGCGCGGCGCCGGCGTGGATCCCGGCGACCTCGTGCTCACCACCGGCACCAGCGAGAGCTTCGCGCACCTCGCGCGGCTGCTCGCGGACCCGGGGGAGGCGCTGCTCGTGCCGGAGCCCGGCTACCCGCTGTTCGCGCCGCTCGCCGCGGCCGAGGGCGTGCGCGCGACGGCCTATCGCCTCGCCTACGACGGCGAGTGGCACCTGGACCGCGACTCCTTCGAGCGCGGCCTCGCGGCCGGGGCGAGGGCCGCGGTCCTGGTCGAGCCCCACCATCCCGCCGGGGTCGCGCTCGGGGAGGGGGACTGGGCGTTCGCCGTGGAACGCGCGGCGAGCCACGGGGCGGCGCTGGTGGTGGACGAAGTGTTCGGGGACTTCGCGTGGGAGGCGGACGGCGCGGGCTTTCCGACCCGGGCGGGCGAGACCCGCGCGACGACCTTCGTGATGAGCGGCGCGTCGAAGGTGTGCGGCCTGCCCCAGCTCAAGGTCGGCTGGGTCGCGATCGCGGGGCCCCCGGAGTCGCGCGCGCGGGCGCGCTCCGGGCTCGAGTGGCTCGCCGACCTGTTCCTCTCGGTCGGGCCCGCGGCGCAGGCGGCGCTGCCCGAACGGCTCGCGCGCCGCGGGGAATTCCAGGGGCCGATGCGCGAGCGCCTGCGCGAGAACCTGCGCCGGGTGGACGCGTGGGCCGCGGCGCATCCCGCGGCCGGGCGCCTCGCCGCGCGGGGCGGCTGGTCGTGCGTGCTGCGGCTGCCGTCGGGTCGCGACGACGAACGCTGGGCGCTCGACCTGCTGGCGCGCGGCGTCGCGGTCCACCCGGGGCACTTCTACGACCTCCCGGCCGGCAGCCACCTCGTGCCGAGCCTGATCGTGGAGCCCGCCGTGCTCGAGGCGGGGCTGGCCGCGCTCGGGGACCTGCTGGAGGAGCGCTAGGCGCCGGGCCGGCACGCCGCGCGGGCGCGGGCCCGCTCCGACGGACCCCGGGCCCGACCGGCGCACGCGGCGCGGGTTCGCGGAGTCCCGCGGCGGAGCCTAGCCCCCGGCCTTGCGCAGGTGGCGGAGCAGGTTGATCTGGTAGTGGTGCCCCGCCTCGTGGTCGAGCATGTGGTACAGCACCCACGCCCGGTTGAACACCCGCACCATGCCGTCCGGCCTCGGCGGCCGCGTGACCTGGGTGTCGAGGTCGGCGTCGGTGAGCGTGCGCGCCACGCGGTGCGTGTGGGCGCGGGCCCGCGCCAGCAGGTCGTCGAAGTACTCGAGCGGTTTCCCGGCCAGCGCGGGGGCCGGGGGAGCGCCCTCCGCGAGCGGCATGCCCTCCTCCTCCTCGGTGAGGTCGATCACGTCCTGGGCGTGGCCGGTCTCCTCGCCGAGCAGGCCGACCTGGGCGAGGTGCGTCTCGGCGTAGGCGATGTGGGCGAGCAGCATCCCGATCGTGTTCATGCCCGGGCGCGGCTGCCAGCCCAGCTCCTCCGCGGAGAGTCCCCGCGTGTCCTGGTGGAGCCGCCGGCTCTGCTCGTCCATCTGCCAGAGGAAGCGCGCGACCTCGCGCGAGGCGAAGCCCTCCGGGGCGACGAGCAGCGTGCTCACGATCCGGGTCATGACCGGGCCTTTCGTCCGGGCGCGCGGCGCTTCGGCGCCTTCATCAGCTCCTTGAGGAGCAGGATCTGGCCGTAGTGGCCGCCGAAATGCTCGAGCACGTGGTAGAGCACCCAGCGGTTGTTGTAGCGGTGGACCGCGTTCTGCGACCTCCAGTGGCGGCTCCGCACCTTCACCAGCTGCGCCGGAGTCATGGACCGGGCGATGCGCCGGACGGTGGCCCGCGCGCGCCGCAGCGTGCGCAGGTACCAGGCCGCCCCGCGGCCGCGGAGCGCGCGCGGGTGCCGCCCGCGCGGCGGGGCGGGCATGCCGTCGTCGTCGGCGTCGATGCCGATGGCCTTCCGGAAGTCCACGTCGGAGCGGTCGCGCGCGGGGCCGGACAGCCACCACACCTCGACCACCGCGAGGTGGGCCAGCAGCATGCCGATCGTGTTGCGGCCCGGGCCGGGCTGCCATTCGAGCTGACGCACGGAGAGCCCGCGCACGTCGGCCTCGAGGCGCCGCGTCAGGTCGTCGAGCTGGGCGATGAAGCTCGCGACCTCGCGCGAGCGGTAACCACGGGGAAGGGCGAGGGTGTCGCGGATCGTCTTGCGGGGCATGCGGCGCTCCGGGAACGGGGAAGGCGGCGGGACGGGATCCGGGAGAGAAAACCCTCGCGCCGCGGGGCCGTCAAGCGCGGGCGTGTCCCGGGCGCGCCCGCGGCACGCGCCGCGAACGAACGAGCCCCCGGCGGACGGACCGCCGGGGGCTCGCGGGCGCGACCGCGCTACTGCTTGGTCGAGATGCGCATCCCGTAGAACGACCGGTAGACGAACACCAGCGAGATCAGCATGAACACCGCCGCGACCGGGATCGAGATCGTGGGATTCGCGACCGCCATTTCGACCGCCAGCAGGCCGAACAGCGTGGTGAACTTGATGATCGGGTTGAGCGCCACCGAGGAGGTGTCCTTGTACGGATCGCCCACCGTGTCGCCCACCACCGTCGCGGCGTGGAGCTCGGTGCCCTTCTGCTTGAGCTCCACCTCCACCACCTTCTTGGCGTTGTCCCACGCGCCGCCCGCGTTGGCCATGTAGACGGCCTGGAACAGGCCGACGACCGCGATGGACACCAGGTAGGAGATGAAGAACACCGGGTTGAAGAAGGCGTAGGCGATGGTGAGGCAGAAGATCACGATGAAGATGTTGAACATCCCGGCCTGCGCGTACTGGGTGCAGATGCGCACCACGGTGCGCGACGTCTCGATGCTGGCGGCCTCGGCCGAGTCGAGCTTGATGTTCTTCTTGATGTACTCGACCGCCCGGTAGGCGCCGGTGGTCACGGCCTGCATCGAGGCGCCAGTGAACCAGTACACGGTGGCGCCGCCCATCAGCAGGCCGAGGATCACGTAGGGGTCGAGCAGGTCGAGGCGGAACACCTGCGCGCCGCTCGCGTCCACGCCGAAGTGCTTCTGGAGCGTGAGGATGATCGAGAACAGCATGGTCGTGGCGCCCGCCACGGCGGTGGCGATCAGCACCGGCTTGGCCGTGGCCTTGAAGGTGTTGCCCGCGCCGTCGTTGTCCTCGAGGTAGTGCTTGCCCTTCTCGAAGTCGGGCTTGAATCCGAACTGCTTCTCGACCTCGCCGGCCGCGCCGGGCGTGGTCTCGATCTGCGACAGCTCGAAGATGGACTGCGCGTTGTCGGTGACCGGGCCGTAGGAGTCCACCGCGATCGTCACGGGGCCCATGCCGAGCAGGCCGAACGCCACCAGGCCGAAGGCGAACACGGCGGGATAGGCCATGTACTGGGACAGCCCCTGCTCCGAGAACACGTAGGCGAGGAACAGGAGCACGGCCAGCGTGAGCGCCTTCCAGAACAC
>CAZIVR010000031.1:33404-33962 GCA_964542745.1 uncultured bacterium
CAGTTGCCGGCCACCATGCCCGAGAGGATGTTGAGCGACGCGCCGCCCTCCTGCGACGCCGCCACGACCTCCTTGACGTGCCGCGAGTGCGAGCTGGTGAAGACCTTCGTGAACTCGGGAATCACGGCCGCCGCCAGCGTGCCGCACGAGATGATGACCGAGAGCGTGAACCACAGGTTGCCCCCGAGCGGCGCGAGCAGCCACTTCGAGGCGGCGAAGGTCACCACGATCGAGAGGATCGAGCACACCCACACCAGGCTCGTGAGCGGGGCCTCGAAGTCGATCTTGTCCTTGCCCGCGTTCATGCTGCGGGCCACCGCCGCGTTGGCGAGGTAGGAGAGGATGGACGTGCCGATCATGAGCACGCGCATCACGAAGATCCACACGAGGAACGCCGCCTTGTGGTCGGGGATCACGGCCAGCGCGATGAAGGCGATCAGCGCCACGCCGGTCACGCCGTAGGTCTCGAAGCCGTCGGCGGTCGGGCCCACCGAGTCGCCGGCGTTGTCCCCGGTGCAGTCGGCGATGACGCCGGGGTTGCGGGCGTCGTCTTCCTTG
>CAZIVR010000032.1:0-33735 GCA_964542745.1 uncultured bacterium
CGTCAACGCGGCGGGCGAGACGAACTGCACCGCCGACGCCTGGATGCTCACGCTGGGACCCTGGAGTTCCGCGACCGCCCCGCGCTCGAGGTTTTGACCGATCACCGTCACCGTGTTCACCGCACCCGCTACGAGGACCGCGGGATCGACGCGGTCGATCGAAGGCGTGCTTGCGCTCTCCGGCTGGACCGTCGCATGACCGAGTACTCTTAGCGTGTCGATCTCTCCTGCGGAATCACGGACCTTGACCGAAGTCAACCAGAACTCCGCTGGCTGGGCCGGTGCGCAACCTCCGGCCGAGACGAGATACGTGACGCAACTCTTGTCGCTGGAGGGCGGGAAGACGATGCTCCAAATGTACGTGGTGTCGCTCTCAAAGCCGGTGCCGGGATGGACCGCGGTGTTCCAGCCACAGAGTGCCGAGGTGTCGCTGCTGACGGGAGCAATGAGGTAACACCCGAGGGAATCGGCGGGGCTCCAGGTCAAGTGCGTTGCGAGTTGACGGATATCCGGGGCGCCGTCGAGGCGCAGGTAGAGCCGAACCGGAGTGGAGGGAACGGCCGAGAGGTTCGTGACCGCCCGCTCCCGGTTCCAAGTGAGCCAGGCCGTGCCGCCCGCGTTGCGGCCCGCGTGAGCGGCTGACGCGAGGCTGAAAAGCTCCGCTGAGAGAAGGAGAGCTAAGAGGCTGAGTCGCATGTACGGCCCCTCTGTCCCGCCGACGATTGACCGACGCGTACTCTACCCGAAGCTCCGGGGGGGCGAGAGCCCTCCCCCTGGTTGCGGGTTCCGGAAATCCTGACCACCCCCTTTCCGGAAACTCTGACCACCTGAGAGCGGCGTCGAGCTCCGATAGCCTGCCGCCCGTTGCGAGAGGAATCGGGAAATCCCGGCGCTGGAGGTGGGGGGGGTGAGGCACCCGACCTTACCGCCCCGCCTGCTCGCGCGCTGGCGCGAGGCGCTGCCGCCCGCGGGCTGGGCCGAACCGCCGCCGCGGCCGGAACTTGCGCCCGGCGCCGCGCGGGTGGGCCGCGCGGCCCGGGGCCACGCGCGCAGGCCGCGGCCGGTGCCCGGGGCCACGCGCGCGGGCGCGCCAGTCTTGACGCTTCGCGGACACGCGTCACCCGCGGCGGGGACGATAGTACCTACGTTATGATCGCGCGCACGCTGGCCCGCATTCCCCGCGACCTCCCGCGTCGCGTCAACGCCCTGCTGGCGCTTGGGTTCTTCCTGCTCGGCACCAACTTCTGCGTGTTCGCCCCGCCGCCCGCGTTGAGCGCACCGCTTCCCTCGGCGTTTGCTTCCGCGCCGGAAGGCTCGCCGCACGGTTGCTGCGCCGCCGCCGCCGACCGTGCCGCTCGCGAAGCAGAAGCGACCCGCCAGGCCACCGCACCGTGCTGCGTGGCGGTGGCCCCGGTGCTCGCCGCACACGGCGCCACGGTGGACCCCGCGCCGGTGCTCGCCGTCGCGACCGAGCTCGCGCCGCTCGCGATTCCCTTCGTGTCGCCCGCGCTCGCGCGGCCGGCGCTCCCGGAGGACGCCCGCCCTCCGGCGCTCCACTCCGCGACCCCGGATGCGGGTCGCGCCCCGCCGCGTCTCTGATCCCTCGCTGAAGGCGGTCCTCCCCCGGGAGTAAGACCGCCCGCGAAGATCCGTCTTTCGGTTCGCGCGACCGCGCGACACCCGACTCACGGCTCCCGCGCTTCGCCCGACGGGAAGCGCACGAGGATCGAGACCGATGATTTCCATGGCCCTTGCGGCGCTGTTGCTGGCCGCTCCAACCGACACCACCCGCGTGTTCGCCATGCCCCCGCACGGCGAGGCGCTGTTCGCGGGCCTCGACACGCTGTCGCTCGAGGCGCTCGAGCGCGAGGCGCTGGTGCGGAACCCCTCGTACGCCGCCATGCGCGCCGCCGCCGCCGCCGCCCGCGCCCGCGCTCGGGCCGCGGGCTCGCTCGAGGATCCGATGGCGAGCGTGACCGCCGCACCGCGCAGCTTCTCGGGCGACGCGATGATGGGCCCGGGCTACCGGTGGGGCGTGCGGCAGAGGCTCCCCGTGTTCGGCGAGCGCGGCCTCGAGCGTCGCTCGGCCCGCGCCGACGCGGCGGCCATGCTGCTCGACGCCGAAGCCGCGAGGCTCGACCTGCTCGCGATGGTTCGGTCCTCGTTCTTCGATCTCTACCGGGCCGAGCGGGCACTCGAGACCAACGCCGAGCAGGCGCGGCTGGTGAACCAGTTCCGGCGCGCGGCGCTCGCCCGCTACGCCAGCGGCATGGAGGGCCAGCAGGATCCGCTGCAGGCCGACGCCGAGCTCGGCATGCTCGCGCACGAGGAGGCGGTGCTGATTCGCGAGCGCCGCCTGGCGAGGCTCCGGCTCAACGCGCTGCTGCACCGCGAGCCCGCGCTGCCGCTTCCGCCGCCGCCGGCACGGCTCGTCCTGCCCGCGCTCGCCGACACGTCGCGCCGGGAGCTCGCGGCGCGCGCCCCGTGGCCCGAGCTGCGCGCCGCCGAGGCGCGGATCGAGGCCGGCGAAGCGATGGCGACGCTCGCCTCGCGCCGCCGGCTGCCCATGCTCGAGCTCGGTTTCGAGCGCGACTTCTTCATGCGCGAGCCCGAGTTCCGCACCATGGCGATGCTCGGCTTCAACCTGCCGATCTTCCGCGGCCGTCTCGCGGCCGCCGAGGCCGAGGCGCGCGCCTCGCTCAACCGGGCGCGCCTCGAGCGCGCGGCGGTGGCCGACGAGGTGGCGCTTCGCATCGAGGAGGCCCGCGCCGACTACGAGGAGGCGCTCCACGAGATGGAGGTGGTGGAACAGATCCTGTTGCCGACGCGCGAGCGCGCGCTGGCGGCCGCCCGGGCCGGGTACGAGAGCGGTCGCGGCGGGTTCCTCGCCCTGCTGGACGCGGCGCGCGGCCGCTCGAGCGCGCGCCTGGCGCTGGAGGAGGCCCGTGCCCGCGCGGCCCACGGCTGGGCGGCCATGCAGCGCGCGGTAGCCGGCGACGTGATCTCGATGCGGCCCGCCGGCGGATCCGCCGTGCCGGCGCCCGCGGTCCCCGGGACCGATCGGAACACCGACCGAAAGGAGTCGCAGCGATGAAGGCGAAAATCGTGATCCCGGCCGTCGCGGTGCTCGCCCTCGCGGGCGCCGGGGCGTGGGTGTGGCTGGCGAAGCCGTTCGGGGGCGGGAAAGTCCCCGACATGCCCATGCAGCAGGTGGGCGACTACCGCATCGGCGTGGCGACCTCGCCCGATCCCCCGAGGCCCGGCGAGAACACCGCCACCATCGTGGTGAAGGACGCGGAGGGAAACCCGGTCGCGGGCGCCTCGCTGGACCCGCGCTTCGTGATGGAGGCGATGGGCCAGATGCCGCGCATGGAGAGCAAGGGCAAGATCACCGAGGTGGCGCCCGGCGTCTATCGCGCCGCCTACGGGCTCTCGATGCCTGGCGAGTGGGACGTGCACGTGCGGATGAAGTCCGGGGACGCCCCGCAGGTGCTCGGGAGCTGGAGGCTCAGCACGTCGGTCGAGGGGCTCGCGTTCGTGAGCGGGAGCGCGCCGACCCGGGCCGCGGGCGGGGAGCGCGCGGACGACGCCGCCACGGCGGGTGAGGAGGGCGCCCACGCCGAGGGCGCCGAGCTGGCCCCGGGCGAGGGCGAGGTGCACGTGGACGCGGCGCGGCGGCAGGCGCTCGGCATCCGCGTGGCGCCCCTCAAGGCGCGCGAGCTGAGCATGCGCGTGCGCAGCGCGGGCCGGGTGGCCTGGGACGAGACCCGCACCCGCGACGTGACCTTCAAGTTCGGCGGCTACATTCGGAGCCTCGCCGCCGACTTCACCGGGCGCACGGTGCGCGAGGGCGAGGTGCTGTTCACGGTGTACAGCCCCGAGCTGCTCGCCGCCCAGCAGGAGTACCTCGAGGCGCTCGGAGCGGCGGCGAAGGATCCGGCCGCGCGCGATCTGGCGGCCGCGGCCAAGCGCAGGCTCGAGCTGTGGGACGTCCCGGCCGCGCAGATCGAGGGGATCGCCCGCGAGAACCGCACCCGCGACGTGCTGCCGGTGGTGGCGCCCGTGACCGGCGTGGTGATCGAGAAGCGGGTCGTGAACGGCAGCCCGTTCAACCCGGGCGAGGTGCTGTTCCGCATCGCGCCGCTCGACCCGATCTGGGTGATGGCGAGCGTGTACCAGATGGACCTGCCGCTGGTGAAGCTGGGCGCGCCGGTCACGATCTCGAACCCCTACCTGGACGGCGGCTCGCGCGCGGGGCACGTGGCGTTCGTGGACCCGATGCTGGCCGCCGAAACGCGCACCAGCTCGGTGCGGATCGAGGTGCCGAACCCGAGGGGCGACCTGAAGCCCGGCATGTTCGTGGACGTGAATCTCGAGGCGCGCCTCGGCCTGAAGCTCGCGGTGCCGGAGAGCGCGGTGCTCCCGACCGGCGAGCGGCACATCGTGTTCGTGGACCTGGGCGGCGGACGCCTCGCCCCGCGCGAGGTGAAGCTCGGCACGCGCGCCGGCGAGTGGTACGAGGTGCTCGGCGGCCTCGCCGCCGGCGAGCGGGTCGTGGTCTCGGGCAACTTCCTGATCTCGAGCGAAGCCAAGCTCAAGACCGCGACGGAGAAGTGGTGAACAGCCGCGACTGCCATCGACCCGGAGCCCGTGGCTCCGCTTGCGTGCCGGTTCGGGGGTCGGGCGGTTCGGGCATGGGCACTCCCCACGCCGCGAGGCCCACCCCGCCCCGCCTTTTAGCGTCGCGGGGAGTGCCCATGCCCGAACCGCCCGACGCGCCGCCCGCCCAGCCCGACGCGCTGCCCGCCAAGGGGGGCCCCCGGCCATGATCGAACGGGTGATCGCATGGTGCGCGCGGAACCGCGGGTTCACGCTGCTGGGCGTGCTCGTTGCCGCCGGGTTCGGCGTCCACGCCCTGTGGAACACGCCGCTCGACGCCATCCCCGACCTGACCGACACGCAGGTCATCATCTACACCGAGTGGCGCGGCCGGAGCCCCGACCTGGTGGACGACCAGATCACCACGCCCATCGTGTCGGCGCTGCGCTCCTCGCCCGGCGTGCGCTACGTGCGCGGCTACTCGATGTTCGGGGACTCGTTCGTCTACGTGATCTTCGAGGACGGCGTGGACCTCTACTGGGCGAGGAGCCGGGTGATGGAGAACCTCGCCTCGGCGGCCTCGATCCTTCCCGAGGGCGTGGTGCCCAAGCTCGGGCCCGACGCCACCGGCGTGGGCTGGGTGTTCCAGTACGCGCTGGTGGACACCACCGGACGCCACGACCTGGGCGAGCTGCGCGCCTTCCAGGACTGGACGCTCCGCTACTGGCTGCAGAGCGTGGACGGCGTCTCGGAGGTCGCGTCGGTGGGCGGCTTCGTGCGCCAGTACGAGATCGCGGTGGACCCGGCGCGCCTGTTCTCCTACGGCGTCTCGCTCCACGACGTGGCCGCGGCCGCGCGCAAGTCGAGCGGCGCGGTGGGCGGCGGCGCGGTCGAGATCGCCGAGCACGAGTACATCGTGCGCTCCAACGCCTACGCCCGCTCGCTCGCCGACCTCGAGGCCACGCCGGTCAAGGCGGGGGAAGGCGGCGTGGCGGTCACGATCGGCGACGTGGCCGACGTGCGCATGGCGCCCGAGCCGCGCCGCGGCATCGCCGAGCTCGACGGCCGCGGCGAGGTGGTGGGCGGCATCGTGGTGATGCGCCACGGCGGGAACGCGCTGCGGGTGATCCGCGACGTGAAGAAGCGGCTCGCCGAGGTGAAGGGCTCGCTGCCCCCGGGCGTCGAGCTGGTGGTGGTCTACGACCGCTCGGCCCTGATCGGCCGCGCGATCCAGACGCTCGCCCGCTCGCTGCTCGAGGAGATGGCGATCGTGAGCGTGGTGATCCTGCTGTTCCTCGGGCACTTCCGCAGCGCGCTGATCCCGATCCTGTCGCTGCCGATCGCGGTGCTGCTCGCCTTCGTGCCGATGCTGCGGCAGGGCCTCAACGCCAACATCATGTCGCTGGGCGGCATCGCGGTGGCGATCGGGGCCATGGTGGACGCCTCGATCGTGATGGTCGAGAACGTGCACAAACGCCTCGAGCAGTGGGACGCCGATGGCCAGCCCGGCTCGCGCGACGCGGTGGTGATCCGCGCGCTCCAGGAGGTCGGGAAGCCGATCTTCTTCGCGCTGGTGATCATCACCGTCTCGTTCCTGCCGATCTTCTCGCTCGAGGCCACCGAAGGCCGCCTGTTCAAGCCGCTGGCCTTCACCAAGACCTACGCCATGGCGTTCGCCGCGATCCTCGCCGTGACCCTGACCCCGGCGCTGGCGATGCTGCTGGTGCGCGGCAAGATCCGCCCCGAGCGTGAGCAGCCGATCGCGCGCGCGATCATCCGCGTGTACACGCCGGTCCTCCACTTCGCGATCCGCCGCCGCCGCTGGGTGATGGGCGGGGCGCTCGTGCTGATGCTCTCGACCGTGCCGGTGTTCCTCCAGCTCGGCGCCGAGTTCATGCCGCCGCTCAACGAGGGAACGCTCCTCTACATGCCCACCGCGCCGCCCGGCGTGTCCGAGACCGAATCGGCCGCGATCCTGCAGCGCATGGGCCGCCAGATCGCCGACGTGCCCGAGGTGGCGCGCGTGTTCGGGAAGATCGGCCGCGCGCGCACCGCCACCGACCCGGCGCCGCCCGGCATGGCCGAGACCGTGATCGAGCTGAAACCCGAGCACGAGTGGCGGAAGGGCATGACCTGGCAGAAGCTGATCGCCGAGCTCGACCGCAAGCTCCGCTTCCCCGGCATGCCCAACATCTGGTGGATGCCGATCCAGACCCGCAACGAGATGCTCTCGACCGGCGTGCGGAGCCCGGCCGCGGTGAAGGTGTTCGGGCCCGACCTCGAGGTGATCGAGCGGCTCTCGGTGGAGGTCGAGCACGCCCTGCTCGAGGTGCCCGGCACGCGCAGCGCCTACGCCGAGCGGCTCACCGGCGGCTACTACCTCGACTTCGACGTGGACCGCGAGCGCGCCGCCCGCTACGGGCTCGCGGTGGGCGACGTGCAGGAGGTGATCGAGGCCGCGATCGGCGGAATGCCGGCCGGGCAGACGCTCGCGGGCCGCGAGCGGCAGAACATCACGGTGCGCTACGCCCGCGAGCTGCGTGACGACCCCGAGGCGCTGAAGCGCGTGCTGGTGGCGGCCCCGGGCGGCGCGCAGGTGCCGCTCGGCGAGCTGGCCACGATCCATTACCGCAAGGGCTCGCCGATGCTGCAGGGCGAGGACGGGCTGCTGTTCGGGCTGGTCTCGGTGGACGTGGCCGACCGGCCGCTCGGCGACTACGTGCGCGACGCGCAGAAGGTGGTGGCGCGCACCGTGAAGGTGCCGCCCGGGTACCGCCTCGCGTGGGCCGGCCAGTTCGAGAGCCTCGAGCGCGCGCAGAAGCGGCTGCTGCTGGTGGTGCCGGTCACGGTGCTGCTGGTGGCGTTCCTGCTGTGGTTCAACCTGCGTAACGTCACCGAGACCTTCATCATCCTGCTGGCCGTGCCGTTCTCGCTGGTGGGCGCGGTGTGGCTGCTGTGGCTGCTCGACTACAACCTGAGCGTGGCGGTGTGGGTGGGGATGATCGCGCTCGCCGGGCTCGATGCCGAGACCGGGCAGCTGATGATGCTGTACCTCAACCTGGCCTGGAAGGAGCGCGTGGAGAAGGGCCGCATGCGCGACCGCCGCGACCTGCTCGAGGCGATCGTCGAGGGCGCCGCGCACCGCATCCGGCCCAAGCACATGACGGTGCTCACCATCCTGTTCGCGCTGATCCCGATCATGTGGGGGCACGGGACCGGGGCCGACGTGATGAAGCGCATCGCCGCGCCCATGCTGGGCGGCGTGGTCAGTTCGTTCGTGCTGGAGCTGCTCGTCTACCCCGCGATCTTCGCGTGGTGGAAGGGGCGAAACCTGCCGGAGGTGGCGGACGGGGACGCGGAGACCACCGCGATCGCCCCGGCGCCCAAGCCGGTGGGGTGATTCGAGACGAAAGGAGATTCACGATGAAGAAGCGGAATGGATGGATGGCCCTGCTGGGATTCGCGGCCGTTCTCGGGATCGGGGCGGTGGTGGTGGGCTGCGCCGGGGAGCAGGCGACCGCGAGCGAGGTGAAGATCGAGGTGACCGACGCCGGCTTCGTGCCCGCGGTGGCCAACGTGCCGAAGGGCAAGCCGGTGACGCTGGTGGTGACCCGCAAGGTGGAGACCTGCGCCACCGAGATGATCTTCGCGGGCACCGGCGAGAAGCACGACCTGCCGCTCAACCAGACCGTCCGCATCGAGCTGCCCGCCGACCGGGCCGAGACGCTCGACTACGCCTGCGCGATGGACATGATCAAGGGCAAGGTGGTTTCGAAGTAAGCACCGCGCGCCCCGGGGCCGATGGAGCGGCCCCGGGACCCCGCCGGGACGGGCCCGGGCGGCCGTTCCGCACCGCGGACACCGCATCCCTCTTCCACTCGACGCCCGCCGCGGATTGGGGTATCAACCCCCCGTGCTTCCCTTCTCGAACCTCGTGAACCGCCGTCCCGGGCGGCCCCGGCGCCTCGCGTTCCTCGCGGCGGTCGCGGTGCTGTTCGCGGGGCACGCCGCCACCGCGGCCTCCGACCCCTCCGGCGTGGACCTGCTGCCGGTGCTCGAGGCGCTGGTGCTCATCATCGTGGGGGCGCGGCTCGGCGGCGCCCTGTTCGCGGCCATGGGACAGGCCGCGGTGCTGGGCGAGCTGGTGGCGGGTGTCCTCATCGGCAACCTCGGGCTCTTCGGGTTCCACCAGTTCGACGGCCTCTCGCACCTGCCGAGCCTCGACCTGCTCGCCCAGATCGGCGTGCTCTTCCTGCTGTTCGAGGTCGGGCTCGAGTCCGACGTGAACAAGATGATCGCGGTGGGGCCCTCGGCGCTCCTGGTCGCGATCCTCGGCGTGGTCGCGCCCATGCTGCTCGGGTTCTTCGTCTCGCAGGCGTTCTTCCCCGCGCACAACGCCCTCACCCACTGGTTCGTGGGGGCGACGCTCTGCGCGACCAGCGTGGGCATCACCGCCCGCGTGCTGGGCGAGCTCAAACGCACCGACAGCGACGAGGGCCGCATCATCCTGGGCGCCGCGGTCATTGACGACGTGCTGGGCCTGATCGTGCTCGCGGTGGTGGCGGGCATCATCGAGGCCGCCAACCAGGGAGTGGCCTTCGAGGCCTCGACCATCGCGTTCATCGTGGTCAAGGCGTTCGGGTTCCTGGTGGTGGCGCTGTTCGTGGGGCGCTGGCTCTCGCGCCGCATGTTCCGCGTCGCCACGCGGCTGCGCGGGCAGGGCCTGCTGCTCTCGAGCGCGCTCGCGCTCTGCTTCCTGTTCTCGTACCTGGCCGGCAAGGCGGGCCTCGCGCCGATCGTGGGGGCCTTCGCCGCGGGCCTGGTGCTGGACGACGTGCACTACGCCGACCTCCAGGCCCGCGACCACAAGTCGCGCGACGTGCGCGAACTGCTCGAGCCGATGGCCAACTTCCTGGTGCCGATCTTCTTCGTGCTGATGGGCATGCGCGTGGATCTCTCGGTGTTCGGCAACACCGCGGTGCTCGGCTTCGCCGGGGTGCTCACGCTCGCGGCGATCGCCGGGAAGCAGGCCTGCTCGCTGGGCGTGCTCCAGAAGGGCGTGGACCGGATCGCGGTCGGGCTCGGGATGATCCCGCGGGGCGAGGTGGGCCTGATCTTCGCGGGGATCGGGGCCACGCTCCACATCGGCGGCGAGCGCGTCATTGACGACGCGGTGTTCTCGGCGGTGGTGGCGATGGTGGCGATCACCACGCTCCTCACCCCGCCGCTGCTGGTCGCGAGGATGAAGGGCCGGAAGTAGTTCCCGGCCGCTCGCGGGGCTCGCCGCGGGCGGGCCGCCCGGCGCGGGCCGCCGGGACGCCGGGCGGCGTGCGCCGCCCGCCGCCCCGGGATTAGACTGGCCCGTTCGCAGGAACCCCGCGCACCCGGAACCGCCGGCCGCCGCCGGGCCGCGCCCGGACCCGAGGAGGATCGCATGAACGTCCGCACCGGAATCGCCCTCGCCGCAGCGCTCGCGCTCGCCGCGGGATCGCTCGCCGCCCCCCTGCTCGCCAAGGACGCCGCGAAGCCCGCGGCCGCCACGCCACCCGCCGCCATCGGCAAGGCCGAGTCGGCGCGCTGGACGCCGACCACGATCGAGGCGGCGGCCGAGGAGGCCAACAAGAAGATCCTCGCCTCGGGCAAGGCGGTCACCGTGACCGGCGAGGTGGTGGACGTCTCCTGCTACCTGCAGCTCGGCCGGCGCGGGCTCGCCCACGTGGCGTGCGGCACCAAGTGCATCAACGCCGGGCAGCCCATCGGCATCGTGGACGCGCAGGACCAGCTCTACCTGGTGTTCCCCGAACCGCACCACCCGCGCCGCGACGGGCAGGCCTCGATCAAGGAGACGTTCCTGCCGTACCTCGCCCAGCAGGTCCGCGTGAGCGGCATGATGACGAACCTGCGGGGCGGGATCCGCGCGCTGTTCGTGGAGCCCGCGGCCGTCGCGCCCGAGGCGAAGTAGCCGCGTGCGGCCGCGCCCGCGGCTCGCGGCGCTCGCCGCCGCGCTCGCGCTCGGTGCCGCGCTCGCGCCGCGTCCCGCGCTCGCGCAGGCGTGGCGGGCGTGGGAGGCGGCGCCCGACAGCGCGCTCCCCGCGGCGCTGCGGGCCGGCGGCGGCGGTTACGAGGCGGCGTGGAACGCGCTGCTCGTGCAGGAGCTGCGCGAGCGGCTCGGCCGGAGCGATTCGGCGAAGGCCCGCTTCGCGCTCGCGCTGCGGGTGGCCGCGGCCGAGCCCGCCGCGTTCGGGAGCCGCATCGCCGCCGACGCGATGAAGCTCCGCACCACGTGGACGCGGCCCCGGTGGCGCGCCCGCGTGGCGGCGGCCGAGGCCGAATCGCTGGCGGCGGCCGCGCAGGCGGCGCGCGACCTCGCGCGCGCGGACTCGCTGTTCCGCGCCGCGCTCTCCGGTTACCGCGCGATCGGCGAGAAGCGGCGCTCGGCGTGGGTGCTGGGGAGCCTCGGCGTGCTGTGGTTCGGCGCCGGCCAGCCGGCGCGCGCCGAGAGCCTCTACCGCGAGGCCCTCGTCGCACGGCGCGCGGTCGGCGATCCGCGCATGATCGGCAACACCCTGAACAGCCTCGGCACCAGCAACGTCCTGCTCGGCCGCTACGACGAGGCCGTGGCGTTCCTCAGGGAGGCGCGCGCGGTGCGCGAGCGCACCGGCGAGACCGCGGCACTCGGGGCGACCCTCAACTTCCTCGCGCTCGCCTCGATGGCGCTCGGCGAGAACGACTCCACCGAGCACTGGTTCCGCCGGTCGCTCGAGCTCACGGTCGCGGCCGGCGACAGCGGGCGCACCATCGAGACGCTCGTCAACTACGCCAACCTGCTGCAGCGCTCGGGCAGGGTGGCCGAGGCGCTCGCGCTCCGGGAGCGCGGCATGCGCGCCGCGAGCGAGCGCCGCGACGTGCCGCGCCAGGGCCTGCTGCTGTTCCAGGCCGGGGCGGCGCTCAACGAGCTGGGGCGATTCTCGGAGGCCGCGGCCAGCCTGTCCCGCGCGATCGCGCTGAGCGCGGCGGCCGGCGACGCCCAGTCGCTGCCCGGCGAGTGGCTCGAACTCGGCCGCGCCTCGCTGCTCGCGGGCGACGCCGCGGCGGCCCGGCCGGCGCTGCTCCGGGCGCGCGCGGTGGCGGACTCGCTCGGCAACACCGCGCTGCGCGCGGCGGTCCGCAACAACCTCGCGTTCGCCGCCGAACACGAGGACGACCTCGGCGAGGCCGAGCGGCTGGCGCTCGAGTCGCTCGCGATCGCCGAGGCGGCCGCCGACTCGGAGCGGGTGGCGGACGCGGCCATGACGCTCGGCCGCGTGGGCTTCAAGCGCGGCGACCTGGAGGCGGCGGAGCGCCACTGGACGCGCGCGCTCGGGGCGGCGGGCCCCTCGCGCCCCGAGCAGCTCGGCGCGCTGCGGCTGAATCTCGGGAACCTGGCCGCCTTCCGCGGGCGGCTCGACGAGGCCGACCGCCACCTCGAGGAGGCGGCGCGTTTCGCCGCGGACGCCCGGCTCCCGGAGTACGCGTGGCGCGCGCTGCTCGGGCAGGGCGACGTGGCCGAGCGCCGCGGCGACGTGCCGCGGGCGCTGGCGCTCGACCGGCGGGCGGCCACGCTCATCGACACCCTGCGCACCCGGCAGTCGGGCGAAGGCACGCGCATCGCGCTGTTCGGGAGCCGGCTCTTCGCCTACGAGGCGCTCATCCACCTGCTCGGCAAGCTCGACGACGGGCGTCCCGGGAGCGCCCACGCCGCCGAGGCGTTCGCGTGGGCGGAGCGCGCCCGCGCCCGCTCGCTGCTCGACGCGATGGCCGGGCGGCTCGGCGACGACGGCCCGGCCGCGCCGGTGACGCTCGACGAGGCGCGCGCGCTGCTGCCGGACGCCCGCACCGCGCTGCTCGAATACAGCCTCGGGGATTCGTCCTCGACGCTGTGGGTGATCACGCGCTCGCGCACGGCGCGCCTGACGCTCCCGCCGCGCTCCGCGATCCGCGCCCGCGCCGAGGTGCTGCGCCGCTCGCTCGCGGACCCGCGGCGCGCCGAGTCGCGCGCCGCCCGCGCCGCGGCGCGCGCGCTCCACCGCATGCTGGTCGAGCCCGCGCAGCCGGCCCTCGGCGGGATCCGGCGGCTGGTGGTCTCGCCCGACGGCCCGCTCGCGCTGCTGCCGTTCGAGGCGCTGCTCGCGGCGGACGCCGAGCCGGACCGGGCCGCCCCGAAGCGCGCGTACCTCGGCGAGCGGTACCTCGTCTCCTACACCTCGTCGGCGACCGCGATGCGGCTCGCCGGCCGGAGCCGCGGGGCGGCGGGAACGCGGCTGGTCGCGATCGGCGAGCCGCGCTTCGGCGCGGGTCCGCCCGCGCTCGCGGCGCTGCCGCACACGGCGGACGAGCTCGCGGCGATCGAGCGCCTCGGCCGCGGGAGGAGCGTGGCGGCGCTGCGCGGCGCGGCCGCCACCCGGGAGCGCGTCCTCGCCCTCGCCGCCGAGGGCCCGCTCGCGGTGCTCCACGTCGCGACCCACGGCGTCGCCGACGAGAGCGAGCCGGCGCGCTCGGGGTTGTGGGTGGCCGCGCCGCACGACTCGGCCGCTCCCGGGTTCCTGTCGGTGGCCGACATCGCGGGGCTCCGCCTGCGGGCGGATCTCGTGACGCTTTCGGCGTGCGAGACCGGCGTGGGGCGGCTCGAACGCGGCGAAGGCGTGCTGGGGCTCACCCGCGCGTTCCTCGGGGCGGGTGCTCGCAGCGTGGTGGTGAGTCTGTGGCCGGTGAACGACCGCTCGACCGCGACGCTGATGGAGCGCTTCTACCGGGGCCTGCTCGCGAAGGGACGGCCGCGCGACGCGGCGCTGGCCGAGGCGCGGCGCGCGCTCCTCCGGCGCGACGAGACCCGCTCGCCGTTCCACTGGGCGCCCTTCGTGCTGGTCGGGGAGGCGGGCCCGCTCCGCTAGGGGCGGCCGCTCCGCGATGCCGCGCCGCGCGGCCACCGGACTCGCCGCGGCCGCGGCGATGCTGCTCGCGCTCGGCCTGCTGCTCGAGGCGGGACTGCGCGTGTTCGCGATCGGCGAGGACGCCATCGCCGGGCCCGACCCGTGGCTCGGCTGGGCGCACCTGCCCGGGCTCCGCGCCGGGCTCGAGAGCGAGGATCCCGGCGACCGTGGCCGGGTGCGCTTCGAGACCAACGCGCTCGGGTTCCGCGACGCCGAGCGCTCCGGGGCGAAGCCCGCGGGCACGACGCGCGTGCTGTTCCTCGGCGACTCGTTCGTGGCGGGCGCGCAGGTGCCGCTCGACCGCACGGCGGGTCGCGTGATGGAGCGCGCGCTGGCCCGCGCGCTGGGCCGCCCGGTCGAGGTGTGGAACTGCGGGGTGGCCGGCTACTCGACCGCGCAGGAGCTGCTGTTCCTGAGGCACCGGGCGCGGGCGTTCGATCCGGACCTGGTCGTGCTCGGCTTCTTCGCCGGGAACGACGTGGCCGACCAGGTGCCGTCGCTCGCCACCTCGCTGCGCAACCGGCCGTTCTTCGAACTCCGCGGCGACTCGCTGGCGCTGGACCGGAGCCGCCTGCGCCCGGACCGCGGCCCGCTCGGCTGGCTGCGCGGCCGGAGCCGCGCCTTCGGCTGGATCACCACGCGGATGCGCGCCGTGCGGATCCGCGCCCACGAGGCGCGCGCCGCGCGGCCCGCCGGCGGCGCGATCCCGCCCGCCCTGATGGTGTACGCCGAGCGGCCCGACCCGGCCTGGGAGGCGGCGTGGCGGCTCACCGAACGCCTGCTCGTGGAGTGCCGGAACGAGGCGCGCGCGATGGGAGCCGACTTCGTGGTGGCCTCGATCGCCTCGGGGGCGCAGGTGCACGCCGAGGCGCGCGCCGACCGCCCGGGCTGGGAGCGCTGGGCGGAGCTGCCCGGGCTCTCGCTCGAGGCCCCCGAGCGGCGGCTCGCGGCCCTCGCCGCGGCCGAGTCGCTGGCGCTGGTGCCCCTGCTGCCGGCGTTCCGCGCCGAGGCCGCGCGCACCGGGGCGCCGCTCCACGTGCACTGGTCGCGGCACTGGAACGCGCGCGGCCACGCGCTCGCGGGCGCGACGATCGCCGCGGCGGTGGCGGGACGGCTCGCCGCGGGCGTCCCCTGAACGCGCCGCGGCCACCCGAAGGATTCCGGGTGGCCGCGGGATCGAGGCGTGGCGTCGCGCCCGGGGGCGCGGGGGACTCAGTGCTTGTCCTTCCCCTTTCCCTTGCTCTTCACCTTGACGCGCTCCACGTGGGCGCCGCGGTGCTCGACGTACGCGGCGCGCTTCATCTGCCCCGGGGGGCCGCCGTGCGGGTGGCGCTTCCAGTGCTTGGCCGGCACCACCATGATCGAGTGGGGCACGTAGCGGTGATCAATCACCGCGTAGGGCCCGCGCCAGGTGCGCGCGCGGTACCAGTAGTTGCTCCGGTACACGTACCAGTAGCCCCCGCACTGGAAGTAGTCGTCGTCGAAGTCGTCGTCGTTGACCACGTACACGCGCGCGTCCGGCAGCCACACCGTGCGCGGCGCATGCTGCACCACCACCACCGGCGGCGGCGGGGCGTTGCTCAGGTTGACGCTGACGCTCCAGTCGGCGCCCGCGAACGCGGGCATCGCGAGGAGCGAGGCGAAGGCGGCAGCGGCCGTGACGCGAAGGATCTTCATGAGGACCTCCCTGGTGGGGCGCGCGCCCCATGGCGCGTGCCTCGAGCCGCGGCGGGCAAGGGTTCGGAACGCCGGGCTTCCTCCCCTGATCCTGCAGGGCACGTGCCACCCGGGAAGCCCCGGGGCATTCGCCCCGATTCGGGACAATCCCTTGCCGCGCAAGGGGTCCCGGGGCCGTTCGCTCCCGAACGCCCGGGGGGAAGCGTGTCCATTGTGCAATGGGCGTGGCGGATCCGCGTTCGTCCCGCGGTTCCGGGGCGCTCGTCGCGGTTCGCCGCCGCGCGCAGGACGGCTATTGCCCCGGGCCGCGCCGACCCCTAGCTTCTTGGGCCTTCACGCCCGTTCCGGACGTTTCGACCCCCTTCCGAGGACCGCCCGATGCTCCCGCAATTCCGCCGCGGCCTGGGCCTGGCGTTCGCCCTGGCCGCGATCCCGTTCGCCGTTTCCTCCCACGCCGCCACCCCGCGCGTTCACGCGATCGTCGGCGCACGCATCGTCAACGCTCCCGGCCAGGTGATCGAGCGCGGAACCGTCGTGATCCGCGACGGCCTGATCGCCGCGGTCGGCGCGAATGTGGCGATCCCGGCCGACGCGCGGGTCTGGGACGCCGAGAGCCTCACCGTGTACCCGGGGCTGGTCGAGGCCTACGTCGTGTCCTCGACCGCCTCGACCCGCCCGCAGGGCACCCCGGGCGGGCAGGGCCGGCGCCCGGCGCCGCCGCCCCCGCCGCCCGCGCGCGGGCCGGCGAGCGCGCTCGGATCGGTGACGCCCGAGCTGGAAGCGATCCGCGGCGCCGGGCTCGGCAAGGAGCAGACCGAGACGCTGCGGGCCGCGGGTTTCACCGTCGCGCGCCTCGCCCCCCCGGACGGCATCCTGCGCGGCTCGGCGGGCGTGGTCGCGCTCGGCGACGGCGCGCCCAACGCCAACACGCTGCGCGCGCTCGACGCGCAGGTGATCGCGCTCCAGCCGGTGGTCGGCACCTACCCGGGCTCGCTGATGGGCGCGATCGCGGTGGTGCGCCAGGCGCTGCTCGACGCGAAGTGGTACCGCGACGCGCGGGCCGCGTGGGCGCGGCGCCCGGCCGCCGCCGAGCGGCCCGAGACCAACCTGTCGTGGGAGGCGCTGCAGCCGCTGGTGGCGGGCGAGCGGCCGGCGCTGTTCGTGACCGACGAGATGCTCGAGGTGCTGCGCGCGGGGGCGATCGCGCGGGAGGCCGGGATCGGCGCGCAGGTGCTGACGGCCGGCGACGAGTACAAGCGCGTGGCCGAGGTGGCGAAGCTCGGCGTGCCTCTGGTGGTCCCGGTCAACTTCCCGGACGCGCCCGAGGTCGGCGGCGACGAGGCGGACCGGCTCGAGATCGGCACCGAGGAGCTGCGGCACTGGCAGGAGGCTCCCGGCAACCCGGCGGCGCTCGCGAAGGCGGGCGTGGCCTTCGCGCTCACCGCCAACGGCCTCAAGGACGCGAAGCAGTTCCGCGCCTCGGTCGCGAAGGCGATCGCGCGCGGGCTCACCGAGGCGCAGGCGCTCGCCGCGGTCACCACCACCCCGGCGCGGCTGCTCGGGCTCGAGGCGCGGATCGGCACGATCGCGCCCGGCAAGATCGCGAACCTCACCGTGACGCGCGGGAAGCTGTTCTCGGAAGAGGGCAGGGTGCGCGAGGTGTGGGTGGACGGGAACCGCTACGAGACCGCGAAGGACGAGACCACGCCGAAGGGCGAGTGGGCGATCGAGGGCGCCGCAGGCAAGGGCACGCTGGTCGTGTCCACCGAGCCGGACACCACGGTGAAGTTCGTGGCCGGGGCGGACACCCTGAAGGCCGCCTCGGTGGGGCTCGACCGCCAGCGCATCCGCTTCACGCTCCGGCGCGGCGCGGGGTCCGCCGAGTCGTTCGACCTCGCCGCGAAGAACGACGCGATCGCGGGCACCCGCACGGTGGCGGGGGGCGCGCCGCAGGCGGTGAGCGGCCGCGCGGTCCCGAAGGACGAGGGGAAGAAGGGCGGGAGGAAGGACGGCAAGGACGGCGAGGCGCCGCCCGTGCCGAGCCCCACGGTGATGGGGAACACGGAAGCGTGGCGGATGCCGCCCCCGGCGCGGCCCGCGGCCGTGCTGGTGAAGGGCGCCACGATCTGGACCGCGGGCCCGGCCGGGACGCTCGCGAACGCCGACCTGTTGGTGCGGAACGGGAAGATCGCGGCGGTGGGGAAGAACCTCGCGGCCCCGGCCGGCGCGGTGATCGTGGACGGGACCGGCAAGCACGTCGCCCCCGGGATCATTGACGAACACAGCCACTCCGCCATCCTCGGGAACGTCAACGAGTGCACCAACATCGTCACCTGCGAGGTGCGGATCGGCGACGTCATCAACTCCGAGAGCAACAACCTCTACCTGCAGCTCGCGGGCGGCGCGACGATCATGCACCTGCTGCACGGCTCGTGTAACTCGATCGGCGGACAGGCGGCCACGATCAAGAACAAGTGGGGCGCCCCGCCCGACGAGCTGGTGTTCGCCGCGGCGCCGCCGACCGTGAAGTTCGCCCTCGGCGAGAACCCCAAGCAGTCGAACTGGGGCGCGGACGCGACCGGCCGCTACCCGCAGAGCCGCGCGGGCGTCGAGCAGTCCATCCGCGACGCGTTCGTGCGGGCGCGCGACTACCGCGCCGAGTGGGAGGAGTTCCGCCGCGGCCGCCGGCCGCTGCCGCCGCGCCGCGACCTGCAGCTCGAGGCGGTTCAGGCGATGCTCGAGGAGCGCATGCTGATCCACTGCCACTCCTACCGGCAGGACGAAATCCTGATGCTGATGCGCCTCACCGAGGAGTTCGGGTTCCGGGTCAACACGTTCACCCACATCCTCGAGGGCTACAAGGTGGCCGATGAGATGGCCCTGCACGGCGCCTCGGCGATGGGCTTCAGCGACTGGTGGGGCTACAAGTTCGAGGTGATCGACGCGATTCCCTACAACGGTTTCCTGCTGTGGGACCGCGGCGTGAACACCGGCTTCAACTCCGACAGCAACGAGCTGGCGCGGCGCCTCAACACGGAGGCCGCGAAGGCCGTGAAGTACGGCGGCGTCCCGCCCGAGGAGGCGATCAAGTTCGTGACCCTGAACCCGGCGAAGTCGCTCAAGGTGGACCACCTCGTCGGATCGCTCGAGCCGGGCAAGGACGCCGACTTCGCGATCTGGTCGGGCTCGCCGCTTTCGCCCTACTCGGCCTGCGAGCAGACGTGGATCGAGGGCCGCAAGTACTTCGACCGCGCCGCGGACCTCGCCGGCCGCGAGGCGCTGGCCCGGGAGCGCGTCGCGCTCCTCGAGCGCGCGAAGGCCGCGAAGAAGAACGAGAAGCCCACCGGCAACCGCAGCAACTGGCCGCCGCGCTACCTGGAGGACACCGACCTCTCGGGCAACGAGTGCGGCGAGGACCTGCACGGGGACGGGACGCGCCACGTGATGCCCTTCGTGGGCGAGGCCGAGCGGCGCCTGCGCCGCGAAGCCGCCGAAGCGGGGGTGGGGCGATGAGCCGCGCGATCCGGAAGCAGGCGGCCGCGCGCGGCGCGGAATCGTTCCCGAACACGCGCGGTGCGGTGTTCCCGGCCTGGGCGCGAGCCGCGGCCCTCGCGGCGCTGGCCGCTCTCGCGGCGCCCGCCCCGCCCGCGGCGGCCGAGACGTTCGCGCTCTCGGGCGGCACGGTGCACCCGGTGAGCGGGCCCGCGATCGAGAACGCCACGGTGGTGGTGAGGGACGGCCGCATCGAGTCGGTGGGCCGGAGCCCCGCCCCGGCCGGGGCGCGCGTCGTGGACGTGCGCGGCAGGCACGTCTACCCGGGGATGGTCTCGGCGTTCACGCTGCTCGGCCTCGTCGAGATCGAGAGCGTGCGCGGCACGGTGGACCACACCGAGACCGGGAACCTCAATCCCAACGTGCGCACCGAGGTGATGATCAACCCCGAGAGCGACCACCTGCCGGTCGCGCGCGTCAACGGCATCACCAGCGCGCTGCTGGTGCCGCGCGGCGGCGCCATCGCGGGCACCTCGGCGCTCATGCACCTGGACGGCTGGACCTACGAGGACATGACGGTGCGGGCGCCGGTGGCGCTCCACGTCAACTGGCCGGCGATGTCGGTGGTGCGGAGCTTCTTCGAGACCCGCAGCGAGGAGGAGCAGAGGAAGGCGCGCACCGAGGCGGTCGAGGCGATCGAGAAGGCGTTCGCCGACGCGCGCGCCTACGACAAGGCGGTGCGCGCCGAGACGTCCGCCGGCATCCCCCGCCACGACCGCGACGTGAAGTGGGACGCGATGGTGAAGGCGGTGCGCGGCGAGATCCCGGTGTTCTTCCACGCCACCGCGCTCAACCAGATCCGCGCGGTGCTGCGCTTCTGCGACGAGAACGGCCTCAAGCGCGTGGCGCTGGTCGGCGCCTACGACGCGTGGCGCGTGGCCGACGAGCTGAAGGCGCGCGACATCGCCGTGATCTGCGATCCGGTGCTGGCCATGCCGCGGCGGCGCTGGGACGCCTACGACATGCCGTTCAGCCTGCCCGCGAAGCTCGCCGCGGCCGGGGTGCGCTACTGCATCAGCGACGGCGGCGGCGGCATGAACGCCCGCAACCTGCCGTACCATGCCTCGCAGGCGGCGGCGTTCGGCCTGCCGCGCGACGAGGCGCTCAAGGCCGTGACGCTCTATCCCGCGCAGATCCTCGGCGCGGGAGACCGCGTGGGCTCGATCGAGCCGGGCAAGATGGCCGATCTCGTGGTCACCAACGGCGACCTGCTGGAGATCACGACGACGGTGGAGCAGGTTTACACCGCCGGAAGGCCGAGTTCCATGGAGACGCGGCAGACGCGCCTCTTCGAGAAGTACGACGCGCGTCCGAGAGGACCAAAGGCGCGGCCCAGGTAACCATTCACTTTCGGCGGGGCCCACGGGCCGCCGCCGTTCGACCGGGCACGCCCGGCGCGGGATTCGGCGCCGGGGTTCCCAGGAGGAGCGATTCGATGCCGACCCTGACCACTCACGCCGCAGGAACGTTCAACTGGTTCGAGCTCGCCACCACCGATCAGGAGGGGGCGAAGAAGTTCTACGCGAAGCTGTTCGGCTACGAGCCGAACGACAACCCGATCGGCGAGGGCGAGGTCTACACGATCCTCAAGCTCGCGGGCCGCGACGCGGCCGCGCTCTTCAAGATGACCGAGAAGAACTACCCGGCGGGCACGCCGTCCCACTGGATGCCCTACGTGGCGGTGGAGAGCGCCGACGCCTCGACCGAGAAGGTGAAGGCGGCCGGCGGGAAGGTGATGATGGGGCCGTTCGACGTGATGGAGCACGGGCGCATGTCCGTCTGCATGGACCCGATCGGCGCGGCCTTCTGCATCTGGCAGGCGAAGCAGCATCCGGGCGTGGGCGTGGTCGGCGAGCACGGCGCCTTCGCGTGGTGCCAGCTCAACGCGCCGCCCGCGGATCGCGACAAGGCCAAGCGCTTCTACGCCGACGTGTTCGGCTGGACGCATCGCGACGACGCGATGCCGACCGGCGACGCCTACACCACGTTCCTCGGGCCCGACGGGCCGCGCGGCGGCATGATGCCGATGCCCGCGGGCGTCGGCGCGCCCGCGCACTGGCTTCTCTATTTCGCCGCCAACGACGTGGACGCGGCCGCAACGAAGGCCAAGGAGATGGGCGGGCAGGTCATGGTGCCGGGCACCGACATTCCGGGCATGGGACGCTTCGCCGTGCTCGCCGACCCGCAGGGCGCGTTCTTCGCCGTGGTGAAGTTCCTGGCGCACGGCGGCTGATCGCGCGCGGGACACGGCGCGGTGGGACACGGGGGCGCTCCCGTGAGGGGCGCCCCCGGCGTTTCGTGGGTTAGAGTCGGCGCGCCGAGCCGCCGCGAAACCATCGAGAGGGATGCCCCGTGGGTGATCCGCACGTCTTCGAGTCGCCGGACATCACGGTCACGTGGAGCAAGCGCCGCTGCATCCACGCCGCCGAGTGCGTGCGCGGGCTGCCCGCGGTGTTCGAGCCCGGGCGGAAGCCGTGGATCCTCGCCGGGAACGCCGCGGCCGACGAAGTGGCCGAGGTGGTGCGGCGCTGCCCCACGGGGGCGCTCCACTTCGAGCGGCACGACGGGCGCGCGCCCGAGGCCGCGGAGGCGGTGAACAGGGTGGTCGCGACGCGCCACGGGCCGCTCCACCTGCGCGGGGATCTCGAGATCGCGATCCCCGGCGGCGGCGTGCTGCGCGACACGCGCGCGGCGCTGTGCCGCTGCGGCCGCACGCGGAACGCCCCGTTCTGCGACGGCTCCCATCACCCGGCGGGATTCCGCGACGCGGGCGGGCTGCCCGAGGGGCGGATCGGTGAAGGCGCGGAGGGCGAGGGCCCGCTGCGCGTCACGGCGCGCCCCGGCGGCCCCCTCAAGCTCTCGGGACCGTTCACGATCCTCAGCGCCGACGGGCAGTCGCGGCGCTCGGGCGGCGAGGCGGCGCTGTGCCGCTGCGGGCAGTCGGGCAACAAGCCGTTCTGCGACGGATCGCACCGGGGCGCCGGATTCGCGGCCGAGGGGCTGGGGCCGGACGCCGCACCGGACGCAGCACCGGACGCAGCACCGGACCAAACCGGCCGCTGAGCCCGGCGTCTCAGCGCGCCATCTGGCGCTCGATCCTCCGGTCGGGCACGAGCCACAGCACCGCGACCAGCACGTAGATCGCGCAGGCGATCGCCGGGTTCACGAACGCGAGCGGGATCGCGGCGAGGTAGCACACCAGCGAGAGCCGGCCCTTGAGGTCCGAGCCCACCGCCACCTCCAGCGTGGAGCCGCTCTCGTGGATCTCGATCAGGCGGCGGCTCAGGACGTAGTAGGCGATCGCCGCCCCGAGCAGGATCACGCCGTACGCGGCGGCGGGTCCCGACGCGAAGTGCGTCTCGCCCATCCACGCCGTCCCGAAGGGCACCAGCGACAGCCAGAACAGCAGGTGGAGATTGGCCCACAGCACCCCGCCGCTCACGCGTTTCACCGCCTGCAGCATGTGGTGGTGGTTGTTCCAGTAGATGCCGAGGAACACGAAGCTCAGCGCGTAGCTCAGGAGCTTGGGCACCAGCGGGCGCAGGTCGGCGAGGCCCGCGCCGTGGGGCGGGTGAAACTCGATCACCATGATGGTGATGATGATCGCGATCACTCCGTCGCTGAACGCTTCGAGTCGTCCCTTGGTCATGGGATCCCCATCCTCCGGGTGGCGCGGCCCGGGGCGGAGCCTAGGGAGTCGGCCGGGGTTGTCAACATCCGATAGACTGCGCGGCCCGGAGACCCCGCACGTGACCCCACCCGCCATCGGCAAGCTCGCTCCCGAATCGTTCGCCGCGCTGGTCGCGCCGCATCTCGGCGCGGCCCACGCCGAGGTGCTGGTGGGGCCGCGCGCGGGCTGCGACTGCGCGATCGTGCGCGTCGGGCCGGGCCGCGTGATGGCGGTCACCACCGACCCGCTCTCGCTGGTGCCGGCGCTCGGCCCCGCGGCCTCGGCGCGGCTGGCGGCACAGCTGCTGGCCTCGGACCTCTGGACCACCGGGCTCGCGCCCCGCTTCGCCACGGTCAGCCTGCACCTGCCCCCGGGGATGGACGACGCGACGCTCGGCGCCTACGCGCGCGCGCTGGGCGAGGCATGGGGCGAGCTCGGCGTCGCGGTGGTGGCGGGCCACACCGGCCGCTACGAGGGCTGCGACCTCACGATCGTGGGGGCCGCGACCCTGTTCGGGACCGGCGACGAGTCGGCCTACCTGACGCCGGCGATGGCGGCGCCGGGCGACCGCGTGATCGTCACCAAGGGCTGCGCGATCGAGGCCACGGCGGTCGCCGCGCGGCTCTTTCCGAAGCGGCTTCGCGCGACCCTCGACGCGATGGAGCGGGCGGGGGAGATCCCCGGCGCGGCGGCGGCGTTCGAGCGCGCGCTCGCGCTGCTGGACCGGGTGACGGTGGTCCCGGACTGCCGCGCGGCGCTGCGGGCGGGCGTGCACGCCGACGGCGTCACGGCGCTGCACGACGCCACCGAGGGCGGCGTGCTCGGGGGCCTGGTCGAGCTGGCCGCCGCGTGCGGCCACGGCCTGCGCGTGCGCCGCGGCGCGATCCCGCTCCTCCCCGAGGCGCGCGCCGCGTGCGCGGCGTTCGGCGTGGACCCGTACTGGACGCTCGCCGAGGGTGCGCTCATCGCGTGCGCGCGGCCCGAGCGCGCCGGGGCGGTGCTCGAGGAGCTGGCGCGCGACGGCATCGAAGCGGCCGACGTGGGCGAGGTGCTCGAAGGCGCCGCGGGGGTCGCGGTGGTGGAAGCGGACGCGAGCGAGACCCTGGTCAGGCGCGCCGAGCCCGATCCCTACTGGCCGGCCTACGCCCGCGCGGTGCGCGAGGGGTGGGCGTAGACGGAGAAGAGCGGCCGGACGCCTCAGGCGGCCCGGCGGTTCGCGTGCGCGGAGTTTCGCATCGCGTCCACCACGGCCCTGGCCTCGGCGAGCCCCAGCGGGCGTCCGCCTGCCGCGCTCGCGCGCTCGCGCACCGCGCGCACCGCGTCCACGATGCGGCCGGCCGCGACCAGTTCTTCCGGGCTCGCCGGGCGGGGCGCTTCGTAGGCCCGGCCCAGCGCCTCGTACACCGCCCGCACCAGGGGGTCGTACTCGGCGGGGTCGTGGGCGTCGGTCGAGGCGAGCGGGATCGCCGACGCGCGGGTGACCAGCATCGGCCGGTAGCAGGTCGTGGGGCGGTCGCGCGAGGTGGTCGAGGAGTGGGGCATCACGGCCACGCGCACGACGTCGGCGAAGGGAGCCTGGCCCTCGCGGCTCCCGACCAGCCGGCTCACGCGCCACACCACGCGGCCCGCGCCGGGCTCGAATCTCACCGTGCGGTCGGGCACCAGGGCGCCGATCGCGAGCAGCGCGGTGGCACCCACGAAGCCCCCCACCAGGTTCCCCGGCAGGCGGCCACCGTGGGCGAGCACCGCCTGGACCAGCAGCGCGGCGAGCGCGACCGCGCCGGCCACCGCGGCGCCGCGCAGGAGGGGGAAGCGCTCCTCCACGAGCAGCGTGCCGTCCTCGAGCGTGCGGTGGGTCATGACGGGGCGGGACGGGCGGGGCAAGCCCCCGCCCGGCCCGGTGGTCCTAGAACTTGAAGCCCAGCCCCAGCGCCATGCTCCAGAACTTGGGGTCGTAGTTGCTCGGGGCGCCGGAGGAGTTCGAGTTCTCGAGGATCACGTAGCGCGCGTTGAGGTCGAGCCCGACGAGCGGCGCCAGCGGCATGCGCATGCCGCCGCCGAGGTGGGTGCCGAAGCGCTGCTCGGTGCCCGAGGTCCCGCCCGAGAGCAGGAACCCGTCGAACGAGTAGCTGGTGTGGTACCAGCCCACGCCGCCGCCCGCGTACAGGAACGGAATCGGCGCGGCCCACAGCGAGGCCGTGACCGGCCAGGTGGTGGCGCTGCCCGAGCCGTTCGAGAACTGCTCCTTGCGGTAGGCGACCCCCAGCTCGGACTGGATGAAGGGCGCGAGCCCGGTGCGGAGCGACACGCCGGTGTAGAGCCGCGCGTCGCCGCTGCCGTCGGCGGCGCGGGCCACGCCCACCGAGGGGATCACCTCGGTCGAGTGCGCCATCTCCGCCCCGAGCAGGACGAGGACCACGAGGACCGCGCCGCCGATCAGCGCGCGGTCGGCGAGCTTCAGGGTCTTGCGCTGGATGTTCTGCATGACGGGATGCCTCCGATGCCGGATGGGTGAGGGGAAGCGGACACCGGAGCTATCAAGCCGCGTGCCCGCGCGCATCCTCCCGCGGGATCGGAGCTTGGAGGGGCGTCGGGGGCGCGCCGCGCGTGGAGGTTGTACAAAGGGCGTGGCGCGGATGCCACGCGCGGGCCGGGTCCTCGCGGCCCGCGGCGGCGTGCAACGCGCAACTCCCGCGGGCGATTTGCGGGCGTCGCGGGGCTCGGACGGAAGGGTTCCCGCGCGCGGCCGCCGCCGCGGCGGCCGGGCCCGGAAACCCGCCTAGCCCTCGCGCCCGATCAGCTCCTCGAGGACGCGCTCGACCTCGGCCGGGTCCACCCGGCCGAGCCACTGGCGCACGATGTTGCCCTCGGCGTCGAGCAGGTAGGCGGCGGGGACCGCCTTCACCCGGAAGGCCTCCCAGGCCGCGGGCTTCGCGGTGTCGAGCGCGATCGGGTAGGTGACCGCGTGCTTCTTGAGGAACGGCCGGACCTTCTTCTCGCCGCCCTCGTCGATCGAGATGCCCAGCACCTGGAAGCCACGCCCGCTCCACTCGCGGTGGAGGCGGCTCAGCTCCGGGGCGTTCGCCACGCACGGCTTGCACCACGTGGCCCAGAAGTCGAGCAGCGTGACCTTGCCGCGCAGGCTGGAGGCGCGGATTTCGCCGCCGTCGAGCGCGCGCACCGTGAAGCCGGGAGCCGGGCGCGGAAGCTCGGGCGGCACGTAGGCGGCCGGGTCGGCGTCGAACGCCTTCGCGCACGCGGCCGAGCAGAAACCGTACTCGCGGCCCTCGTACGTGCGCGTGGCCCGGACCGGTTCGGGCTCGGTCGCCCCCTCTTTGGCCGCGCACACCACGCACAGCGCCTCGCGGGCCGTGGATTCCGCGGCCCACGCCGGGGCGGCGGAGGTCGCCGGCCCGATCCCGCCCAGCGCCGCGGCCGCGACGAGGGCGAGCGCGAGCCGCGCCCGTCCGCGGGCCCCGTTCGAATCGCCTGCCTTCATGCTTGCGCTCCTTTCAGAAACCGACCGCCACGGCCGCGCCCGCGCGCTCGAACCAGACCCACAGTGCCGTGACGCTCACGCGGTCGGTGCTCCAGCTCGCCATCAGGTGCGGCCGCCGGCCGTCGTTCATCGGCCGCGCCGAGAAGCCGTGGCCGAGGTCCACGTTGACCCCGAACGGGACGTTCAGCCGCTCCTCCCACTCCGAGTAGTTGAGGCTCGCGTAGGGCGCCACCGGCAGCGACCCGAGCCGCTTCGCGACCGTGGCGTAGTAGCTCTGCCGGTGCGCCGGGGAACCGATCCGGTCCGAGCTGGTGCCGAGGAACAGCGCCGGCCGCCGCGCGGATTCGGTGAGCACGAAGAACGTCGCGAGCGGGCCCACTTCCTCGGCCGCCGGATTGTATTCGACGCCGATCGAGAGCCTGTCCAGCGCCCGCCAATTCAGGGTGCCGCGCCAGCGCGGCCGGTCAAGCGGCGTGTCCACCCAGCGGAGCGAACCGCTCCACGGGGTTGCGAGGCCGCTCCCCCGGAGCGGCGCGCCCTCGCCGGGTCAGCCGCTTCAGGTGGGGACGCTCGAGCGCGGCGGCGCGGGCAGCGGATCGCTGGCGAACGCCGCGGGCGCGAGCAGGAAGAGCGCGGCGAGCAGGGCGCCCGCGACGGCGAGGCCGGCGCGACGCACGAGAGGATGGGCCATGGACGCAGACTAGGCGGGGGTCGCGGGCCCCGCAACCGCGCCGCCCTCCTCGGGCGGCTTCACGCGGCGGAACGCGATCCACAGCATGACGTCGTAGGCGATCTTCATCGCGGCCGCGGCCGCGAGCGGCGCTCCGAGCGAGTACTTCCCCATGGCCCAGCCCGCGATCGCGGGACCCACGGCCCACGCCGCCACGCGCACCAGGTGCGTGACGCCCGAGGCCACGGTGCGCTCTTCGGGCCGCACCACCGCCATCACGTACGACTGGCGCGTGGGCACGTCCATCTCCACCAGTCCCTCGCGCAGCAGGAACAGGATCGCGGCCACCGTGAAGTTCGGCGCGATCGCCACGGTGACCAGCAGCAGGCTCGAGGGGATGTGCGTGAAGACCATGGTGTTGACGAGCCCGATGCGCCCGGCGAGCCACGCGGCGCCGAAATGCGAGAGCGCGTTGAGCACCCGGGCGCCGAAGAACAGCAGCCCGAGGGAGCCCGCGCTCACGCCGAAGCGCTCGTGGAAGAACCAGGAAACGAGCGAGGCGGTGAGGAAGCCGCCGCCCAGGCTGTCGAGCGCGAACAGGGAGGAGATGCGCCACAGGATGCGCCGCGTGGCGGGCGAGACGCGCGCCCGCGAGCGCGGCGAGGCCGCCTCGACCGCGGGCGAGAGCCGCAGGTAGAGCGCGGTGGCGGCCAGCCCGAGCAGCGCCGCGAAGGCGAGCCCGAGGGCGAGGAACGGAAGGTCGGCGGCGAGGCGTGCGCCACCGCCGGACGGATCGCCGGCCCCGTCGGCGACGCGCGGCACGAGCGCGGCGCCGATCAGGGCCGGCGCCCCGGCGAGCAGGCTGCCGAGCGCGTGCCCCGCGTCCTGCAGCACGTTGTACCAGGCGAACGCGCGGGTGCGCTGCGCGTCGCCGGTGGTGGCGGGCAGGATCGCCTGCTCCACCACCAGCGCCGCGCCCCGGTCGCGGCCCATGCCGTTCAGCATGCCGAGCCCGGCGAACACGGCCACCGGGAGAAAGCCGCGGGCGCCGAGCATCGCCAGCAGGCCGGCCGCGCCGAGCAGCGAGAGCAGCACGAGGAAGCGCCGGCGGCCGATCGCGTCGGCGGAGGTGGTGGCGAGGAAGGTGGTGGCCGCCGATCCCGCGAGCCCGGCGCCGATCACCACGCCCGCCTCGGCCGCGCCGAGCCCGAGCCCCGCCAGGTAGAGCCCGGCCAGCACGCCGGTCATGCCGGTGCCGACCGCGCGGAGGAACGCGGTGGCGAGGAGGATCCGCCGGTCGCGCGCGGCGCCCATCGGCGGCGTTCCGGGCGGCGGTCCCGGGGCGGCGCTTGCGCCGCTCCGGGAGTCCGCTACGGCCGGGCCGGCTCCAGCACCCGCTCGGGCGGCGCGGCGCGGGCGCGCGCCACCGGGTGGAGGTTCTGCTGCGGATCGGCCCACGGCGAGCGGCGGTAGAAGAAGTCGGTGCGCGCGGCCGGGTCGCGCGCGAAGCTCGAGTCGGCGGCGAGGCGGGCCTCGAACTCGCGGCGGAGCGAGGGGTTCTCGGCCAGCATGCGCCGCGCGATCGGCTCCATCACGTAGTCCTCCGCGTACTCCTTGAACTCGAGCACCGTGTCGAAGAAGTTCCAGCGCATGAGGCCGTCCGGGGCCTGCGCCTCGAACAGGTGCATGGCCAGCGTGGCGCCGGGCTGGTCGAGCGGCACCCACAGGTCGCCGGGGCGGTAGCCGCGCAGGCGGCGCTCGAGCGCCACCTCCTCGACGAGCGTCTCGCGGTGGCCCTCGGCGAGCCGCCCGCTGCTCCATCGCACCACGCGCTGCACCTCGACGCTGTCGGCCCACCCGAGCGCGAAGCGCCGGTAGCGGATGCCGTGGAGGTCCATGCGCTCCCGGCACACGGTCCATTCCTGCGGCACCAGGTAGCCGGCGGGCTGGCGCACCACGAGGGTCGCGCCCGTCTCGCGGAGCAGCGGCACCTCCAGGTCCACGGGCTCCGCGCCGTAGCGCGGCACCGGGGCGCCGGTCACCTCGCTCGGCTCCCAGGTGGTGCGCACCCCGCGGTACAGGAACGGCACGGCGGTGGAGAGCGTGTCGGTCGCGAGCACCACCGCGCGCGCGGCGGGATCCGCGGCGCGCGCGCGGGCCACGGTCGCCGCCTCGCTCGCCGCGACCGCGTCCAGCAGCGCGCGCGGGCGGGCCTGGATCTCCTCGAGCAGCGCCACCAGCACGTCGTAGGTGGCGCGCACCCGCTCGCCGTAGGGCTTGATCATGTGGGTCTCGACCAGCAGGCCCGGCCGGTTCTGGAGCACCGAGTAGCCGGTCGAGAAGCGCGGGGTGAGGTTCTCGAACGTGAGGCCCCGGGCCGGATCCTTCCCCGAGCGGAACTCGAAGTAGGGGGCCGGCAGGTGGCCGAGCGCCGCGACCCGCGCCATCACGCGTCGCTCGAGGGCCTCGAGGTGCCAGCGCTCGATGGACTCCGGGACCCCGGCGCCGTGCTGGAAGCTGTAGCTCACGTCGAAGCGGTAGTCGGCGCCGTCGGTGGTGTGGTTGTCCACCAGCAGGTGCGGCCACCACTTCGTGAAGACGTTGCCGACCAGCCCGCGCAGCTCCGGGCTCTCGAGCTTCACGTAGTCGCGGTTGAGGTTGAGGCCGGTCGGCGTCACCCGCCAGCCCATTTCCTCCGGGCCGTTCTGGTTGATGCGGTGGAAGGGCCCCCGCCGCTCGTGCCCGTCCACCGAGAGGATCGGCACCACCAGCAGGATGGCGTGGTCGAGGAGATCGGGGCGCTTGCGGAGCACCGCGAGGTCGCGGACCAGCGCGAGGCTCGCGTCCTTGCCCTCGATCTCGCCCGCGTGGATGCCGTTCTGGATCAGGACGATCGCCTTGCCGGTGGCGCGCGCGGCCTCGGGGGTGAAGGCGCGGTCGCTCGAGACCACGAGCAGCGGCAGCTCGCGGCCCTGCCCGCTGCGCCCGAAGGTCTGCATCTGGATCCAGCGCGAGCCGCCCTCCATCTGCCGGCAGTAGCGGATGGTCTCGTCGTAGTCGGCGCTCTGGCGGTAGCCGGTGCGCTCGGCCCGCGTCCGCCAGAAGACCGGCACCGCGGTGTCGGGCATGGCGGGCGCGGTGGAGACGACGTCGGTCGCGGCCGCGGCGGGCCGGGCCGGCCGGGGCGTCGGAACGGTGGGAGGGGCGACGATCGAGCGGGCGCCCGTCCCCGGGGCGCGCGCGGTCGCGGGCTTCGCGGCGCCAGCGGCGGCCGCGAGCGCGAGCAGGAGCGGAACGAGGGCGAGCATGGGCGGGACGATAGCAGGGGGCGCGGGCCCGGGCGAGCCGCGCCGGCCGCGTGCGGCGCGGCCGCGGGCGTCAGTCGAGCCGCAGCACGTGCTCCTGGATCGGGCCGCCCGGGAGGTCGAGGGTCTCGCCCTCCCGCACGATCACGAAGCCGCATTTCCCCAGGACGCGGAGCGACGCGGCGTTGTGCTTCGCGACGTGCGCGAGGAGCGGCCGCTCGGGAATCTCGGCGAGGAACCGCGCGAGTGCCGCGGTGGCGAGCCCGCGGCCCCAGAACTCGCGGCCCAGCCAGTAGCCGATCTTGCGGCCCTCGTCGTCCCGCCAGCTCACGACGTTTCCCGCGACCCGCGACTCCCACTCGATGGTGCGCAGCACGTTCGAGGGATCGGCGCGGATGCGGGTCCAGTGGGCGTCGAACGCGCGCCGGTCGCGCCCGGGCACGGCCGCCATGCGGCGGGCCTCCGGGTCGAGCTGCTGCTCGAAGAAGATCTCGAGGTCCGGGTCGCGCACTTCGCGGAGGACGGGTAATTCGCGGGAGGGCGGCGGGGGCTGGGCCATGCGGCCTCCTCGGGTGGGGCCCGGGTGCGGACGGGGCACGCGGCGCGGGCCCGCCGCGTGCCCGGCCCGATCCTAGTCCACCCGCACCGTCGCGTCGCCCACGCCCACGTTGAGGCTCACCCGCGAGTGCCCGCGTCCTTCGTCCCAGCTCGCCGTGGCGCTCACGAACGCGCGCCGCCGGGTTTGCGAGCCCGCGGCCACCACCGTGGCGTCGCCCACCCCGGTGGAGACGTCCACCGAGCTCACCGCCCGGGCCGGAACGCGGATGTCGGCATCGCCCACGCCGAGATCCGCCCGCACGCCGCCCTCGACGTCCCGCACGCTCAGCGCCCCGACGCCCATCTCGATCCGGAGCGCCACGTCGCGCGGGACGCGCAGCACGCCGCGCAGGCTGAACCCCCCGCCCGCGAATTTCGGGTAGCCCTCGACCCGGATCCTGAGCGCGCCGCCCGCGTCCTCGGCGTGCAGGGTGACCCGGTCGGCGCGCTCCGCGCAGCGTTCTTCGCTCCGCCTGCGACAGCGCGCGTCGAGCTCCATCGTGACCTGCGTGCCCTCGACCGCCTCGACCCGCAGGGTCCCGACCGGGAAGTCGAGCCGCACCTCGCGATCGCGCGGAACGGGGAGCGTGAGTCGTTCGATCGGAACTTCGGCCGCCCGCGCGCCGGCGGCGGTGGAGGCGACCAGCAGGGCGGCAAGGAACCAGGTTCGTCGCATGGCGGTCTCCGGGCGCGGCCGGCAGCTGCGGGGCCGCGGGGTGGACGGATCGGGGGAAACACCGCTCTCGGAAGGACCCCCTCTCCGGACGGGAACGACTACGCCCCGGCGCTCCACGTGGTTTCGCGGGAATCTGCCGGCGCGCCGGGGGCCGGCTACTTGCGGGCCTTGCGGCCCCCTGCCAGCGAGGCGACCCGGGCCAGGTCGAGGACCCCCTTGGCGCCCCAGCCGCGGGCGCCCGCGGGGATCTGGGGCCGGAACTCCTCGTAGAGCCCGTAGGCCTTCGCCCCGAGTTCGTCGGTGGAAAACGACCGCGCCAGCTTCGCCATGGCCTCGCGGGCGGCGTCGAGGGACTCGCCGAACTTGGACTGCAGGTAGCGCTCGACCGCCCGCGGCGAGTCGGGCTCCCCGTCCTTGGCGGCGCGCAGGCCCTGCGGCGTGTGCAGCACCGGCACCTGGCGGCCGAGCAGCTCGACCGACTCGGACCCGCGCGGGGGCTTCTTCTTCCGCGCCGGCTTCTCGCCGGGTTTGGCGGGGCTGCAGATGCCGAGGCGCTGTCCCTTGGACTGCGCGTTGAGGCCGGCCACGGCGCGTCCCAGGGTCAGGGCCTCGTCGCGGTCGAAGCCGAGGCGCTCGGCGACCACCGCCGCCCACAGCGTGAGCACGGGAGCGCGGTTGATGGCGATCGGGTCGGTCATGGGGGCTTCCGGTGCGGATCGGGCCGGCGGTTCCGGCGTCGCGGAAGCCTAGCACGGGGGGGCGCGGCGAAACGCTTCCGATCCTCCCGGCGCCCGAGGCCCGGAACCCCGCCGGGCCGCGGCGGTCTAGGGCGTCACGGGCGTTCGCGCGTCGAGGGCCCGGCGGATCGCGCTCGCGGCCCGCTCGAGTCCGGAGCCGGCCGCCGGGCGGGTGCCCGGGCCGGCGGCCTCCCCGTCGCGCGCGCCGGCCGGCGGCGCCTCGGCGCGCCCGCGCCGCGCCACGTTCGCCCCGACCAGCTCGGCCATCAGCGCCTTCTGCAGGTGGAGCCGGTTCTCGGCCTGCTCGAGCACCACGCTCTGCGGGCCGTCGATCACCTCGGCGGTCACCTCCTCCCCGCGGTGCGCGGGCAGGCAGTGCATGAACAGCGCGCCGGGACGGGCGAGGCTCATGAGCTTCGCGTCCACCTGGTAGCCGGCGAACGACACGCGGCGCCACTCGGCCTCCGCCTCCTGTCCCATGCTGATCCAGGTGTCGGTGTAGACCACGTCGGCGCCGGCCGCGGCCTCGCGGGGCTCGCGGTAGCGGCGCACGCGGCCGCGGCGCTCGGCCTCCAGGTAGAGGCCGGCGTCGGGCTCGAAGCCGTCGGGGACCGCGATCTGCAGCGTGAAGTCGAAGATCGTCGCCGCCTCGAGCCACGAGTGCAGCACGTTGTTGCCGTCCCCGATCCACGTGACCGTGAGCGAGTCGAGATCGCGTCCCGCGCGGCGCAGCGTGTAGAGGTCGGCGAGGATCTGGCAGGGGTGCGAGTAGTCGGTGAGCGCGTTGATCACGGGGATGCTGGCGTGCTCGGCGAGCCCCCGCACCAGCGAGTGCGCGAAGGTGCGCACCACCAGCAGGTCGCACATCCCGGACAGCACGTGCGCGACGTCCGCGACGCTCTCGCGGCCGTTCTCGCTGACCTCGCCGCCCAGCAGGTCGATCGCGTCGCCGCCCAGCTCGTGCATGCCGACCGTGAACGACACCCGCGTGCGCAGCGAGGGCTTGTGGAACACCATCGCCGCGCTGCGGCCCGCCAGCGGCTTGGGCGCGGTGCGCCGGCCGCGCTGCGCGCGGAGACGGTCGGCCTCGGTGAAGAGGCGCTCCACCCAGCCGCGCTCCAGTCCCAGCAGGTCCACCAGGTGACGGGGCGAGTCGTTCATTTCGAAGCGGTCCTCCTCAGGAAACGATGGGAAGCTCCGACGGCGGGAGCGCCGCCGGCGGCGGGATCGGCATGGTCCACGACTTCACGTCCTTGCGGGCGGCCTCGGTGGCGCCCGGCACGAGATCGCACACCACCGCCACCTCGTCGCAGGCGTGGCGCTTGGGGCACCGCACGCAGTCCGTCCAGACCTTGCGGGGCAGCTGCTCGCGCTGGTGCACGGCGAACCCGCAGCGCTCGAAGAACCGCACCTCGCGGGTGAGCGCGATCACGCGCGGCAGCGCCAGCTCGCGGGCGTCGTCGAGCACGCGCCGCACCAGCGCCGCGCCGAGCCCGAGCCCGTGATGGTCGGGCCGCACCGCGAGCGAGCGCACCTCGCCGAGGTCGCCCCACAGCAGCCGGAGCGCGGCGCACGCCACCACCTCGGGCCCGCGGTCGGTCTCGCGGGTCACCACGTGGAACTCGCGCACGCACTGGTAGAGCTCGCTCACCGGGCGCGGCAGCAGCACGCCCTGGAGCACGTAGTCGGCCATGAGCCCGGCGATGCCGGGGACGTCCTCGGGGCGCGCGCGGCGCACCGCGAGGCCGGGCGCGAGCGCCTCGGCGCCGGGCTCGGGCGCCGCC
>CAZIVR010000033.1:0-33435 GCA_964542745.1 uncultured bacterium
CGAGGGCGAAGATCAAGGCCGGGCAGTCTAGCATGGGGCCGAAACCGAAAAGAATTCGGTTGCATCCAGATTTGGCCGAAGATATTCTCGTCACATGCCGATCAAACTGAATGCGCCCATGAACCTCGACCAGAGGGACCACGAGATCCTCGCGCTCGTCCAGCGCGACGCCAAGATGCCGCAGGCCGAGATCGGCCGGCGCGTCGGGCTGGCCACCGCGTCGGTCAACGAGCGCCTGCGGAAGCTGGAGCAGGCCGGCGTGATCCGCCGCTACGGCGCGCTCGTGGACCCGCAGGCGGTCGGGGCCTCGCTGGCGGCCTTCGTGGAGATTTCGATCGAGCACCCGCGCTACGAGCCCGGGCTGATCGAGCACCTGCGCGGGCTCAAGGCGGTCCAGGAGTGCCACCACATCACCGGGGAGTTCTCGCTGCTCCTCAAGGTGCGGGTGCGCGACATGGCCGCGCTCCGCGAGCTGTTGCTTCACCACCTGAACGCCCGCGAGGGCGTGCGCCAGACCCGCACCATCATGGTGCTGGAGACCGTGAAGGAAGACCCGGCCGTCGAGACCGCCGCGAAAGGAGACACCCGATGAACCCGCAGACCGCCGCCGGCGGCCGCCTCGCTCCCGGGGAAGTGCACGCCACCCTCGCCCGCCACATGCTGGCGGACGGCTACGACATCGTGCTCGACCTCGAGAAGAGCCAGGGCCGCCGCCTCTACGACGCTCGCGGCGAGCGGTGGCTGCTCGACATGTTCTCCTTCTTCGCGACGCTTCCGGTCGGGATCAACCACCCGATGCTGCGCGACCCCGACTTCACCGAGCGCCTCAACCGCGCCGCGCGCGTGAACCCCACCAACTCCGACATCTACACGGTCGAGATGGCGGAGTTCGTCGCGACCTTCGGCCGGCTCGCCCAGCCCGAGCACCTGCCGCACCTGTTCCTGATCGCGGGCGGCTCGCTCGGCGTCGAGAACGCGCTCAAGGCCGCCATGGACTGGAAGGTGCGCAAGAACCTGCGCAAGGGTCTGCCGGCCGACAAGGGCACCCAGGTGCTGCACTTCCGCGAAGCCTTCCACGGGCGCTCCGGCTACACGCTCTCGCTGACCAACACCGCCGATCCGCGCAAGTACCAGTACTTCGCCCATTTCGACTGGCCGCGCGTGTCCAACCCCAAGCTCCGCTTCCCGGTGAACGAGGACGAGCTCCAGCGCGTGCGCCGCGCCGAGAACGAGTCGCTCGACGAGATCAAGAACGCCTTCGCCACGCGGCGCGACGAGATCTGCTGCGTGATCCTCGAGCCGATCCAGGCCGAGGGCGGCGACAACCACTTCCGGCCCGAGTTCCTGCGGGCGCTGCGCGACACCGCGCACGAGAACGAGGCGCTGCTGGTGTTCGACGAGGTGCAGACCGGCATGGGGCTCACCGGCCGCATGTGGGCGCACCAGCACGACGACGTGCGGCCCGACCTGCTGTCGTTCGGCAAGAAGACGCAGGTGTGCGGCTGCCTCGGCGGGCCGAAGCTCGACGAGGAGCCCGACAACGTGTTCCGACTCTCGAGCCGCATCAACTCCACGTGGGGCGGGAACCTGGTGGACATGGTCCGCTCGCAGCGCTACCTCGAGATCATGGAGACCGAGAAGCTGGTCGAGAACGCCGCGACCGTGGGCGCGCACCTGAAGCGCGGCCTCGAGACGATGGTCGCCGAGCGGCCCGACGTGCTCTCGAACCCGCGCGGCCGGGGACTGATGTGCGCGGTGGACTTCCCCGACGGCGCGACCCGCGACGCCGTCGCCGACCGCTGCTACGAGGACGGCATGATCATCCTGCCCTGCGGGCACACCGGCCTGCGCTTCCGCCCGCCGCTCGACATCACCGCGGCCGAGGTGGACGAGGGGCTCGGCATCCTGCGCGCGGCGGTGGCGAAGACGGCGGCCGGCGCGGCCTGAGCGCCGCGGAACCGCCGGGACGAATCATGCGCCGCAACCGCCGGGTCGGACCCGACCGCGCCCCGGGCGCGGGAGGGAGCGCGTCGCCGTGAGCGCCGCGGTTCCGGGACTCGAGCTGCTCGAGCGCACGCCCGAGATCGTGGCGTGGCTCGTCTCCGGGCTCGACGACTCCGACGCGCGCTGGAAGCCCGCGCCCGACCGCTGGTGCGCGCTGGAAGTGGTCGGGCACCTCGCCGACATCGAGGTGACCGGCTTCCGCGGGCGCGCCGAGGCGATGCTCGCCGCCGACCACCCGCGCCTGCCGGGCATCGACCCCGACGCGATCGCCGCGACCGGCCGCTACGCCGCGCTGCCGCTGGACCAGGCGCTCGAGCGCTTCCGCGAGGAGCGGGCCCGCAGCGTCACGCTGCTGCGGCGGCTCGGTCCCGAGGACCTGCTGCGCACCGGCGAGCACGGCGACCTGGGCCCGATCACGCTCTCCCACCTGCTCCACGAGTGGCCGCTCCACGACCTCGGCCACGTGCGCCAGATCGCGGAGCTGGTGCGCGCGCGGCGGTTCCACCCGTTCATCGGGCCGTGGCGGCCGCACTACCCGATGCGCCCCTGAGCGGGCGAACACCCGCGGCCCGGGGGTGAAGCCCGGTCCGCCACCCGGCGACCCGCGCGCCCGCCGGGCGATCCCCCATTCCCCGCGGCCTCCGGCCGGGCGAAGCTCGGCGTGTCTTCCCGTGGCTCACGACCCTCGAAAGGAGCCGCCATGACCGCCCGTATCGCCCTGATCCTGTTCTCGACCCTCCTCACCGACCTGCTCGGTTGCTCGGCCTACTGGCCGCGGCGCGAGCCGGCGCCCGCCGACTCGACCGCGCGCGCCCGCGCGGTCGCGGCCGCGGATCCGTCGGCGCCGGCGCACCGCGCGGCGCCCGCCGTGACGGTTCCGCCCCCGGCGGAATCCGCGCCCGGCGGCGATCCCGCGGCGACGGCCGCCCGCGGGAGGTAGTGGTTGCGGGCCCGGAGCCGGCAGGGGAGACTCCGCGCGTGATCCCGAGCGCCGATCCCGCACCGGCCGAAGTCGCCCGCGAACCGGCGGGCGGGCCGCGACTCGTCTCGGCGCTCGCCTACTCGGCGGCGTGGCTGCCGCTCCTCGCGGTGTACGCCACGCTCGGGCACGCGCAGGGGTACGCGTTCGATCACGCGGCGCGCGGCGCGCTGTGGACGGTCCTCCCGCTCGCGCTGCTCGGCGTTCCGGCGGCGCGCGCGATCGAGCGCCTCGCCGGAAACCCGCGTCCGGCCCGGGTGCTCCTCGCCCGGCACGCGGCCTACGCGCTGCTCTACGTGGGCGGCGCGCTCGCGCTCTGGTACGGACTTCACACGCTCGACCGCCAGCTCGCCGGCAAGGCCGCGGACTTCCGGCCCGAATGGGTGCTGCTGGGCTGGCAGGCGCTGATCTTCGACCTCGTCTACGCGGCGCTCGCCGGCGTGATCCACGCGCGCGCGCTGGCGCGCCGCGCCGAGCGCGAGTCCATGCGCGCGGCGCGCGCCGAGTCGCTCCGCGCGCGGGCCGACCTCGCGCTGCTGCGTTCCCAGCTCAACCCGCACTTCGTGCTCAACGTGCTCCACTCGCTGCTGGGGCTGGTGCGCCGCGACCCGGCGCTCGCCGAGCGCGCGCTCGAGGACCTGGGCGGGCTGCTCGGCTACGGGCTGCGCGTCGGCCGCGAGGAGCGCGACCGCGTGCCGCTCCGCGACGAGTGGGCGTTCGTCGAGGCCTACCTCGAGCTCGAGAAGATGCGGCTCGGCGAGCGCCTCGACCTGCGGCTCGACTGCGACCCGGAGGCGCTCGACCGGTGGGTGCCGTGCTTCGCGCTCCAGCCGCTGGTGGAGAACGCGGTGGTGCACGCGATCGCGCCGCGTGCCCGCGGGGGGCGGCTCGAGGTCAGCGCCCGCCTCGACGGCGAGCGCCTGCGGCTCGCGGTGCGCGACGACGGGCCCGGGCTCCCGGACGGCCCGCCGGACGGGGACGGCCTCGGCCTCCGCCTCCTCCGCGAGCGGCTCGCGGTGCTCTACCCCGGCGATCCGGTCCTGCGGCTCGACCCCGCGCCGGGCGGCGGCCTGCTCGCGACGCTCGACCTGCCGGCGCGCCGCGCGGCCCCGGGAGCGGCGGCGTGAACGCCCCGGTCCCCATGCGCGCCGTGATCGCCGAGGACGAGGAGCACGCGCGCCGCAACCTGCGCGAGTACCTGCGGGGCGTCGAGTGGGTCGAGGTCGTGGCCGAGGCCGCCGACGGCGCGGCCGCGGTGCGGGTGGTGAACGACGTGCGCCCCGACCTGCTGTTCCTCGACGTGCGGCTGCCGGAGCTCTCCGGCATCGAGGTCGCGCGCCGGATCGCGCACGATCCGGCGATCGTGTTCACGACCGCCTACGACCGCTACGCGCTCGCGGCGTTCGAGCTGGGAGCGCTCGACTACCTGCTCAAGCCCTTCGGGCGCGCCCGGTTCCTCGCCGCGCTCGAGCGCGTGCGCCGCCGGCGGCCCGACGACGTGCCGGCTCCCGGGGCGCGGGCCGCCGAGTCCACGGCCGAGCCGCTGCGGCGCCTGTTCGCGCGCAGCGGCGAGCGCATCGTGCCGGTGCCCGTCGAGGCGATCCGGCACGTGCAGGCGGCGGGCGACTACGCCGAGCTGCACACCGCGGGCGGGATGCACCTGGTCCACGTGAGCCTCGCCGAGCTGGCGGCGCGGCTCGACCCGGCGCGCTTCCTGCGGGTCCATCGCTCGCACATCGTGAACCTCGACCGCGTGCGGCAGATGCGGCCCTACGACGACCGCCGCCTGCTGATCGAGATGGAGGACGGAGCCGAGGTGGTGGCGAGCCGCGCCGCCTCGGAGCGCCTGCGCCGCGAGACGCGCTAGCGTCCCCGGCCCGGTCCGGACTGCCCCGAAACGCCACAGGTGTGGGGATCTGACACACGCCCCGCCACGCTCCGGGGCTCGTCGGGGCCCGGTCCGGGCCCGCCACGCCCCACGGAACGCCGCTCCAGGCGTGTCCCGCGGGGTTCGCGCGGCATTCACGGCCCTGCGGCCCGCCCGGCACTCCCCTTGCGAGAAGCTCGGGTGGCATGGAGGGCACGGGCATGATTTTCGGCGCGCGGTCCGCGGCCGGGGAGACTTCGGGCGGCCTCGACGGGCTGCTCCAGCGGCTGCACGAGATCGACCGCTCGGCGGACGCGCGCTGGGTGGACGGCCTCGAGGCGCGCAAGCGCGCCGAGATCGAGCACGCCGACGCCCACCGGAGCCTGAACCGGGCCGCGCTCGATCCCGCGACCTTCAACCGGCTCTACGGCAACCTCAAGTACCACGCCGCCCACGAGAAGTCCCAGCGCTACTTCGACGGGTGGCTCGCGCGCCATGCGCCGGGCCGGGTGGTGCTCGACTATTGCTGCGGCGACGGGGCGAACGCGATCAAGGCGGCGCGGCTCGGGGCGAGCCTCGCGATCGGAATCGACATCAGCCGGGTCTCGGTGGACCTCGCCCGCGCCTACGCGAAGCGGGCGGGCGTCTCGACCAACACCCGGTTCGTGCGGGGGGACGCCGAGCGCACCGGGCTTCCGGACGATTCGGTGGACGTCGCCATCTGCTGCGGCGTGCTCCATCACCTCGACCTGTCCTTCGCCCTTCCCGAGCTGCGCCGGGTGCTGCGTCCGGGCGGGCGCCTGATCGCGATCGAGGCGCTCGACTACAACCCGATCATCCGGCTCTACCGGGCGATGACGCCGGAGATGCGGACGGCGTGGGAGCGGGAGCACATCCTGGACCTCGGCGACGTCCGTTTCGCCCGCCGCTTCCTCGAGCTGGGCGAGCTTCGCTACTGGCACCTGAGCAGCATCCTCGGCGTGCACTTCCGTCCGATCGCCCCGGCGCTGAACGCGCTCGACGCCGTGCTCACGCGCATTCCCGGGGTCCAGCTGATGTCCAAGCTCTTCACCTTCGAGCTGAGGAAGCCGGCCCCGACCGGATAGCCGCGCCGCGCTCCCGGCGGCCGCGTGCTCCGGCGCCCGCGGGGCGCGAGCCGGCCGCGGCCGGGTCGCCAAGCTCCGGCGCGGTCCGTATAGTCGCGGACCGCATGAGCCCCGGTTCCCGTCCCCGCTTCCGCGAGTCTTCCGCCGTGGTGCTGGTGCGCGGGCACGGCGAGTCGCTCGAGACGTTCTGGGTCCGGCGCGGCGACGCGGTGCCCTTCATGCCCGGCTTCCACGCCTTTCTCGGCGGCAAGGTGGACGCGGTGGACGCCGAACTCGAGGTGCGGGGCGCCGCCGACGACTTCGAGCGCGCCGCCCGTGCCTGCGCGATCCGCGAGGCGTTCGAGGAGGCGGGCGTGCTGATCGGCCTCGACGCGGCGGCCGCGGCGGGACCGGAGGGCGCCGCGCGCCTGGCCGCCGACCGCGAGGCGCTGCTCGAGGGCCGCGTCTCGTTTCCGGCGCTGGCCGCGGAGCGCGGCTGGCGCTTCCGCGCCGGGGCGCTCGAAGCGGCCGGGCGCTGGACCACGCCGCCCTTCGCCACCCAGCGCTTCGACACCTGCTACTACCTCGCCCGCGTGCCCGAAGGGCAGGAGCCGCGGGTCGTCCCCGGGGAACTCGCCGAGGGGGAGTGGGTGAAGCCGCTCGAGGCGCTCGCGCGCTACCGCCGCGGCGAGGCGGTGCTCGCGGCGCCGATCCTGTGGACCCTCATCGCGCTGGCCGAGGGCGAGGAGGGGCTCGCCGAGCGGCTCACGCGCGGCCCCGAGCGCTCGCGCACGCCGGTGCCGCGGATCGAGGTGACGTGGGGAATCGTGCTCCACCCGATGCCCACGCGGCCGCTGCCGCCCGCCACCCACACCAACGCCTACCTGATCGGCGAGAAGGACGTGGCGCTGCTCGACCCGGGGAGCGGCGATGCCGAGGCGCTCGAAGCGCTCTTCGCGCTGGTGGACCACCTCGCGACCGAGGGCCGCCGCCTGCGCATGGTGCTGGTCTCGCACCACCACGCCGACCACCACGGCGGGGTGGCCGCGGTGCGCGAGCGCTACCGCGTCCCGGTGGCGGGGCACGCGCGGCTCGGGGAGCACCTCGCGCTCGACGTGGCGCTCGCCGACGGCGAACGGATCCCGCTCGGCGCCGGCCTGCGCCCGTGGGACCTGCGCGTGCTCCACACGCCCGGCCACTCGCGCGACCACCTGTGCTTCCTGCACGAGGCGGGTGGCGCGCTGTTCTGCGGCGACCACGTGGCGGGCACCGGCACGGTGGTGGTGGATCCGCCCGACGGCGACATGCGCGACTACCTGGCCTCGCTCGAGCGCCTGCGCGGGCTCGGCGCCCGGCTGCTGCTCCCGGCGCACGGCTCGCCGAGCGGCGCCCCGGAGCGGCGGCTCGCCGGGCTGGTCGCCCACCGGCTCGAGCGCGAGGCCAAGGTGCTGGCGGTCCTCGGGCACGAGCCCCGCGCGCTCGGCGAGCTGGTGCCGCGGGCTTACGCCGACGTGAAGCCCGAGCTGTGGAGCTGGGCCGAGCGCTCGCTGCTCGCGCACCTGCTCAAGCTCGAGGCGGAAGGCCGGGCCGCGCGCTCGGGCGAGGCGTGGCGCCGGGCGTGATCGCGGTTCCGCTCGCCGCGCTCGCCTCCATGCTGTTCGGGACCGCCGACTTCCTCGGCGGGCTCGCGGCGCGGCGGCTGCCGGCGCTCGCCGTCACGCTGGTCGCGAGCCTCGCCGGGTTCGCGCTGCTGGTGCCGGCGGCCGCCGCGGTGGGCGGCGCACCCTCGGCGGCCGACTTCGCGTGGAGCGCGGCGGGCGGCGTGCTGGGCGGGCTCGGCGTGGCGCTGCTCTTCCACGTGCTCGCGATCGGGCCGGTGGCCTCGGTGGCGCCGGTGGTGGCGGTGTGCGGCGTCGCGATGCCCGCGCTCTCGGGGCTCGCCTTCGGCGAGCGTCCCGGCGCGGCGGCGCTCGCGGGCGTCGCGCTCGCGGCGCTGGCGGTGGCGCTGGTGAGCGCGGCGGGCGAAGGGTCGCACGCGGCGGAGGCGGCGGGTGTGGCGGGTTCCGCGGGCCCCGGGCCGGCTCCGCGCGCGCGCCCCGCGACCCTGCTGCTCTCGGCGCTCTCGGGCTTCGGCCTCGGCGGATTCCTCGTGTGCATCTCCCGGGTGCCCGAGGCCTCGGGCCTGTGGCCGCTGGTGGCGGCGCGGGCCGCCGGCACCGCCGCCGTGGCGCTGGCGCTGTTCGCCACCGCGGCGCGCGCCTCGCTCGCCAGGCCCGAGCCCCGCGCCTGGGCGGTGAGCGCGATCTCCGGGCTCACCGACGCGACCGCCAACCTGCTCTACCTCTGGGTCGTGCGCCAGCACCCGCTCAGCATCGTGGGCACGATCGTGTCGCTCTCGCCCGCGACCGTGGTGCTGCTCGCGCGGCTGGTGCTGAAGGAGCGCTTCCACCGCGCGCAGGTCGCGGGGCTCGCGCTCGCCGCGCTGGCCATCGTGCTGATGACCCTGCGGCGCGCCTGAACGCGAACGGGGCGGGCCCCCGAGGGAGGCCCGCCCCGCCGCGACCCGGCCGCGGTTACCGCGCGTCCGAGCTGGTGACCGCGACGCCCAGGTCCACGTCGTCCATCGAGTCGAGCCGCGCCAGGTCGTCGCGGAGCGCGCCCGAACCCTGCGCCACCGCCGCCAGCGCCAGGTCCTCGACCGGCGGCAGCTCCTGCAGGAACACGAACGCCGCACCCGCGATGAAGCGCGGCAGCGCGTCGCGGCCGTAGCGGCCCTGCGAGTCGCCCTTGCCGGAGGCGAGCCGGGCCGAGAGCACCTGCGCGATCGTGGTGCCGTCGCCGCACACCGCTTTCCAGCGCGTCTCCACGTCGCGCGCGCGGGCCGGGTCGCCCGAGCGGGTGGTCTCCGAGACCAGCGCGTAGGTCTCCACGTCGGCCTCGGGCTGGTAGGAGGTCCACACCACGCGCGCCGAGGTGGTGCGATCGAGGTGCCGGCGCGCGAGCGAGGCGCCGCCGTTGGTGGCGAGCACCTCGTAGTCCACGCCCACGGTCACGTCGCGCACGCGGGCCACCACCTCGATGGGCACGTCCACCCAGCGCACCTGCTTGCGGCCCTGCGCGTCGGTTTCGGTGACGCGGCGCACCACCACGTCGCGGAACAGCTCGAGGCGGGTGGCGCTCTTCACGTCGCCCACCGAGCCCCACACCACGCGCTGCGCGCCCGCCTTGCGGGCGAGCTTCACCGCGTCGTCGCGCGTCATCGAGTGGAGCTGCGCAACGTTCATGGAACGCTCGATGTCGTCGCCGCCCAGGATGCGCGTGAAGTGGGTGTGGGGCGGCGCCAGCGAGCGCGACAGGTCGGTGCGCCAGGTCTCGGCGATCTCGGTGCCGGCCGGCACGTCGCGGCCGCTCGCTCGGAACGGAACCACCGCCACCGTGGTGAGCGCCCTGGCGTAGGCCTTCTCGGCCAGCGCCGCCGCGTCGCGATAGGGGGACACGTAGCGCTCGCACTCGCGGAACGCGAGGCAGGCCTGCTTGGGGCGCTTCGCCTGGCTGGCCGAGACGCCGCGCGCGTAGTGGGTGCGGGCGGCCGCGCGGCGCAGCGCGCGCTCCTCGTCGGGCCAGCCCGCGGGCGTCGGCACCGTGCAGTAGCGCGAGGCGTGCGCGCGGAACTCCACGAACCGGAGCACCTGGTCGGCGGCGTCCACGCTGTCGAGCTCGGCGGTGGCCCGGATGCGGCGCTGCCACTCCTCGCCGATCGAAGCCGCGGCCGCGGTCGCGGCCTGGCGGGCCGAGGGGTTCCCCGGCTCCTTGTCGAGGGCGCGGGTCGCGAACTGCCAGGCCTTCCAGTGGTCCCCGCTCGCCAGCTTCTCTTCGCTCTTCTGGGTGAGCTTCGCGGTGCCGGCGCAGCCGGCCACCAGCACGACGGCCGCGATCAGCGGCGCGATTCTGCGGATCATGGGGAGGTCCCTCCTCTGTCCGGGGGTTATCGGCGGGAGGGGAGGGCGGCCTGAGGCCCGGGCGGGCCGCGGCGGCCGGGGCCGGAAGGGGCGCCGCGGCCGGGCGGGTGTGCGTCCGGCCGCGAGCGCCGGGGCCTCACTTCTGCTTCGCGAACTCCGCCGGCCAGTTCTCCACGAACACCACGTCGGTGGGGGACTTGGCCGCGCCCAGGTCCAGCTTGAGCCCGATGAAGCGATCGGGGTGCGCCGTCGGGACCAGGAAATGGCGGCCGAAGTTCTGCAGGCCGAGGCGGGGGGTGTCGAACAGCAGTTTCGGGTTCGAGAGGCGCACGGTCGGGCTCAGCTGCACTTCGACCTCGTAGATCATCTCCGAGGTCGCGTAGTAGAGGCGATCTCCCGTGGCGTTCCACACCGGCCGGGTTCCGCCGTTGGCGGAGACCTGCCAGCGGCCCTCGCCGCCCGGGTACGACTTCAGGAAGACCTCGGGCGTCCCCGACTCGTCGGAGACGTAGGCGAAGTACCCGCCGGCCGGTGCCGCTGCCGGGGCCAGCTCGCTCGCCGCCGTGGCGACCAGCGCCAGCGAATCCGACGAACCGTCGAGGCTCCGGTACCAGATGTCGGGGGAGCCCTCGACTCCCTCGCGGCAGTAGAAGAGGTGCTTGCCGTCCGGAGCGTACTCGGCCTGGAATCCGCGGACGATCGGGCGCGCCTCGCGGGAGCCGTCCGCCGGCTTCGCCATCACCATGCCGGTCGAGAACTCCCGGTAGAGGATCTCGCGTCCGTCCGGGGACCACGCCGGCTCTCCCTGCCGGCCGGTGCCGAACGCGAACCGAGACTCCGAGCCGCGCGCGAGGTCGAAGAGCCAGACATCGCCTTCCGCGGTCTCCCGGATCTCGACGGCCAGGAAGCGCCCGTCCCGCGAGGGGGCGATCGTCCATTGCCCGCGATGCGACCGCCCCAGCGTGTCGAGGACCGCGCCCGAGCGGTCGAGCCGAACGGCCCGGGCCTCCCCGGTGCTGCTGCCGAGCCGGTACACGAGCGCGCCCCCCGCCGAGACCGACGGGGAGGATCCCTCGGGGGCGATCAGGAACGGTTCGCCGGTCGCTTCCATGCGCTCGGGGGAGAAGGGCAGGGCCCAGATTCCGGCGCCTTCGGCGAGGCGGCCGTAGACCAGATAGCCGCGGGGGTCGTAGGCGAGGTCCCAGAGGAAGCCGCCCTCGATGGTGAGGAGCGTCTTCCGCTTCCCGGGCTCCACCAGCGCGATCGAGTTGGGCCCGCTGACCAGCGAGTGGACGATGCAGGCGATCGGGCGCTTGCCCGGGAAGGCGAGCGGATGGTGAAGGTCGCCCTCGAGCGAATCGATGCGGGCCACCAGCACCGCCGGGACCCCGCCGCCCGCGGCCACCGTGTAGATGTGGTCCTGGCCCCGCGCGAAGAGGATCCGGCCGTCCTCCGTCCAGGAACCGCCCGATCCGCCGGTGAACTCCGAAGCCGAGCACACCGGGGTGACGCCCCCGCCCGCCACGCTCACGCGCGCCAGCCCGTTCGACGTCGCGAAGGCGATGAACTTCCCGTCGGGAGACCAGACCGGCCGGAAGTCCTCGTCGAGCCCGGAGGCCAGCTGGCGGGACGTGAGCAGCGTCAGGTCGCGCATCCAGAGCTGGCCGGACTGGATGTAGGCGATGCTGCGCCCGTCCGGCGAGATGGCGGGATCGTGGATCTCGGTGCCCGTGCTCTGCAGCGACAGGGTCAGCTTGCGGAGCGGGGGCGGCGGAGGCCCGGGGCGCAGCAACGCCGCGGCGGCGACGGTGAGGGCGACCGCCGCCACGGCGAGCGGCCACCACGCGGCGCGCCGCGCGGGGCCCGCCGCGGAGGGCGCGGCCACCGCGGGCGCCGGATCCTTGCCCGCGATCGCGTCCTCCAGCACCAGCAGCGCCTCGCCGATGTCGCGCAGGCGCCGCTTCGCGGACTTCTCGAGGCAGCGGTCGAGCATCGCCCGCACGAACGGCGGCAGGTCTTTCGGCAGCAGGCCCCGGTCGGGCTCGGCGCGCAGCACCGCCGCCAGCGTGTCGGACACCGTCTCGCCGGTGAAGGCGCGCACACCCGTCAGCATCTCGTAGAACACGACGCCGAACGCCCAGATGTCGGCGCGCCGGTCCACCGGCTGGCCGCGCGCCTGTTCGGGCGCCATGTAGGCGGCGGTGCCGATGATCATGCCCGACGTGACGCCGCTCACGGCGAAGGTCGGGGACTGCGACAGGGTGCCCGAGGCGGGCCCGCTCTCGGCGGCCTTGGCGAGGCCGAAGTCCAGCACCTTGACGCGGCCGTCGGGCGTGATCCGGATGTTGGCGGGCTTCAGGTCGCGGTGGATCACCCCGTGCTCGTGCGCGGCCTCGAGCGCCAGCGCCACCTGTCTCGCGATCTCGAGGGACTCGGGCACCGGCACCGGCCCGCGCGCGATCCGCTGCGCGAGGTCCTCACCCGGCACCAGCTCCATGCCGAGGTAGCGCACGCCCTCCACCACGTGCACGCTGTACACGGTGGCGATGTTCGGGTGGTTGAGCGAGGCGAGCAGGCGGGCTTCGCGCTCGAATCGCGCGAGGCGCTCGGGATCGGCCGCGAAGGCGGGGGGCAGCGCCTTGAGCGCGACCGGGCGATCGAGGGTGGTGTCCGTCGCCATCCACACCACGCCCATGCCGCCCTCGCCGAGCTTCTCGGTGAGGCGGTAGTGGAGGATCTGCTGTCCGGGCTGGAGGGCGTCGGGCGTCGCGGGCATGGAGCGCGCGACGTTGCGGCATGCCGCGCGCCCGGTCAAGGCCGGACGCGCGGCGGCGCGTCAGAATCCGATCGAGAGTTGTGCCGCGAGAATGGACTCGTTGCGCCAGTTGAAGCCGGGAACGCCGGTCTCGAAGCGCGTGTGCTGGTAGGCGACCTTGGCGGTCGCGTCGCGGCTGATGCGGAAGCCCACGCCGCCCTCGCCGCGCGTCACGTTCCAGTCCCACGGCTTCGCCTCGCCCGCCGAGTTCACGATCTTGCCGTAGCGCTGGACGTCCCAGCGGCCCGCGAGGAACAGGCCCGAACCGAGCAGGTACTTGAGCTCGGCGTAGCCGCCGCGCGTGGAGAGCTCGCCGAGCGTGGGGCTCTCGAAGAAATTGTTGACCGCCTCGGCGCGCAGCTCGGCGTGGCCGACCATCACCTCGAGATCGGCCATGAGCAGCTTCTGGTGGTAGTCGTTCACGTCGGTGCCGGCCGGGAGCGCCGGGTTGAGCGCGTCGAGCAGGTAGGGCCCGTAGGAGCCCGACACGCCGAGGCGCAGCGACGGGTTGGGCGCGAATCCGAGGCGCCCGAGGAACGACTTGCCCGAGTTGTCGTCGCGCGACGTGCTGCCCCAGCCCGGCGCGCCGGCGACGCCGCCGACCGCGAACTCGACCGGGCGCAGGCTGCCCGCGATCGTGAGGCCGACGTCCCAGTACGAGTCGTCCACCAGCGGCATGCCGGTGCCCATCGGGAATCCGTAGTAATCCACGCCGCGCGCCCCGGAGCCCGCGGTGGCGAGCAGCGCGTCGGCCGAGGGCGGGAGGTCGTACCAGAGCAGCGTGGTGTGGTGCTGGTACATGAGCGGCGCCCCGATCAGCGGGTTGCGGTTCGAGTAGGTGCGCGGGCCCCAGGTGCCGACCGCCCACGGGAGCTTGCCCGCCATCACGTGCAGGTCGCGCGAGGCCCACGGCGTGAAGATCGCGTAGGCGCCGTCCACGTAGAGGCCCGAGGCGTCGTCGTAGACGAACTGCGAGAGCACCTGCAGCTGGTCGTTGACCTTGGACTCGCCGAACATGCGCAGGCGGTAGGGGTCGTACGGATTGTCCCCGCGCGTGAGCGTGTTGGTGTGGAACGCGTTCGTGTGCTCGGAGAGCACCACGTCGAGCATGCCGCGCCAGCGGAAGTCGGCGGCATGGGCGGCGGGGGCGAGAGCGGCCATTGCGAGCAGGATGGCCGCGAGGCTGCGCACGCTGCGGCCTGCGTCAGGGATGGACGTGCGGGAACAAGTCATCGGTGAAACCTCGATGAGGGTGTGGCGAACGGGCCCCTCGGCCGGGCGGTCTGTCCCGGGTTATCGGACGGGCGGCGACCCCGCATGAGCGGCACGGGGCCCGCCCGCGCCCCGGAGCCGATCGGCCCGGGGCGGGCCCGCCCGTGACGCTCTCCACGGTTGCCCGAGGACGCACCCGAGTCCTTCCGTGCGGTAGCCTCCACCCATGTCGCCACGGATTTCCACTTCACCCCCGACCGGGTCCGGGCGACCCGTGGCCGGGCACCGGGCCACGGAGCCGCCCGGGGCCCCGTGGTCGGCGGGAATCGACGCCGCGTCGTGGGCCGCGATCGCGGCCTTCGCGGCCGCGATCGCCTGGGTCGCCTTCCGCCTGCACGTGGTCGGCGACTATTCGACCGAGAGCGACTTCTACGGGGGCTACGCCGAGGGCGCGCGCTTGCTCCAGGGCGGGCGAGTCGACTTCGCGCGCTACCCGGTGGTCGGGCCCGGCTATGAATTCGCGCTCGCGCTGGTCGGATTGGTGGTGCGGGACCCGTTCACCGCGGCCCGCCTGATTTCGGTGGCGAGCGCGGTCGGCGCGCTGATCCTGTGGCGGGACCTCCTGCGCCGGCTCGGCGGCGGAACGGTCGCCCTGTGGACCGTCGCGTTGCTCGCGGCGAACGGCGTCTTCTTCCGCTATGCGTACTCGGCGACCACCGACATGCTCGCACTCCTCCTCCAGGCCGCCACGTTGCGCGCCATTCTCGTGTCCGGCCATCGCCTCGCCCCGCTCGCGTCGGGAGTGATCGCGGCACTTGCCGTTCTCACGCGCTACAACTACGCGTATCTCGTTCCCGTCGCGGTCGCGTGCTACGCGGGCCTTGCCCCGGCGCCGCGTTCCGGCCGCCGCGGGGCCATCGCGCTTCACCTCGCCGGATTCGCGCTGGTCGCCGCCCCGTGGTGGGGCGCCTCGGTCGCCGCGGGGCACTGGCCCGGGGCATCGCTCTTCGCTCAGTTCGGCAGCTTCTACACCGTCAACGACGCGACCCGGAACGTGCAGGACCTGACCGCCGCGCAGGCGGACTCGCTGGCCGCGGCTCGCGACGAGGCGGGTGCGGCGGCCCGCGGCCTGGCGGCGACGGTCGTGGACGCGATCGGCCGGGTGCCCGATCACCTGCGCCGCGACGGGCTCGAACTGCTCGGGCTCCCGGCGGCGCTGCTGTGCCTCGCGGGACTCGGCCTCGCGATCGCGGACGGCTCGTGGCGGGCGCTGCTCCCGTTGTGGGCGAGCGGCGCCGTCCTGTTCCTGACGCTCGCGCCCGTCTTCTACAGCGATCGCTACTCGATGGCCCTCGCGCCGGTCTACCTCTCGATGGCCGGGGTGGGACTCGCTTCGCCGCGGGGGCTCGTCCGGTGGCGCCGCGCAACCATCCCGCTCGCGTGGGGGCTGGGCCTCGCGGTGCTGGCGTTCTCGGCGCGCGGCTCGTTCGAACTGCAGGAGCGGCTGCTGGGCAACCAGCCGGTCGAGGTGATCGAGGCCGGCCGGGTCCTCCGGCGCGACAGCCGCGCCGGGGACTTCGTCATGAGCCGCAAGGGACAGGTCGGGCACTACGCCGGCCGCGCCACCGTTCCGTTCCCGCGCGTCACGACGCTCGCCGAACTCGGGGACCACGCCCGCCGGGCGAATGCCCGCTACCTCTATTACTCCTGGTACGAGGCGTTCGTGCGGCCCGAGTTCTCGTTCCTGCTCGACACCACCGCGGCGGTGCCCGGCCTGACCGCGATCCATCGTTCCGAGCGGAACCCGGGGGTGCTCTACCGGATCGGGCCGGGCTTCGGGAATCGCCCGGAGTGGTTCGCGGATCCGGTGCTCGCGAGCCTCCATCGTGCCCGCGCCCAGATCCAGTACCTGCCCGCGGCGCAGGCGGCGGAGAGCCACTCCATTCTCGCCGCGCACGCGTTCGCGCGGGACGACCCGGCGGGGGTGATCGAGCACGTCGAGAAGGCGCTCGCGGGCGGGCTGCTCCGCCCGCCCGCGTGGCACTGGTATGGCGAAGCGCTGCGGAGCACCGGGCGCCTCGAGGAGGCGGTCCTCGCCTACGAACGCGCGATCGCGCTCGATCCGAACCACGTCGAGGCGAGGCTCGGACTCGGCTGGGCCCAGCTCGGACTCGGCCGAACGGAGCTCGCGGCCCGGGCGTGGCTCCCCGCGATCGGGCCGCGGACCGACACCTACACCCTGCGCGAGATGACGGCGCTCTACGACCGACTGGGCCAGTCCGGTCCCGCGAACTCGGCGCGAGCGGAACTCGCTCGGAGGCAGGGGGAGGAGTGAGCCGGATTCGGTTCGAAGGGCGAGCGGATGGTCCGGATCAGCCTTTGCCGCCCGACGAAAGACTCTCCAGCTCCATCCAGCGCGCGTAGGCCGCGCGGATCTCCTCCTCGAGTGTTTCGAGCCGCGCGCGCGCGCGGGCGATCTCGGCGCCGGGGCCCGCGTAGAACTCGGGCGTGGCCATGCGCTCGAAGAGGAGCCGGCGCTCGGCCTCGAGTCCCTCGATCTTGCGGGGCAGCTCGCCCAGCTCGCGGCGCTCCTTGTGGCCGGCCCGGCGGGCCGCCGGGGCCCGCTCCGAGCGGGTGGGCTTCGCGGCGGCGCGCGCACCCGCGGCCGGCGCCGCGGCGGGCCGCTGGCGCAGCCAGTCCTCGTAGCCGCCCACGTACTCGCGCCACACGCCGCCGCCCTCGAACGCCAGCGTCGAGGTGACCACGTTGTCGAGGAACGCGCGGTCGTGCGAGACCACGAGCAGCGTGCCCTGGAACTCCGCGAGCAGCTCCTCGAGCAGCTCCAGCGTCTCGAGGTCGAGGTCGTTGGTCGGCTCGTCCAGCACCAGCAGGTTGCAGGGCCGCGACAGGATTTTCGCGAGCTGCAGACGCCGCCGCTCGCCGCCCGAGAGGCGCGTGACCGGCCCCTGCACCTGCTCGGGCGTGAACAGGAAGTCCCCGAGGTAGCCGACCACGTGCCGCTCGGCGCCGTTCACCGTGACCACCTCGCGGCCCTCGCCGATGTTGTCCTTCACGGTCTTCGAGTCGTCGAGCACGTCGTGGAGCTGCTCGTAGTGCGCCACCTCCAGCTTCGTGCCCGCGGTCACCGTGCCCTCGAGCGGCGCCAGCTCCCCGAGCAGCAGCCGGATCAGCGTGGTCTTGCCGCAGCCGTTGGGCCCGAGGATGCCGATCCGGTCGCCGCGCAGGATCGTGAGGGTCAGGCCGCGCACGATGGGGGTGTCGCCGTAGGCGACGCCGACGCCCTCGCAGCGCAGCACCTTGCGGCCCGAGCGGTCGGCCTCCTGCATCTGGGCCCTCGCGCGCGCCGTCTCGTCGCGGCGCGCGCCGCGCTCGAGCCTGAGCGCCTGCAGCGCGCGCACCCGGCCCTCGTTGCGGGTACGCCGCGCCTTGATGCCCTGCCGCAGCCACGCCTCCTCCTGCGCCAGCTTCTTGTCGAAGAGCGCCGCCTGATCCGCCTCGACGCGCAGTTCGTCGTCGCGCTGGAGCAGGTAGGCGTCGTAGCTGGTGCGGTAGCTGCGCAGGCGGCCCCGGTCGAGATCGAGGATGCGGGTGGCGAGATCGGCGAGGAAGCGCCGGTCGTGGGTGACGAACACCAGCGAGCCCCGCCGCCGCGCGAGCGCCGACTCGAGGTGCTCGATGGTGGCGGTGTCGAGGTGGTTGGTGGGTTCGTCGAGGATCAGCAGGTCGGGATCCCGCACCAACGCCGCCGCCAGCAGCACCCGGCGCTTGGAGCCCGCCGAGAGCGTCTCGACGCGGGCGTCCAGCTCGATCCGGAGGTCGTGCGCCGCCTGGTCCATGCGCGTTTCGATCTCCCACGAGCGGTGGCTGGTAGTCACGCCGCAGGCCTCGTGCAGGTAGTCGCGCACGCTGCCCGCGAGGTCGTGCGGGACCTCCTGCGGGAGGCTCGCGACCGTGAGCCGCGGCGAGCGCACCACCTCGCCCGAGTCGGGCGCGAGCGCGCCCTCGAGGATCCGGAGGAGCGTGGACTTGCCCGCGCCGTTGCGGCCCAGCAGGCCGATCCGCTCGCCCTCCTCGATCTGGAGCCCGACCCCGTCGAGGAGCGGCGGGCCCGAGAACGTGAGGTGGACGTCGTTGAGGCTCAGCAGGGGCATGGGCGGACGGGACTCCCGGAGGGGGAACGATCGGTCGGGCGGGCGACTATGACAGAATCGCCCCCCGGCACTCACCCCACCCGATCGCGAGGCAACCGCTGGCTCTCGGCGCCACCATCCACCAGTTCACCATCCAGCTCTCGCACGTGGACCGCGGCGTCTACGAGACGCTCGAGCTGCGCGCGGCGCGGCACCCCTCCGAGAGCGAGGAGTTCCTGTGCGCCCGGGTGCTGGCTTTATGCCTGGAGCGACAGGAGGGACTCGCGTTCTCCAAGGGCCTCGCCGAGCCCGACCAGCCGGCGCTCGAGGTGCGCGACCTGACCGGCGCGATCCGGGCGTGGATCGAAATCGGCGCCCCCGACGCCGCGCGGCTCCACCGGGCCAGCAAGGCCGCGCCGCGCGTGGCCGTGTACACGCACCACGACGCCGCGCGCTACTGGGAGTCGCTCGCCGGCGAGCGCATCCACCGGGCCGGGGAAATCGAGCTGTACGGGCTGGATCGCGCGCTGGTGGCGGCGCTGGCCGCACGCCTCGAACGCCGGGTGGCGTTCGATCTCTCGGTGAGCGACGGCACGCTCTACGTGACGCTGGACGGGGAGCTGCTGACGGGAGCGCTGGCGTCGCACCGGTTGGTGGAGAGAGACTAGTGCTCGCACGGGGCCCTTGGAACCTGCGGGCTCCAGGTGCCCGGCCGTCGGAAGGCGCCCCTCGCCGGAACCGCGCCACCGGCGGCGGGGTACGGTGAACGGACGCCCGCCCTCGCGGCGGGCCCTCGCGGAGGTAGCCATGTCTCCCTCGACCCCGCAGGCCCGGGCCGGAATCGGCCTGGCCGCCCTCCTGATCGCGCTCGGAGCCCCGGGATGCTCGCCGGGCGACCGCCACGTCTCCCAGCCCTCCCCCGGGGCCATCCGCACCGACGGGGCGGGCGCATCACGCACGTCCCCGTCGCGGGATCCGGGCGGCTTCTACCCGCTGGCGCCGGGCAATCGCTGGACGTATCGGCGCGAGGTCTACACCGAAGCGCGCCCGCTCGGGGACACCGCCGCGTTCCGGGGCACCATCGGCTACGACATCGTTCGGACCCTCGAGTGCGAAGTCCGGCGGGAGGGGACGCCGTGGTGGATCGAGCAGAGCGTCGCGCACCTCGATGGCCAGGAAACGCCGCTGCTCTGGTGGCTGCCGCTCCGGCAGGATCGCGACGGGCTGTACGAGCTCGAGGTGTATCCCACGCCGACGTTCCCCTGCGGCGAAATCCGCGGAGCGCACGCGAGCGAGGCGGCCGCCGCCGAGGCGCGCGCCGTGGTGCTGGCGGCGGTCGCGGGGCTCAACGGGCGAAAAGTCCCCGCGCGAATTCCGGATGACCGATTCCTCGCGAGCCTCGAACGCGCGATGGCCGCGCGGCTCGCTGGCTTCCGGCGCGAGACTCCCGGAGCGGAGGCGCGCGGGTTCGGGGCCACGATCCTCACGCGCCTGCGCTACCCGCTCCACGTGGGAGCCGAGTGGGCGATCCGGCCGGAGACGGACGACCATCACGATCCGATCTTCTCCGCGCACGTGGAGCGGCACGAGACGCTCCTCGTCGGGGGCGAGCGCCGGCCGGCGTGGCGCATTCGTGTGCGTTCGTCGCTCTTCGGTCCCAACGATTCGGTGGTCCTCTGGTACGGGCGCGACGGCTTCCTCGGGATGGACGCCGAACTCGAGATCGTGATCACCGACGACGAGGGCACCGTGATCGGCACCGGCCGGGGGGCCGAGCGGGAGCGGCTCACGTCGGTGAGCGCGGGCGCGCCCTAGGAGCGACCCGCTCGCGCGGGGGGCGGCCGTCGGCTAGCTTCGCCGCATGGCCGCCCCGCGCTGGTTCGATTCCGAGGGTCCGCTCGCCGACCGCTCGCTCTACGGGATCCTGTTCGGCAACCTCGTCACGCTCGCCGCCGCGCTCGCCAACGACTGGTCCGTCGGGCCGCTGCTGTGGATCTACTGGGGCCAGAGCGTGGTGATCGGGATCGCCAACGTGATCCGAATGCTGCGGCTGCGCGAGTTCTCGACCGCGGGATTCACCTCGGGCGACCGCCCGGTCCCCGAGACCGAGGCCGGCAAGCGGTCCACGGCGACGTTCTTCGCGTTCCACTACGGGTTCTTCCACTTCGGCTACTTCATCTTCCTCGTCTCCGGGCGGTTCGGAGGCGTCACCGGTTTCGCCGACCTGATCGGGATCGTGGTCGGCGTGCTCGGGTTCGCGCTCGCGCACGGCTACTCTCTGTGGTGGAACGAGGGGCGCGACTTCAAGGACCGGAAGCCCAACCTCGGCACGATCATGTTCTACCCCTACCTGCGCATCATCCCCATGCACCTCGCGATCATCTTCGGGAGCAGCCGCACCGACCTCGCGCTGCCGCTGTTCATCGGGCTGAAGACCCTCTCGGACGCCGGCATGCACCTGGTCGAGCACGCCCTGTTCCGGCGCGGGGCGCCCGCGGAGCCGCGGGGCGACCAGCGGACGAGGTCGTGAGCGGGGAAGGGGAGGAGCGCGGGCCCCGGCGGATCGCCGTGGTCGGTGCCGGCGCCGCCGGGCTCACCGCCGCGATCCGCGCCGCCGAGGCCGGGGCGCGCGTGACGCTCCTGAACGCCCACCCGAAGGTGGGGCTCAAGATCCTCATGTCGGGCGGGACCCGCTGCAACGTGACCCACCGCGAGGTCGCCGCCGCCGACTTCCATGGCGGCTCCCGCAACGTGGTCGCGCGCATCCTGCGCGCCTTCACGCCCGAGCAGGCGCGCGAGTGGTTCGAGCGCGAGCTTGGCGTGCCGCTCAAGCTCGAGGAGACCGGCAAGTATTTTCCAGAGAGCGACGACGCGCAGACCGTGCTCGACGCGCTGCTCGCCGCCTGCGAGCGGGCGGGGGTCACGCTGCGAAGCGGGGCGCGCGTGGTACGGGTGGAGCCGGGCGCCGGGGGCGCGGCGCGCTTCCGGCTCGGCATCCAGCGGGTGGCCGACGCCAGCGCGTTCGGCGCCCGCGTGGCCGAGGTGGGGCGGATCGAGTGGCCGCTGCCGGCGGCCGAACCCGACGAGTGGCTCGAAGCCGACGCCGTGATCCTCGCCACCGGCGGGCTCTCGTTCCCGCGCACCGGGAGCGACGGCACCGGCTACGCGCTGGCACTCGCGCTCGGCCACACGCTCACTCCGCCCGTGCCCGCGCTCACGCCGCTCACCTCGGACGATCCGTGGTGCGTGATGCTGCAGGGGATGACCGCCGACGTGGAGCTGGCGCTGCGCGTGGACGGCCGGATCGCCGAGCGCGTGCGCGGCTCGATGCTGTGGACCCACTTCGGCTACAGCGGCCCCGCGGCACTCGACCTGTCGCGCCACTGGCTGCGCGCCGCCGAGGACGCCGGCGCCGGCCGCCACACCATCGAGGTGACGATGAGCGCCGTTCCCGGCGAGACCGCCGAGTCGTGGGAAAGGGCGTGGCTCGAGGCCGCGCGCGAGCCCAAGCGCACGCTGCGCCGCTTCCTCGCCGCGCGCATGCCCGAGCGGCTCGCGATCCAGCTCGCCGCCGAGGCCGGCGTGGGCCCGGCGAAGTGGATGAGCCAGGTGCCGCGCGAGGCGCGCGCCACGCTGATCGAGCGCCTCGTCGCGCGCCCGCTGCGCGTGGACGGAACGCTCGGCTACGAGAAGGCCGAGGTGACGGCCGGCGGCGTGCCGCTATCCGAAGTGGATCCCTCGACGCTCGAGTCGCGGCGGTGTCCGGGGCTCTACCTCTGCGGCGAGGTGCTCGACGTGGAGGGCAGGCTGGGGGGATTCAACTTCCAGTGGGCGTGGAGCTCGGGAAGCGTGGCGGGGAGGGGGGTGGATTTTGGGGGGAAGGGCGTTTCACCTTGAGTTGGGCGACGATGCAAGTCGGCGCTAGCTCTGTGCACTGAAATCGGGGCGACCAAGTCTTGAGGAACCTGATCGTTTCGGGGACCCGACCAGCAATCGCCTTCGTGAACATCGGCATCCCCTCGGGGCCGCAACGATGCCAGAACCTTCCAACAAGCCCCGGGACCCCCAATCGGGAGTGTTGCACGGATGAGCCGTAACGACCGTCGACCCGAAGAGTGAAGAGGCGAAACGTGGCTAAAGACCGCGCTGAACGCGGCCGAAAACGCTCTCTGAGGAACCGGAATCCGTTGACGGCTCAAAGAGGGGTCCGCTACTATCTCTCGGCCGCTCCGGCGGTGCTTCTGCTTGAGAAGCTCCCGCTCCCGACGGAGGCGCGTATGCACGTCAGAATTGACTTCACCTTCAAGCTGGTCGAGAACTCTCTCTTCGAGTTTTCGCAGCCTCTGGCGCCTGCTGAGGCTCCCCCTGCCGAAGTGGATGGGCGAGTTGGAGAGACGCCCGAAACACAGGTGCTCCCACTCGGTTCAAGCACGATCGCGCCGGGCTTGACGATGGCCGTCGGAATCTAGTCCGACCGCCTCCAACTCGCGCCGCGAAACCCTGCCTCTACGCCAATCACAGGCGCTTGCTGCTTGAGCGCTTCCACTACTGCTTGGTGTGCCTGAGGCGCGATTGCCTGCTGAATTTGCTGAAACACCTGCTGCATGTTCGCCGGCAACGTGGCGGGGTCCACTCCTGGTGGAAGTTGGAGGTTCAGGTTGAATGCGACCTGAAGATTCCCCGGCATCTGACGCACGGCACGTACTTCAATCTGCCCGACGAACTCGTGAGTCATCCGTGCCGTCTCTATGACCGCGATGGCAGCTTCCTCCGTGTAAAGATCTGCTGACCTCGCCACGGTTCCCGGGTCAATCGGGGTCGATAGCTTGAGGTCCTGTTCGTATTCCAAGAAGAGGTCCCACATGAGCTGGTCAAGTTCTGGCAAGGCAGCTTCAGCCGGAAGACCGAGTTCCGTCGCGGCTTTGATTCCAATCGCGTGCCCGTGCGCATAGACCTTCTCCGCCAGCGACTCGACGATTTGCTTCAGCTTCTGCTCGTCGGCGGGCTCGTTGCGCGACAGTAGGACGCGTCGAGCGATATCACGGATGTGCGAGTGGGTCCTATACACATTCCCTAGCGCAACCGCGTCGAGCTTGTCGGTGAGCTTGGTGAGGCTTGCAGTCAACGCTGCTTGGTCGGACAGTCCTCCGCGCTCCTGAGCGAAGCGCATGTAGGCCATGACGTCTTCAACACTAACCTGATCCTGAACGAAAGTGCCTTGTCCGCCGCCCGGCCCAGGAACCATTCGTCGGATACTCATGATCGGGTCGATTGGGCCAAGCTCGCCATGCACCCCTAGGACGATGTGGTCGGCTCCCAAAGCCGTGAGGGTCGCCGCGCTGTTCGCGCGGAAGGGAATCAGGATGTTCCACTCCTTCGTCCACTGTCGAAACGCTGTCACCAGCCGCCAGGGCACGTCAATAGCTCCACCTCGGCTGTACAGGAATACGTCGAGCTTCTCGACCCTTCCTAGGGCGCGTAGCTGCTCGTACATGGGGCGGATCGAGTCGTCGCCGATTTGCGCTGGCACTGGAGGGCGGTCGCCTGTCACGTAGGCAAGCACACGGCTGCCTCTTGCCGCCTCAATTCTGGTTATTAGAGCCCTGCGTGATTCCTTGCTCATATGACCGCTTCCCTTCGTAAAGGTAGCTCGGGGGGCAATCCGAGCGGACAGGATACATCAATCACGTGCACGAGCATGCGGATCGGGATTCCGAATCCAGATTGGAGAACAATCCAAACACCGTGGGGACTACTTCAACCAGCGATAGGCCTTGGCAGGCTTCGTCGCTGGCAAAGGCCACTGGCCAAGCACCGCTCGAAGATCCGCATTCGTCGCGGACTTGAGGTTGACATGCTCTGGAAACAGGGTGGGCGAAAAGTTCCTGCCAGTCGCCTTCTCACCGATCTCGAGCTTGAGCTTTTTCACCGTGCGGACTGGCATCGGCTTCTTGCATCTCGCTAGCACGTCGCAGAGGCGGTCATCGGCCGATACGAGGACAACGCGGTCTGCGCCATGCACATGAGCGAGCTGGACGCCCATCGAAATCAGCAGATGGTCGAAGCTTCCCATGGGAGACGGCAGTCGCCTGCGGGTCTTAGGTGTGCGCCCAGCTCGGGAAATCTGGAAGTAGTGGTCGATGGGGGCGACGAAATTGATGCCGAGCACATGGTACCGGGACAACTCGTACTGGTTGATGAATTGCCCGTTGTGGATGTCTTTCTCGAACTGCCGAACGAGGCTCTCGTAGACTCGACGGTCGAGAGTGCCCAGTCCCTTCTTCTTGACGTGCCGATTCCACTTGCTTAGCGCGTACTTCATGAAGACGCTGAAGACCTCAGCGATACAGAAGTTGGGTAGGTACAGGAAGAACTGTGAGCGGCCCGAGCGCGCGAAGTCGAGGAGTGTTTCGATACGGCTGCATGCACGCTTCGAGTTCAGGGACCGAGGAAGGTAGTAGCCGGCCACAACGTTGGCATCGAGCAGGAGGAAGGTGCGGTGACTCATGGGTTGCCACCCGCTGCCTCATGCAGCGCTAGCAGCGTTCGCACCCAGTGCCCGAGCGCCTCCCGCGCCTTGGCGGCATCGGTCAGTTCGGCCCTAGCGTGCGCGATGTAGGTGTTCCGGAAGTCGTAAAAGCCCTTCACGAGCTTGGGCATCTCGGTCTTCGAGAGCGGCGCGAACTTCGTGCGCACGGTGGCGAACACGCCGGGCAGGGCCTCGTCGGGCTTGGCGGCGTAGTCGAGGCAGAAGAGCAGCACGCCCGTGGGCATGAGCGGGCTCCGGTGAACGATGAGCTTCCTGAGCAGGCCGGCCTTGTCCTTGAGGAATGTGGCCTGCGTCTTCTGGAGCTTCGAGAGGTCTGGGTCGAAGTAGTCGCGCTGCTCGGCCGCGGCAGTGGGCACGTCGGCTTCAAGCCTGCCGCGCATCAGTGACTCGGCCGCGTGGTCAATCGGACCGAGCAGGGGCTGGAAGCAGGGGCCGAAGGCTGAATTGTCTTTCTTCTCGAGGAAGAGAAAGAGCCCGGCGGAATCGGCGATAGCCTTCTTGTATCGGGAGGGAAGCGCTGCGAATGCTGCCGATTGAATGAAGCCTTTCACCTGCTCCGCAATCTTGTTCTCTTCGGTCACAAGGAGCCTGAGGGTTTGCTGCGGCTCCGTGGCCTGCTTGAGCAGCAGTGCGAGCGACGGCCGACAGGTGCGGGCCAGCTCATCCACGGAGACACCGCTCGCACCCTCGAAGACCTTCTCGGGGACGTACAGGTACTCCCACTTGGCCTTCTTGTCGGACGCGGAGGCGGCCTTGCACCACTCGACCGCAGCGCGTGCCTTGGCGGCGACGTCGGAGTCCGCGCGGCCCTTTGTCTCGGCGACGTAGTAGGTGCCGCCTGCGTCGCGAACGATGAAGTCGGGCGTGTAGGTGGAGCGGCGGCCATCCGCCGTCAGGTAGTCCATGCGCAGCGCCTGCGGGCCGGCGTTCTTGGCGAAGGCGGCGACGTCCTTGGCCTTCGTGAGGAACTGGACCATGGCCATCTCAAGCTGGTTCTCGCAAGGCGCCAGGTTGAAGGGGGTGCGCGGTGAGCTGGCGGTGGGGCGGCGTTCCGAGTGCGTGGCCTGATAGGGCTTCCAAGCGGTCACGGACTTCGGAGCCTCCTCGGGCAGTCGCTGCTCCTGCCGGGTGATGGCCTTGAGGATGAGTGGCAGGAACGTGGCGCGGATGTGCTCGCGCACGTCCGGGTGCGAGAGCCGCGGCAGGACTCTCTGGTCGTAGAGCGTCACCCGCTCGCCGAAGAGCACCTCGCAGAGGAAGCGGTCGATGAGTGGCGCGAGCACGGCATGCTGGCCGCGGATGCGCGCGGCCTGCTCCAGTTCCTGCCGGAAGAACGAGACCGCGCCCATGCCGTCGCTCAGGAGCGGCAGCGAAATCTTCATTCGCTCCACCACCTCGTCGGTGATGAGGTGGCGGCCCTCGTACTGGATGTCGGTCTTGACCGGCGTCCCGAGCGGCAGTGGCTTGAAGCCGGCTCGCTTGAACTCGTCGCGCACGGCCTCGAACGTGAGGCCCTCCAGCGATGACGAGGTGCTGTAGCCGGGGGAGAGCCGAGGGATAACGAGGTCGAGCTTCGAGAGGTCCTTGCTCGGGTCAGGGTAGATGGTCACTGTCGTGCGGGGCACCTGCTCGATGTCCACGACTTCGAGCGGCAGGCCTTCCTGGCTGAGCTGCTCCTCGTAGAGCCCGATGAACGACGGGTGCTCCACGACCGAGACCACCTCGGCGGGCGCTCCGGGGCCGGGCGGCGTCATGCGCCGGAGTCCGCGGCCGAGTGTCTGCTCGGGGAGGATGCGTGACTTCGCCGTCAGCGGGCGGAGCGGCACGATGGTCGTGACGTTCCGCACGTCCCAGCCTTCGCGCAGCATGAGCACCGAGACAATGCAGCGGTATGGGCTGCTGCTGTCGTCCAGCTCGCGCGAGAGCTTGCGCAGCTCGCGCAGGTCGTCGTCGCTGATCTCCTTCTCGCTCTCGATGAACTCGTAGAACGCCGTCGCGCCCTTGCCGCGCTTCTTGAGCTTGCCCTTGAGGTTCGTGTGCAGGTTGACGGTCTTGCCGTTCAGCTCGCGAAAGAGCGGGTCGCCGTTGAGGCGGCGCGTGATTTGGTCCGCCGCCTCCGTGTTCTCGGTCATGACGAACAAGAGCGACTTCTTACCCGACCTGTCCCACTCGTCCTTGGACGCGAGCCAGCGCCGATAGCCCACGAGCAGGTGGTGCTCGTACTTCTGCCCGGCGTTATCTGACCCCTGCTCCACGAGCTTGTCGCCGCGTCCGATGATCGGAGTCTTGACGATGCCGGCATCCACGGCTTCGCCCAGGGGCGTGTCCACCACCACGTGCTTGAACACGGCCCCCTTGTCGTCCTTCGGCGTGGCCGAGAAGTCGAGCTGGGCCACGAGTCCACCGCCGCGCTTACGGGTGGTCTCGTTCAGGAAGTCGATGGCCTCGTTCCAGGCGGAGTCTGGGTCCCAGACGTGGTGGGCCTCGTCGTTCAGCACCATGAGTCGCGGGTGCGAGGTGATGCGGTCGCGCAGCGCCTGTGCCGTGTCGAGCGCCTTGGCCTTCGAGACCGCCGGTCCCATGAAGTCGTAGGTCTCGGCTTCGCGCGTGCGGCGGTTCGGGTCGTAGAGGCGATGGATGTTGGTGAGGTAGATGACTCCGCCGGTCGCGGCACCGGCGGCCTCGTCCTGGAGCACGACCGAGACGTTCCAGTCACCACGCCACGCGGAGGGGATGAGCGGGTCGCGGTCGAAGATGACGCCGCCACCGAAGTCCTCCTTGAGCCGCTCGAACACGGTGATGCCCGGGGCGACGAGCACGAAGTGCCGGGCCATCGGCGAGTCCGACTCGCGCAGCGCGTGAAAGTAGCTCCACACGATGGCGAGGCTCATGACTTTCGTCTTGCCGGCGCCGGTGGCGACCTTGAACGCGTAGCGCGGCCAGAGGTCCTCGTCGGGGTGGATGCCGAGTGCAGCGATGCGGCGGTCCTCGGGCTCGGCGAGCCCGAACTCGTCGGTTAGCCCCGAGAGCGTGCGGATGCCGCGGACCTCGTGGAGGTAGATGAGCGTCTCGATGGCCTCGCGCTGGCAGAAGTAGTAGCTGAACGGGTAGCGCGAACCATCGGGCGCGGAGACCTCGTGGCTCTGCCCGAACCAGTGGTGAAGCAGCTCCTGACTCGTGTCGGAAGCGCCCGGGTACTGCGCCTCGCGCCACTCGGCGACGTAGCGGCGCAGGTCCTGCGCGATGGCCACGGGCGACGGGCGTCGGCCCTTGCGGACCTCGGCGGGTTGGCCTTGGACCTTGGCCTTGACCCGATGCAGGTTCGGAACGTCGGAGGGGCCGTAGAGCGGCTCCAGCGCCGCGAGATTGACGACGGGGCTAGTCACACACCACCTCGACCGTGATGGAGGTGTCGCAGCCGAAGATGTCCACAACCTTCACGCACGCCGTGTAGCGACCCTTCTTCGGGTACACGTACTCCTGCTCGGAGACGGTCTTGAGCGAGCGGTCCTTGCGCGTGCGGTAGTCCTGCCAGTGGTGGTTGAAGGGCTGGCCCGCCTTGTAGTCGAAGTCCACTGCCCAGAAGTCGATGAAGTCGAAGCCCGACCTGGCCGCGCGCTCCTGGAGCGCCTCCAGCTCCTTCGACGGCACCTCGGCGAGCGACGGGTGGAAGCGCTTTAGCTTGATGTCCACGACGCGCTTGCCCTCGGCGTTCTTGCGGTACACCGGCTCGGCTTCGAGGCTCGCGACTTCGAGGAACGGTGGCGGCTCCTTGCGGTTCTTCTCCATGATTTCGCGGGGAATCTGGATGAGCTTGATGCGCACGCCGAACTCGCGTTCGAGCGCGTCGCACTCCATGCGCAGGTCCATCTCGAACTCCCACGCGAGGCAGGCCACTTCCTTCGCGCCGGCCGCCTGCGCAGCCTCGGCGACGGCGCGCGCCTCCTTGCGTGTGAAGTAGCCGTCGATGCCGTCCACGTGACAGAAGGCCGGCCCCTTACGCCCGTGGAGCAGCGGGGAGGGGGCATTCGAGAGCACTTCGGCCTTGTAGAACTCAAGCACCACGCGTCGGTGCTCTTCGTCGGCGCCTTGGAGTCGTTCCTTCTGCCACCACTGTCGCTCGTAGCGCCCAAGGTTGAAGACGTCGAAGGCGCGGTAGGGCTTGCCCTCGTCGTGCAGCTTGCGCTGGAGGTCGATGAGCCGCTTGCGGCTAAGGTGAATACCCCAGCGACCCAGGTCGCAGCCAATCCAGCGACGCCCGAGGGACTCGGACGCGACCAGAGTCGTCCCCGAACCACAGAACGCATCGAGGACTAGTCCATTCTCAGGTGAGGATGCGGAAATGATGCGCCTGAGTAACGAGGTCGGCTTCTGAGTCGCAAACCCCACGCTCTCGTCAGTCCACGACACGATGTACTGCGTGCTCTTGTCGAGCCAAAGTGACTGCGCCGGCATGCCCTTGGCCTCGTCGAGATAGCGCTTGAGGCGTGGGAACCCATTTCTTGTCCAGAAGACCTTGCCCGCTGCATCAAGCTCGTCCAGACGGTGGCTTGGGAAGCGCCACGGCCGCGTGATGCCGCGCCACTCGTAGGTGGGATTCACGCCTGCATGACCGACCAGGTCCCCCGACATGAAGCGACGCCCATCAGGGTCCTGGTAACGGTAGTAGGCTTGGACGTAGTCATCCTCGTAAGGAACGTACTGAGTGCTGAAATGAGCTGGGGAACCGGACTTGGCGTAGAAGAAGATGGTCTGGTGGATGTTGCCGTAGGTCCTGTTGTTGGCGTGTGCCGAAGTACTCTTCCAGACAATCTCCGTGTCAAAAGCATTTGCTCCAAATACGTCGTCGATGACGAGGCGAATGCCGTGACCGACATGCCAGTCGCAGTGGACATAGAGCGACCCATGCTCAGTGAGCAGCTCGCGCATGAGAACGAGTCGCTCGTAGAGCATGTGAAGGTAGGAGTCCATTCCGCGACCCCACATGTCACGGTAAGCGACCATTTCGAGTGCCGACTGGTCCTTGTCTGTGGTGCCATCACCCTCGCCAAAGGGGACGGTCATCGTGAAGTCCGCGCCCACGTCGAACGGCGGGTCGATGTAGATGAGGTCCACCTTCCCGCGGAACTCCTTGAGCAAAGACGCGAGGACGAGCTTGTTGTCGCCCCAGATGAGCATGTTCCGGAAGTCGTCCAGGTGGGACTTCTTCGCGTCGAACAGCTCGCCCTGCGACTCGGCGCGCGAGCGCGGCTCGTCCACGGTCTCGATGCGCTGAAGCGGCATCGCGAGTCCCGCGGCGTCCACCTCTCGGCGGTTCCCGTACTCGTCGTACTTGCCTTCCCAGACGAGCTCGGTCCGCAGCACGGATAGTGGGTGCGGGTTGCCGGGGCCGTAGGCGGGAGCACCCTTGCTGCCATTGGAGCCGTTCTTCGGGGGCACTGCCGCCCTCCTCATGAGGGGACGGCTGGCATCGCAACCCGCCGCCCATGGTCATCCCTGCGCGCCGGGGGAATCAGGCGTGCCGGCTCGGGGGCCGGAGGGCGAGCGGCCCCTTGGGGGGAGGGGCCGCTCGTACGGCGGCTTAGTCTCGCGATGGAGGCTCTTGCGACCCGGCTGGCTCCGACTGGTCGCGGCCCCGCTGAATTGCTGCCCAGGGCAAACCCTGAACGCATCGGCGCGGCCGCGCCCGGTTGTGTCTGAAGTGTGCCTATTCTACTTGCCTATGCCGGAATCTATAGGTCCGAATGCGCCGACTCAAGGCCGGCGATTCCCAGCAACGACGCGCCCTTCCGCCGCAGTGCGATTCATGCGCCATGCCCGGGGCTCGCATTCAACTTCCAGTGGGCGTGGAGCAGCGGGACGGTGACGGGGAGGGCGATGGGGCGGTAGACGGTTGCCCGCCTCCGGGCTCGGCCCCTGCGTGGGGTCGGGAAGCGAAGAACTCGAGCGGCTGCTGAGGCTGGCGCGCCACAGCGCCCGCGCGCCGGTGGCCCATTTGCGACGCCGCTGTGCGGGCGGGATCGAACCGGTTGCCGACCGCCCCAATTGCGGGGCGGCTGACAAAGAGCGCGGTCGGTCGTCCTACATCGAGTCCACCGCCCCGCCGGTGACCCTGTGCCGGGGCGTGGTTCGCACTTCCGCCGGGGTCCCGCCCGGCGGTCGGCCCCGAAAGGAGATCGCCATGAGAGTTGCCTGGCTCGCCACAACCGCGCTGTCGCTGGCCCTCAACACCGCCACGGCTTCCGCCGATCTCACCTCGGGGCTGATTGCCTACTATCCATTCGATGGGAACGCGCTCGACGCGAGCGGCAACGGCAACCACGGCATCCCCAACGCCAATACGGGCCTCACCACCGGCCATGCCGGCGCGGCCAACAGCGCCTACCTCTTCAACGGAATCAACAGCCAGATCACGATCCCGAGCTCGGTCAGTCTTGAATCGCCGACCAACCAGATCACGATGGCCGCCTGGATCCTCCTCTACGGCAACAGCAGGGTGGGGGCCGCGTTCTGGCCGCTCTTGATGAAGTCGAACTCGAGCGAGAACGCTTTCATGTACCGGATGTCGGGTGACTTGTACGGGTTCGGCGCGGCGTTCAACACCTGGGGTACGCAGGGGGGGTCCGCCTACGCGTTCGCGTTGAACACCTGGACGTTCGTGGCCGTGACTTACGATGGTGCGAACGAGCGGCAGTACGTGAACGGTGTACTGAACGGCACCCAGGCCCGTGCGATCACGATGGTGGCGGACACGCGTCCGCTCGTGATCGGCGGTGACATGCCCGGGATCTACGAGTCGTTCTGGGGAAAGATCGATGACGTGCGCATCTACAACCGCGCGCTCAGCGCTGCCGAAATCGGTCAGCTGGCGAATCAGACGACCGCCGTTCCCATCACGCCCGGCGTCCGGGGAGTGGCTCTCGGCGCGCCCACGCCCAATCCGGCGAGAGGGGCGAGTGCGGTGGAGTTCGCGTTGTCCGGGGCCGGCCCGGTCGATCTGACCGTGTGCGACGCGCTCGGCCGGCGGGTGCGGACGCTGGCCTCGGGGCCGATGCCGGCCGGATCCCACTCCGCGCGCTGGGACGGACGCGACGAGGCCGGTCGCGCCGCGCCGCCGGGCCTGTATTTCTGGTGCCTGCGCACGCCTTCCGGCCAGCTCACGCGCCACTCGATTCAGCTTCGGTAACCCGGGGCTCCGTTCGGCTCGCTGGCGCGATGACGCCTCCGCGACCGCCCAGGCGTGCGGGTCGCGAGCCCACGAGAAACTCCCCCACGCTCACCCCGCTGTCGGCAGTGGCCCCACGAAGGTGATGCCGAACTCCCGGCACGCCTTGCCGATCATCTCGCCCGTGATCTCCGCGTGTTTCTCAGGACCGGAGATGGCACGGTAGAACTCGGCATGGCGAGGGGTGGTCAGGATCAGGTAGCGGGCGTGCTTCGATTCGATGCGGAAGCCGTGGACCGTTCCGCGCGGAATGTGGACGAACGATCCGGCCGGGGCGATCGTCGCCGGCTGCTCACCGAGGAAGAACGCGATGCTGCCTTCGAGCACGTAGAACGATTCGACGTCCTCGTCGTGCCGGTGGAGCGGAACGCTGATGCCGTGGTTCGACGTCTCCTCGACCAGGCCGAACTCCCCGCCGGTAAGCGCGCCGGTGGCGAGAAAGTGCGTCTCGGTCACGCCCATCCAGCGCACCTCGCTCTCGCCGGGCCGAAACAGGTAAGCCTTCGCTGGATCTCCCATGGGCCTCCTTTAGAACACGAACGCGAGCAGTTCGAAGATCGGGCCCTGGCTCTTGAACTTGCGTGGCATCGCGTAGACCTGCTTCTCCTCGGTCTCGGTGATCTGGTAGCCGACCCGAATCCCGAGGTCGAGCTCCTCCGTGCGGATCGGGATCAGGTTCACGTGCGCTTCGCGTCGCCACCCGGGAAGCGGTTGCTTGGAGTCCATGAAATTGAAGACCGGTTTGAAGTAGTAGCCGTCCCGGTCCTTGAGCGAGCCGAACACCCGGGCGATCGAGCCGTCCACGCTGATGAAAGGCATGACGCGCAGGAACACCATGGGCCCGAGCGTGATGCCCGAATAGTCGAGCGCGACGGGGCTGCCTTCGAAGTCCGTGCTGAAGTAGCCGATCGTGAGGCCAAAAGCGGCCATGTCGTTCGCCGCGTTCACCACGATGTCGCTGTGCCATTGAATGGCCCGTTCGTACGTCGTGTCGCGCATCCCCGTGAGCGACGCCTCACTGCGCCCCATGCTCGCGCCGAAGGCGAGGGCGCCGGCCCAACTCGAGCTTTCCTTCCATCGGTAGGTCGTCTTGCGGAGGTAACCCGGCCGGCCGGCGTCCGAGTACGTGGTCCTGCTCCGCTCCCCGATCCGGTCGCGGAGCCCACCCGGGCCGTAGTTGCCGTAGCCGGCGGCGCAGCCGATCAGGGGCAGGCAGAAGAGAAGGGGCAGGAGCGGGCGCAACGCGGCGGCACGCGACATGGGAAGTCTCCGAGAACATTGGACCGGGCGCTCCAGCGCGGTGCGAACTCGGGCGAAGCTCCCGCGGCCGCGGCCTCTCCCGGCGCCCGGATGCGCGCGACGAGGCGCAACGAGGCTACGCGAGAGTTCGGGCGCCCCCAAGAGAATTTTTCTTCGGGCGCGGACCGCCGCCTGAATCGCGCGCTTGGTCGTGGTACGGTGCCGCGATCCACTTTCGCGTGCGGGCTCCTTTCGGCCGCGGCGGCTGGGACATCCGGGAACTCACCGACCCAAGGGAGCCGTTCATGATCGGCACGCGCATCGTGCACTACGAAGTCCGCGAGAAGCT
>CAZIVR010000034.1:0-33402 GCA_964542745.1 uncultured bacterium
GCGATGCCGTCGGAGAGTCTAGCTCCATGTGTCTACGGAGAGGGGAAGCTTACGCGGCGAACTGCCCTTCGGCCTGACCAGGCCCACCGAAGCTCCCGACCCGATTGTGTGCGGCGTCATAAATAGCGATGCGGTCCGCATCACCAGACTCTTCTGCGATGTAGAACCGACCGTTTGGGCCGAGTGCGATCGCTGACGGCTGCCTGACTTCGCCGACGGCCCACATCGATACAAAGGCCCCGTCTCGCGTGAAGGTCTGGATGCGGTCGTTCCCATGGTCCGTGACGTGAACGAAACCTGCTGGATCTACGATCAATCTGCGAGGGGCAGCAAACTGGCCGCTGCCGCCACCGGCGAAACCCCACTGCGTGATGTAGCTGCCTTCGGTAGTGAACACCTGAACGCGGCTGTTCCCGTAATCCACCACATACACCCGGCCGTGGCCGTCGAGAGAGATGCCGATGGTCTGGCCGAACTCACCTGGCCCCGAACCTTGGCTGCCCCACGCCGCGACGAACTGGCCACTCAGAGTGAACTTCGCAATGCGGTAGTTGAACTGGTCGCTTACATAGGCGAACCCGTCGTCGCCAACAGCGATCCCGTAGGGAGAGGCGAGACAGCACTGACCCCAAGAAGCGATGAGTTGCGGTGGGGTCTGCGCTAGCGATTCCGTCGCGAGCAGACAACAGGTGATGGCTGTGAATGACGCGGTGAAGCAGCGTTGCATGGAATCCTCCGGCTAGGGAGGCCGAACGAAGTGTGGCGGCCTCGTTGCGCGGAGAGTCTACACTTGCGGCAACGGGGGTGCCTCACCCCTGTATGAGTTCGAGCTTGATGCCGGGGCGATTCAGGCGGGAGGTCGGTCGTGGCGGTTGGCCTCAAACTGGGGTTGGCATCGGACTTCCAGATCTTCGGGGGGGCGAGGCTCACGGGGCTTCGGACGTTGGCGGGGCCTCGGGAGCGCTCCCCTGACACGGCCCGTCGACGTTCCGACAACCTCGTGGGGGCCATCAATTCTCGCCTCCGTTGGCCCGAATCCTTGGGCTCCGTAGCACGCACCGGAATAGCGGAGACCGACGAACTACAAAAACCATTGGGGCCCCGACGCTACGGATGGCGGAGCACCGGTGTTCCCACCCGCCGCTACCCCCCCTCCACCCACACCGCCCCATCCCGCTCCTCCGCACGCAGCGCCGTCAGCCGCGACCCGCGGCACGGCCCCTCGAAACACTCCCCGCTCTCCGGCCGATAGCGCGCCCCGTGGTGGCAGCACACGAGGGCGTCGGCCTCCTCGTCGAAGAAGTGCGCGTCGCCGAAGTCGAGGGGCAGTGACTGGTGTCGGCAGGAGTTGACGTACGCGTACACGCGTCCTCGCCAGCGCACGGCGAAGGCGTCGCGGGAGACGCCGTCGCGTACCACGGTGAACCGCACCCCGCCCATCTCTCGCAGTTGCCGCGCGTCCTCGATCACGCACACCTCGCGGGGATTCGCCATGGGGCCGAGACTGGCCGAGGCGGGGGGCGCGTGGCAAGATGCCGCCCACCGGCAGGCCGCATGCCCGCCCCCGGCTCCCCGTAGCCCCAACGCAGCGGAGGATTCCCGATGCCGCAGTCCCCACCCCTGATCGCCGTGTACGGCAGCAGCAGCGTGCGTCCCGGCGACGCCGCCTACGAACTCGCGCACGCGCTGGGCCGCGAGGCGGCGCTCGCGGGGGCCGCGGTCATGACGGGCGGCTACCACGGCACCATGGAGGCCTGCTCGCGCGGCGCGCACGAGGCGGGCGGGCACGTGGTGGGGGTCACGGTCGAGCTGTTCGAGAAGCGCGGGCCGGTCAACGCGTTCGTGCGCGAGCGGGTCCACACGCCCGACCTCTACGCGCGCCTCAAGCACCTGCTCGACCGCGCCGACGCCTTCATCGTGCTGCCGGGGAGCCTCGGCACGCTGAACGAACTGTTCCTCACCTGGACCCTCGTGAGTGTCAATGGCCGGCCGCGCGCGCCGATCGTGCTGCTGGGGGATCACTGGGCCGACTTCATGAAGGCGCTTCGCCACCCCGACATGGTCGTGCCCGCGCTCTTCGAGTTCGTCGAAGTGACCACCGACCCGGCCGACGCGATGCGCCGCGCCCTCGCGCGCCGCGAGGCGCCCGCGGGCGCGCCGCACCCCGAGTCGTCCCGGGGCTGACGGCCGCGATGTCCGGCGACCCGCTGCTCGCGTGGCGCGACGAGTTCCCCACGCTCGAGCACACGCTCCACTTCGCCTCGCACACGCTGGGGGCGATGCCGCGCGGTGTCGAGGAGGCGCTGCGCCGCTACGCCACCGAGTGGCGCACCCGCGGGATCCGCGCGTGGGAGGACGGCTGGTTCGCCTCGCCCACCGAGGTGGGCGACCTCGTGGGGTCGCTGATCAATGCCGAGCCGGGCTCGGTCTCGATGCACGAGAACGTCACGGGCGCCGAGGCGGTGGCGCTCTCGGCGATGGACTTCACCGCTCCGCGCAACCGGCTGGTGTGCACGGCGGAGGACTTCCCGTCGGTGCTCTACCTCTACGAAGGGCTCGCGCGCCGGGGCGCCGAGATCGTGCGGGTGCCCGCGCGGGAGGGCCGCAGGATCGCCGAAGAGGACGTGATCGCCGCCGTGGACGAGCGCACCGCCGTGGTCGCGTTCTCGTCGGTCCTGTTCCGCACCGCGCAGTCGCTCGACGTGGGACGCATCGCGGCGGCCGCGCGCGCGGCGGGCGCGATCACGCTGGTGGACGCCTACCAGGGTGTGGGAACGGTGCCGCTCGACGTGCGCGCGGCGGGCGTGGACCTGCTGGCGGGAGGGTCGGTCAAGTGGCTGTGCGGCGGCCCGGGCGCCGGCTACCTGTACGTGAGCCCGCTGGTCGCGCCGAAGCTCCGGCCCGCGATCACCGGGTGGATGGCCCACCAGTCGCCCTTCGAGTTCGACAGCGGCGCGATGCGCTATCACGAGGGCCCGCGCCGCTTCTGGACGGGCACGCCCTCGGTGCCGTCGTACGCGGCCGCGCGCGAGGGCTACACCATCGTGGCGCGCGCCGGGGTGGCGGCGATCCGCGAGAAGTCGCTGCGCCAGACCGCGCGCATGATCGCGCTCGCCGACGAGTACGGGTTCCGCCTCGGCTCGCCGCGCGAGCCGGAGCGCCGCGGCGGCACGGTGGTGCTCGACGTGCCGAACGCGGACCGCGTGTGCGCCGCGTTGCTCGAACAGGACGTGCTGCTCGACCACCGGCCCGGGGTCGGGCTCCGGCTCGCGCCGCACTTCTACACGCGCGACGACGAGGTGGACGAGGTGATGAAGCGGGTGCGCGACGAAATGAGGAAGGCGGCCGCCTAGACCTACCGAGCGGCCGGCCGCGCCTCCCCGCCGGGGAGCGGGCCGGGCCGCCGGCGACAGGAGGGAATCGTGTTCATCACGCTGCTGGCGGTCACGCTCGGGGTGTCGCTGCTCACGGCCGGGCTGGTGGTCTACTTCTTCCGCCGCTCGATCCGGCAGATCCTCGACCGCATCATCGGCGAGAGCGTGGCCGAGGCGTGGCAGAAGTTCCTGACCTTCTGCCTCTTCGTGGTCGGGGTCTCGGCCGGGGCGCAGGTGTGGAAACTCGAGCAATACCTGCAGCCGCAGCCGATCGGCCCGGACGGCCGCACGCGAGTGCTCACGCTCGACGGCCCGGCCATCGCCCTCGAGGTCTACCGCACCATCATCCAGGTGCTGCAGGGCATGGCGTGGGCGCTGCTCGTGTTCTTCGTGGTGGCGCTGATCGCCTTCGTGCTCGTGAAGTTCGGCGAGCGCCGGGGCGGCAAGGAAGCGCCGCCCGCGGGGTGAGGAGTTTGCGACACATTTGCGCCCTGGGATGTGCGGATCTAGGCTCCGGATTCCGGCGGCTGGGAAGAGATGGGACGCCGCCGGATTCTCAGGAGCGCAGAGGTCGCCATGCATCAAGCACGCTGGTTCGTCGTGCGGTTGCTGCTGTGCCTTGCGGTGGCGGCTGCGGCGTCGGGGTGCACGTGGAAGCATTGGGAGCGGACTCGGAAGCTCGACACGGCGCCGGCCTATGAGGGATTCCTTGAGCGTCACCCGGACTCCCGCTATTCGCCCGAGGCACGCCGCCGCCTGGAGGAACTGAACGGGGAGCGCGACTGGCGCGCGCTGTCATCCTCCTGGGACACGCTGGCGCTCGAGACCTATCGGGTGCGCTATCCGCGATCGGAACACCTTTCCCAGATCCAGGTCCGAGTCGCGGAGATGCGCGCGCTCGCCGGTTGCGAGTCCGCGGATGGGACCGAACCATGCGACGACTTCCTGCGTGATTACCCCGACTCGCGTTTCCGGTCGCGGGCTCGCGAGCAGGTTGGGCAGATCCTCGCCTGGCGGCGAGTTTCCGGCAGTGACGCGATTGCCGAGATCGAAGCGTTCCTCCGGTCGAACGGTGGATCCCGTTTCGCTCAGCGCGCCCGCGCGCGGACCGACACGCTGCGCGCCCGGCGGGAGTGGGAGCGCGTCCGACGCTCCGGTGACATGGCGGCGCACGAGGCTTTCCTGACCCTGTGGGAAGGATGGGACGAGGCGAAGGAGGCGAGGAGCGCACTCGAGAGCATGCGTCGTGACAGCGCAGACTGGGCGGCCACGCGCGCCGCGGCCACGCCGGCCGCCTATCAACGATTCCACAGATCCCATGTCGGCAGTCCGTTCATCAGCGCCGCCGAAGGGTGGCTTCAAGGCTACGCGAACGACCGGAAGGGAATCGACATCGTGGACGCCCTCGACCAGGGAAAGCTCGAGGCACGCACGGAAGGCTCGGGGATCCGGACCGTCACGCTGAGCGTGCGAAGACTGACGAGCTATCCGCTCAGGGTTCGAATCCCGGCCGGGTCCTTCTTCGTGGCGCACACCCGCGCGCAGAACATGGTGGCCCGTTCGGCGACCTCGGTCTGGCTGGCGGACGACGACTGGACTTCCCTCGAGGTCCCGGCCGCTTGCGCCAACCGGAGCCGCGCCATCCCGGCCAGCCGGGATTCGTTCGACGTTCAGCGCGGTCCGCACCAGGAGGAACTGCGGCGCCTGATGGCGAAACTCGCTCCCAGCGGTGCGGACTTCCCGGTCCAGCAGGCGGCGGTCTGGATCATCACGGACGATGCCGATTACTCGGCTCTGGGAATCCTGGTGGAACGCTCGCTCGGGCAGTTCTTCGGAGGCACCCGGGTAATTCGCGAAAGCCAGGCTGTGCGCGCCATGCAGCTCATCGAAGAGTCCGGACTTGGCCTCCAGCGCCGTGCGATCTGGCGCGATCGCGAGCGCCTCCACGCGAGCCTGAGCGAGGGACCGCTCAAGCGCTGGCTGGCTCAGCGGATGAGTCAAGTCGTTCCCTAGCCCAACGCCGGATGCGAGCGTCGCGAAGTCCGGGCCGCCTCTGCTAGATTGCCCGGGTTGGTTCCATGCCGCCGGCTCACCGCCGACGACGCAGGAACTCGAGGCCCATCCCGATCGCCGGAGCACCCGCATGGACGCCCAGACCCTCGCTTCCGAGAAGCCCCTCCGCACCGTCCGTGAGCCGCGTATTGACCTCGTCGGCCGCCAGGTGCTCGACGCCGCCGGCATCCAGAGCTTCCTCGAGGAGCACGGGGTGTCGTGGAACACCGACACCGAGGTGGGAGGGGAGGCCCTCGCCGAGATGGCGGGGCGCGTCTGCTACATGTCCTACGGCAAGGGCCGCAAGACCAACGCCGAGTTCCTCGGCCACATCATCGAGGTGGGGCACGGCTCCGTGCTCGAGCACGCGGTGTGGAGCTTCATCCTCTCCGGCGTCTCGCGCTCGCTCACGCACGAGCTGATCCGGCACCGGCACTTCTCCTACTCCCAGCTCTCGCAGCGCTACGTGGACGAATCGGAGTCGGAGTTCGTCGAGCCCGACGTGATCGCCGACGACCCGGCGCTCCACGCGGTGTGGAGCGAGGCGGTGAACGCGACGCGCGCGGCCTACGACCGCCTGATCGCGGGGCTCCAGGACAAGTACGGCGACGTGGCCGACCGCACGCTGCGCCGGAAGCTCGCGCGGCAGGCGGCGCGCTCGGTGCTCCCCAACGCCACCGAGACCAAGATCTTCGTGACCGGCAACGTGCGGGCGCTGCGGCACTTCATCGAGATGCGCGGCAGCGAGTACGCCGACGTCGAGATCCGCAAGCTGGCGCTCGGCCTGCTCGAGATCATGCGGCGCGAGGCTCCCGCGATGTTCGCCGACTACACGGTCGAGACGCTTCCCGACGGCACCCGGGCGGTGCGCACGGCGCACGCCAAGGTTTGACCGCGCCGCTCCCCGCATGCCCGACCCGCGCGTGGCCCGCCTGCCGATCCGCCGCTGGAGCGGCGGGGAGGCCGAAGCGGGGGACGACGCCGTGGCGGTCGAGCGCCCGCTCGAGATCCGCGTGGAAGGCCGCGCCCTCGCGGTGACCCTGCGCACCCCGGGCGACGACCTCGAGCTCGCGGCGGGCTTCCTCGCGGGCGAGGGCGTGGTGCGGAGCGCGGCCGACCTCGCGGGCCCCGGCGCCACGACCGGTGGTTCGCCGCTCGGCGGCATCACGCTCGCCGCCGCGGCCTGCGACGACGAGCCGGACCTCGCGGACGTCCGCCTCGCGCCCGGCGTGCCGCTCGACTGGTCGAAGCTCGAGCGCCACTTCGCCGCCACCTCGGCGTGCGGCCTGTGCGGCCGCGCGCACCTCGACTCGCTGCGCGCGGGGCTCACGCCGATTCCTCCGGGCGAGCCGATCCCGGCGCGGGCGCTCTCGGAGCTGCCCGCGCGGCTGCGCGAATCGCAGGCCGCCTTCACCGCGACCGGCGGGCTCCACGCCGCGGCCTTCTGCGAGGGGGCGGCGCTCGCGCCGCGCGTGTTGCGCGAGGACGTGGGGCGCCACAACGCGGTGGACAAGGTCTGCGGCTGGCTGCTCTCGGCCGGGCGCTACCCCGCGGGCGCGGGCGTGCTGTGGGTGAGCGGGCGCGCGGGCGCGGAGATCGTGCTGAAGGCCGCGCGCGCGCGCGTCCCGGTGCTGGCGGCGGTCGGCGCTCCCACGTCGCTCGCGGTGTCGCTCGCGCGGACGGCGCGCCTCACGCTGGTCGGGTTCCTGCGCGAGGGGCGGCTCAACGTTTACGCGGGAGAGGAGCGGCTCGCGACGTGAGGCGCCCGGCGCACGCATCCGGCGGGCGGCCGGCGAGCGCGGGCCCGCGGGAGGCCCCGTGACCGACGCGTCCCGGGCCGGCCCCGCCGAGGCCACCGCGGCCGAGGTGGCGCAGCTGATCGTCGAGACCAACGCGCTGCTGCGCGGCGCGCAGGACTCGGCCAAGATCCTCGCGACCTGGCTGCGGGTGACCCGCAGTTTCCTCGGCGCCGACGCGGCGTGCGTGGCGACCCGCAACCCGAGCGAGGCCGAGCCGCGCATCCGCGTCTCGCAGCCGCACGAGGCGGCGTGGGACCCGCGGGTGCTCGCGTCGGTGCTGGGCGTCGAGGAGGGCCGGGTCCCGCTCGGGCTCCTCGCGGCGCGCATCGAGCGCCGGGGCCGCGGCTGGGGCGCGATCGTGGCGCGCAAGGACGCCGGCACGTTCACGACCGCCCAGCGCCGCGCGCTCCAGCGCATCGCCGCCGAGATCTCGGAGCGCATCGGGCGGCTCGACCGCGAGCGGCTGGTCGAGGTGCGCGGCCGGATCGATCTCAAGATCCTGCGCGACCTGGGACCGAAGGACCTCTACTACCAGATCCTCGACGGGCTCCACCAGCTCACCCGCTACGACCATTCGGCGAGCCTGTTCATCCTGGAGCCGGGGGCCGAGACGCTGCAGCTCGTGGCCGAGCAGGTGGCGTGGCGCAAGATGAAGAGCGCGCGCATCGGGCTCGAGCGCCCGGCCGACGAGCACGTGGTCCGGCTCTTCGACGGCGGCGCCGTGTACGGCTTCGACTACCTCGACGGCGCGTGGCGCGAGTGGACCTCGCAGGGGGCGCTCGCGCTCGCCGAGGCGCTCGACCCGGCGACGCTCTCGAACGGGCACGACACCGGCCCGCCGATGGGGGCGATGCTGTGCGCGGCGCTGGGCTCGCGCTCCACCGGGTACGCGGTGCTGCGGCTCGGCGCGATCCATCCGGGCATGTTCGGCAGCCACGAGCTGGACATCGTGCGGCGCTTCGCCCCGGCGGTCGCGGTGGCCCTCGAGCGCACCCGCGCGGGCGAACGCGTGCGGCGCCAGGTGCTGGCCGCCGAGCGGCACGCGGTGTTCGCGCACCTCGCGCGCGGCGTGGCGCACGACGTCAACAACGCGCTGGGCGCGGTGCTGCCGCTGGTGCAGCAGATCCAGGCCGACCTCGAGGCCAAGCGCCTCGACCCGGCGACGCTGGCCGAGGACCTGCGCGAGATCGAGCACTCGCTCGAGGTGTGCCGGCGCATCTTCGCGGGAATGCTGCGCTGGGCCCGCGGCACCGCGACCCACGGCGGGAACTCCGACGCGGCGCGCGCGGTGCGGAACGCCCTCGAAGTGCTCGAGGGCATGATGCGCCGCGCCGGCGTGAAGCTGGCGCTCGAGCTGGCCGACGGCCTCCCGCCCGCGCGCGGGAGCCTGGCCGAGCTGGAGCAGCTGTTCCTGAACCTCGCCACCAACGCGATCGAGGCCATGCCGCGCGGCGGCCGGCTGCGGGTGGCGATGCGGCTCGAGGGCGAGCGCATCCACGCCGAGGTCGAGGACTCGGGGCGCGGCATCCCGCCGGACCAGCTCGGGCTGGTCGAGGAGCCGTTCGTCACCAGCAAGCCGAACGGGACCGGGCTCGGGCTGCCGACCTGCCGCTCGATCCTCTCCGGGATCGGCGGCGACATGCGGCTCTCGAGCGCGCCCGGGCGCGGCACGGTCGTCACCGTCGAGCTGCGGTGCGACGACGCGGCCGGAGGCGCCTGAGCGTGTCGCGCCCGCGCATCCTGGTGGTGGACGACGACGCCGCGCACCGGCGCGCGGTGACCCGCGTGCTCGAGTCGAGCTGCGACGTGGTGGCGGCGGCCTCGGCGGGTGCCGCGCTCGAGCACGCGGCGGAGCAGCGGTTCGACGTCGCGCTGCTCGACATCCGCATGCCCGGCATGGACGGCTTCGACCTGATGGGCGAGCTCAAGCTCGCGGACCCCGAGCTCGACGTGATCCTCATGACCGGCAGCGTCACCGACACCGACCAGCGCATGAGCCGCGCGATTCGGGAGAAGGCGTTCTTCTTCCTGCAGAAGCCCTTCCACCGCGACGTGGTGCTGGCGCTGGTGGGACGTTGCCTCGACCTGCGCCGGCTGGCCGCCGAGAAGCGCACCTACGCGGCCCGGCTCGAGCGGGAGCTGGCGGCGGCGCGCAGCTTCCAGGAAAGCCTCCTGCCGGCGCGGGCCGGCTCGGCGGGGCCGCTGGAGCTGGCGGCCCGCTACGAGTCGAGCCGCGAGCTGGGAGGCGACTTCTTCGACTGGGAGCCGATCCCGGGCCCGGGCCTGGCGGTCTTCGTCGCCGACGTCGCGGGCAAGGGGGCGGCGGCCGCGATGCTGACCGGCATGGTGAAGCAGGCGTGGCGTTCGTCGGCGAACGACGCGTTCTCGCCGGCGATCGCGCTGCAGCGCGTGTTCGCCACCACGCGGCTGTTCCCCGACCAGCGGCACCTCACCGCGTTCAGCGGGAGGCTCGACGCCGGCTCGGACACGCTCGAGTACATCATCACGGCCGGGCACCCGCCGGCCCTGCTGCTCCGCTCCGGCGGCGAGATGGAAGTGCTGGAGGCCTCGGCGGAAATCCTCCACCCGGCGTTTCCGACCTGGCACTTCGAACAGCGCGTCACGGGCTTCGAGACCGGCGACCGGCTGCTGGTGTTCACCGACGGGCTGCTCGAGTCCTCGCGCGGCTCGGACGGGGAGATCTTCGGGCTCGAGCGGCTGGAAGCCGCGTTCGCGGCGGCGCCCGCCGCCGTTCCCGCGGTCACCATCGAGGCGGTGCGGGAGAGCCTGCGCCGGTTCCAGGAGGGGCGCCCCGCCGACGACGATCTCGCCATCGTGGTCGTGGGCAGGGGGTAGGCGGGACGCACGGTCGCGTGTCGCGCGCCGGACCGGCTCGAAAAAAAAGCGATCCGGTGGCGGGCCGGATTCAGATTTCCCTTGCGTCCCCCCGAGGCGCGCGCGCAGATTCCCGCGCGGAGGCCTCCCGGTCGTTCGCCGTGACGACGACGCGAGGCTCGTGCGCACCACCCCCACTGCCCGCAGGAGGTCTCCCGGACCGACCCTACCCCTCCGGTATTTCCCCACGAGTTCAAGTTCACGCGCGATTCAAAATGGACGGCCGACACCGTCCGCCTCTTCCGACTCGGAGGTTCCCCCATGAAGTGCCGACCGCGTGCCTGGCTCATGCTGTTCGTGCTGCTCCCCGCGCTGCTCGCCGCCCTGCCGGCGATGGCGGCGCCGCCCCGCGCGATTCCGGGCGAGCTGATCGTGCGCTACAAGCGCGGCGTCGGCCCCGACGCGCGCTCCTCCTCGCGGGTCTCCGCGAACGTCCGCTCGCTGAAACACTTCACCTTCGTGAACATGGATCACGTGAAGGTGGAGGCCGGCACCGACGAGCAGGCCATGCAGCGCCTGCGCCGCAATCCCAACGTCGAGTACGTCGAGCCGAACTACGAGTGGACGCTCGACCTCGTGCCGAACGACCCGCGCTTCCCCGAGCTCTACGGGATGCGCAACACCGGGCAGACCGGCGGCACCGCGGGCGCCGACATCAAGGCGGTCAGCGCGTGGGACGTGTTCACCGGCGACCCGAACCTGAAGATCGGCGTGATCGACACGGGCGTGGACTACAACCACCCGGACCTCGCCGCCAACGTGTGGACCAACCCGGGCGAGATTCCGGGCAACAACATCGACGACGACAACAACGGCTACGTGGACGACGTCCACGGCTACGACTTCGTCAACAACGACGGCGATCCGTTCGACGACAACGGCCACGGCAGCCACTGCTCCGGCACCATCGCCGGGGTGGGCAACAACAACGTGGGCGTGGTGGGCGTCAACTGGAACGCCAAGATCGTCGGCATCAAGTTCCTGAGCGGCTCGGGCTCCGGCTCGACCGCGGGGGCGATCGCGGGAGTCCAGTACGCGATCGCGGTGGGCTGCCGCCTGACCAGCAACTCGTGGGGCGGCGGCGCCTTCTCGCAGGCGCTGCTCGACGCGATCAACGCGGCGGGCGCGGCCGGGCAGCTGTTCGTCGCGGCGGCCGGCAACTCGTCGTCCAACAACGACGCGACGCCGCACTACCCGTCCTCGTACAACACGCCGTACATCATCGCGGTGGCCGCGACCGACCACAACGACAACCTCGCCTCGTTCTCGAGCTACGGCGCGACCTCGGTGGATCTGGCGGCCCCGGGCGTGAACATCCTTTCGTGCCAGCCGGGCGGCGGCTACCAGCTGCTGTCGGGCACCTCGATGGCGACCCCGCACGTGGCGGGCGTGGCGGCGCTCGCGATGGGCCGCTTCCCGTCGGCCACCAACCTGTTCATCAAGCAGCAGATCCTCGATCGCGCCGATCCCAAGGCGCAGCTCGCCGGGCGCGTGCTGACCGGAGCGCGCCTCAACGCGTTCATGTCCATCGCAGATCCCGACACGACGCCGCCCGGAACCGTCGCCAACCTCTCGGTGACCGAGACCGGATCGAGCCACCTGCGGATCCAGTGGACCGCGACCGGCGACGACGGCAACACCGGCCGCGCCGCGGCCTACGACATCCGCTACTCGACCTCCCCGATCAACGCCGGGAACTTCGCCTCGGCCACCCCGGCCGGCGGCCCGACGCCGCAGACCGCGGGCGCGACCGAGACCCACGAGATCGGCGGGCTCGCCTTCAACACCACGTACTACGTGGCGCTCAAGGCGCTGGACGAGTTCGGCAACGCGGGCGGGCTCTCCAACGTGCCGAACGGCACGACCCTCGGCGCGCCGGACCTCGCCGCGTCGCCCGGATCCTTCTCGTCCACGCTGCTCACCGGCGCTTCGGAGACGCAGACCCTCGCGCTCAGCAACGTGGGGCAGGGAACGCTCGACTTCTCGATCCCCACGCCCGAGCTGGCGTTCAGCCAGGCCTCGGTCTACGGCTACCAGCCGGTGGGGAAGGACGAGACCGACTCGCGTCCCGGCATTCCCGCGGTGAACGGGCAGGGCGGGCCAGACGGCTTCGGCTACCGCTGGATCGACAGCAACGAGCCGGGCGGTCCGAGCTTCGCGTGGGAGGACATCACCGGGACCGGCACGCAGCTCGCGCTGACCGGCGACGACGCCACCTCCGCGCCGGTCGCGCTCGGGTTCGACTTCCCGTACTACGGCGGCACGTTCAACAGCGTGCGCGTCTGCACCAACGGGTGGCTGTCGTTCACGAGCACCGCGACCGCCTACGACAACCAGCCGCTCCCGAACGCGGGCGCGCCCGCCAACATGATCGCCCCCTTCTGGGACGACCTGAACTTCGGGACCACGCCGCGCGTCTACACCTACGGCGACGCGGGGCACTTCGTCATCTCCTGGGTGGCGGCGCCGCACTACTCGTCGGGAGGCGTCTACACCTTCCAGGCGATCCTCTATCCCTCCGGCGAGATCCGCTACCAGTACCTGTCCATGGGGACGCAGACCAACAGCGCCACCGTGGGCATCCAGAACGCGACCGGCACCATCGGCCTCACCACGGTGTTCAACGCGAACTACGTCACCGACAACCTCGCGGTGCGCTACCTGCCGCTGCGGCAGTGGCTCACGGTGTCGCCGGCCAGCGGCCGGATCGCGGCCGGGCAGAGCCAGAACGTCAACGTGAACTTCAACGCCTCCGGCATCGTCGGCGGCATCTTCGACGGCACGATCCGCGTGTTCAGCAACGACCCGACCGGGAGCCCCGCGACGCTGGCGGCCCAGCTCCACGTGATCGGCGCGCCGGACATCGCGCTCGCGCCGGCGCTCGTGGACTTCGGCACCTTCTTCGTGGGCGCCAATCCCACCCGCAACCTGACGGTCGGCAACCCGGGCACCGACGCGCTGGTCGTCACCAACATCACCACCAGCGACGCCGACGTGTCCCCGGACCAGACCTCGTTCATGCTGAACCCGGGCCAGTCGCGGGTCGTGGTGCTGACCTTCGCGCCCGGCACCGCCCGCGCCATGACCGGCACGGTCACGGTGCACAGCAACGACCCCGACACGCCGGCGGCCAGCGTGCCGATGCAGGGGACCTCGACGCCCGCGCCCCAGGCGCTGGTGTCGCCGACCTCCTTCAACGAGTCGCTGCTCACCAACACCGCCGTCTCGCGAAGCCTGAGGATCACCAACAACGGCGGCAGCGCCTACACCTTCACCGCCGCGGCCGAGATCCTCGGCCAGAGCGGCTCGGTGACGGTCCACGGCGACGCCGACAACGTGGACCTCGACAAGGACGCGCCGGACGTGCAGTTCGGCCCCGCGCCGCTGCGGGCGGGCGGGCCGGACGTGTTCGGCTACACGTACCAGGACAGCGACGAGCCGGGCGGGCCGGCGTTCGGCTGGGTGGACATCAGCGGCATCGGCACCTCGATCCCGCTCAACGCCGACGACCAGAACCTGGGACCGTTCCCGCTCGGGTTCAATTTCCCGTACTACGGGGCGACCCAGACCCAGTTCCGAATCTGCTCGAACGGCTGGCTGACGTTCACGCCGACCAACACGCAGACGACGTTCACCAACACGACGCTGCCGAACAGCGGCACGACGGTGCCGCCCAACCTGCTGGCGCCGTTCTGGGACGACCTCGACTACCGGCCGTCGCTCGCGCCCAACGCGCGCGCGTACTACCACTACGACGGCACGCGCACCATCATCCAGTTCAAGGCGGTGCCGCGGCGCGGGGAGAGCGGGACCACCGCGACCAACGACTTCCAGGTGATCCTCTATCCCACCGGGGAGATCGTCTACCAGTACCTGACGATGAACGCGGTGCTGAAGAACAGCGCCACGATCGGTCTGCAGAACGCCGCGAGGAACGACGGCCTGCAGGTCGTGTTCAACGCCAACTACGTCAAGAACAACCTGGCGATCCGCTTCCGGCCGCCGGCGCGGTTCCTGACGGTGAGCCCCCCCTCGGGCAGCGTCCCGGCGGGCGGATTCCTCGACCTGACGGTCGGGTTCAACGCCGCCGGCCTGTTCGGCGGCGACTACACCGGGCGCGTCCGCATCGCGGGCAACGACCCGGTGCGGCCGCAGGTGGACGTGCCGGCCACGCTGCACGTGACCGGCGTCCCCGACATCGCCGCCAACCCGACCTCGGTCGGATTCGGCACGGTGTACGTGGGCTACCCGCAGCTGCGCCAGCTCCGGATCCTGAACAACGGCACCGACGCGCTGACGGTGAGCAACATCACCTCGAACGACCCCGAGTTCGGCGTGGACCAGACGTCGTTCTCGGTGCCGCCGCTCGGCCAGGCGCTGCTGTTCGTCTCGTTCAGCCCGGTGAGCCCCGGCCCGCAGTCGGCGGCGCTCACGGTGTTCAGCAACGACGCCGACACGCCGCAGCTCGTGGTGCCGCTCGACGGCAACGGGCTCCCGGCGCCGGACATCGACCCGCAGCCGGCTTCGATCTCCGAGACCCTGCCGATCCCCGGTTCCTCGTCGCGCACGCTGACCGTCCGCAACCTGGGCGGGAGCGACCTGAACTTCGTGGTGGGCACGCAGCTCACCGCGACGAGCGTCCCCATCTACGAGGGGGGCGAGCTCGCGAAGGAGGAGCGCGACCCGAGCGAAGGCGTCCTCGGCTCCGGCGGGCCCGACGTGTTCGGGTACCGCTGGCGGGACAGCGACGAGGCCGGCGGCCCGGTGTTCGACTGGGTGGACATCACCGGCATCGGCGTGCCCGTGCCCTTCGCCTCGGGTGACGACAGCAACTTCCAGGGGGTGCCGATCGGGTTCAGCTTCCCGTTCTACGGCACGTCCTTCAACACCGTGAACGTGTGCACGAACGGCTGGCTGTCGTTCACGAACACCGGCACCAACCTCACGAACAACGCGCTGCCCAGCGCCTCGGCGCCCGAGAACCTGCTCGCCGTGTTCTGGGACGACCTGTTGCCGGGAACCACTCCGGCGCGCGTGTTCCGCTACTCGGACGGCACGCGCTTCATCGTGTCGTTCGTGGGCGTGCCGCGCTTCTCGAGCGGCGGGCCCTACACGTTCCAGGTCATCCTCTACCCGAGCGGCCGGATCGTGTACCAGTACCTCGACATGCAGGGCACGCGGCTGAACGAGGCCACCATCGGCATCCAGAACGCCGCGCGCAACGACGGGCTGACCGTGGTGTTCAACGCCGGCTACGTCCACAACAACCTCGCGGTCGAGCTGGCCACGGTGCCCGAGTACCTCACCGTGAATCCCACCTCCGGCATGGTTCCGGCCGGCGGCTCGATGAACCTGAACCTCAACTTCAACACCACCGGCCTGTTCGGCGGCACCTACGACGGTTCGATCCGGATCACCAGCAACGACCCGGACGAGGCCGTGAAGATCGTGCCGACGAGCCTGACGGCGGTGGGCACGCCGCAGATCGCGGCGTCGCCGGCTTCGCTGGATTTCGGGACCCTCTACGTCGGGCTCACGGCGGACCGGAACGTGACGCTGCGCAACGTGGGCAGCGACGTGCTGACGATCTCGTCGCTGGGCTTCGACAACCCGGACTTCGCGCTGGTCTCGACGCCTTCGCTGCCGGTGTCGCTCGGCCAGAACGGAACGCTGCCGCTCACGGTGCGCTGGACCCCGAGCGCCGGATGCTCGCCCTGCACCGGGAACCTGTCGGTGGGCTCGAACGACCCCGACGACAATCCCCTGGGCGTGGCGCTCACCGGCATCGGCGTCGTCCCGCCCGAGATCGGCGTGACGCCGGCCTCGCTGCGCGCGGCGCTGGCGACCACGCTCGGCCCGACGGCGATCGCGACCACCAAGAAGCTGGTGATCGAGAACACCGGCGGCAGCGACCTGAACTGGACGGCGGAGGCGCTGTCGGCCCTGCCCGCCGCCATCGTCGGGCCGACCGCCGAGGGAGCGAAGGACGACGCGGGAACGCCGGGCACGCTGGGCAACGGCGGGCCCGACGCCTTCGGCTACCGCTGGGTGGACAGCGACAGTCCGCTCGGCCCCGCCTTCGATTGGGTGGACATCACGACGGTGGGAACCCCGATTCCGTTCACGGGGGACGACCAGAACCAGGGACCGTTCCCGCTGCCGTTCCCGTTCACCTTCTACGGGAACACCTTCAACTCGTTCCGCGCGTGCTCGAACGGGTGGATCTCGTTCACCAGCACGGCCACGACGTTCACCAACACGGCGTTCCCGAGCGGCGGAACGACCGCCCCGGAGAACGCGATCGCGCCCTTCTGGGACGACCTGACGTTTTCGGCGGCGGGCGACGTCTACTACCACTACGACGGGAGCAAGTTCATCATCTCGTTCGTCGCGGTGCCGCGGCTCACGAGCGGCGGTCCCTACACGTTCCAGATCCTGCTCTACCCGAGCGGGACGATCGACTTCCAGTACCTGGACATGCAGGGCACGCGCCTCAACGAGGCCACGGTCGGCATCCAGAACGCCACGCGTGACGTCGGGCTCCAGATGGTCTTCAACGCGCCCTACGTGCACGACGGACTGCGGGTGCGCATCAGCAACCAGCCCGGCTGGCTGACCCTGAACCGCACGTCGGGCACCACGCCGGCGGGCGGACGCGACACGGTGGAGGTGCGCTTCGACGCCACCGGGCTCGCGGACGGGGACTACACCGGCTCGGTGCGGGTGGCGAGCAACGACCTCGACGAGCCGCTGGTGACGGTGCCGTGCGACCTGCACGTCGGCGTGGCCACGGCGGTGTTCGACCTCGACCCGGGGTCGCTCAACCTGTCCTCCTCGGGCCAGTGGGTCTCGGGCGACGTGACGCCTCCGGGCGGCGCCAACCCGATGACCATCCGCACCTCGAGCGTGCTGCTCGAGCGCACGGTTCCGGTGGATGCCGCGGGTCCGATCTCGTACCCGATGCCGCACGCGCGCTACAAGTTCAACCGCTCCGCGCTGCAGGCCGTTCTCACGCCGGGGCCGTCGGTGCCCGTCGAGTGCATCGGCGAGGTGGCGGACGTCACCTGGTTCCGCGGCGTGGACTACATCAAGGTGCTCCCGCCGAGGGGCCGGGTGGCCAACGCGAACTCGGGGACGACGCTTCCCGAGGGCGTCGCGATGGTCGTCACCTGGGACGATCCGGAAGGCTTCACGCCCACGAGCTACGGGGTGTGGGGTTCGACGGACGCCGGCGCCACGTGGACGGAACTCGGCACCGGGATCACCTCCCACTTCTTCTCGTGGCTCCCCACGGGCGGCACGGGCGAGGTGATGATGGAGCTCGTGGCCTTCGACGGCGAGGAGCCGGTCGGTTCGTGGCGCACCGAGGTGTTCACGATCGGCGGCCAGGTGACCGGAGTGGGCGACGAGCCGGTCACGGCGTTCGGGCTCCGCTTCGCGGGCCGCAACCCCTCGGCGCACGGCGCGGCGATGCAGCTCGCCATGCCGGCCGCGGGACCGGCCACGGTGCAGGTGTTCGACGTGCGCGGCGCCCTGGTGCGCCAGCTGGTGGGCGGCGAGCTGTCGGCCGGCCATCACGTGATCCGCTGGGACGGCCGTGACCGCCACGGCGCCGCGGTGGGCGCGGGGCTCTACTTCGTGCACGCCTCGCGGCCCGGACAGGCCGCGATCGTGCGGAGGTTCACGCTGCTCAGGTAATCGGGAGGCCGCATCCCGAAGCGCGGGCCCCGGTGGCGCGAGCCGCCGGGGCCTTGCGCTGGCGCGCCGGTCCCGGGCCTAGTGGCCGCCCCGGCTCGGGCGCGCGTTCCAGAGCACCAGCATCAGGATCGCGCCCACCGCCGAGAAGCCGATCATGCTCGGGCCCCAGGCGCCCCATCCGTAGTGGTCGAGCAGCCAGCCGAGACCCGCGCCGGTGAACGAGCCGCCCACGTACTGCATGCCGTCGAACATGCCGGCGGCGGTGGCGGCGGCGCGCTTGCCGCCGAAGTCCATGGAGGCGGTCCCGGAGAGCATCGAGTGCACCATCGAGATGGCGAGCGAGTTGAGCGTGAAGGCGACGATGATCGCGGTGAGGCTCGGCGCCTGCCACACCACCCACAGGCACACGATCTGGATCATGTAGCCGATGAACGCCACCGGCGGGCGCCGGTGCCCGAACAGCTTGTCGGAGGCGAAGCCCGCCACGAACGCCCCGGCGATGCCGGCGATCACCACCGCGAAGGCGCCCTTCTGGAACACCGGGTGGTCGAACGGCAGGTTCTGCGCTTCCTGCATGTAGCGCGGGAACCACTGCTCGAAGCCGTGGCGCACGAACCCGGTGCAGAACTCGGCGATCGCGATGGTGATGGCCACCGGGTTGGTGAACACCTTGCGGGCCACGTAGCGAAGCGTGATCTTCTCGGTGTCGCCGCTGGTGGCGTCCTGCGGGTCGAACTCGTCGAGGCCGGCGTCCTTCGGCGTGTCCTGCACGACCCTCCAGGTGACGAACGACATCAGGCCGGTGCACATGGCCGGGATGAAGAACTTCCACTCCCAGGGCAGCAGCACCATGAACGGCGTGGCCATCAGGAAGTACACCAGCGCCCGCCCGCTCTGGATCATCGAGCCGAAGATCGCCGAGAACACCCCGCGCTCGCTGACGTGGAACCAGCCCGAGTTCACCTTGATGAGGGCCAGCGCGCTGTAGCTCTGGAAGTACATGTTGAGCGTCCACACCGTGGCGAGGTAGCCGAGCAGCACGGTGCCGGTGCCGAGGAAGCCGAGGTAGGCGCCGAGCCCGAAGGCCAGGTTGAAGATCGTGGCGCCGACGGACCCGATCAGCATCGCGCGGCGGCCGCCGAGGCGGTCGGCGAGCGGCCCGTTGAAGAGCGCCGAGATCCCGTAGATCAGCGTCGCCGTGCTGATGATCGTGCCGACCTGCGTCTTGTCCCAGCCGTAGGCGTCCGACAGCGACTTGTTGGCGAAACCGAAGTTGTAGCGGGCCATGTACATCGCGGCGTAGGTGAGTCCGAGCGCGAGCCAGTTCTGGGTGCGCCGCGACAGGAAGGCCTTGGTGTGATTCGGACGCTCGATCATGAACGGGGTCCTCGGAGGTTCGCGGCCGGAGGGCGGAGCCGTGGAGCCCGTGCCTTGTAGCCGAGCCGTCCGCCCCGGTCAAGATTCCGGAACCCCGCCGGGAGCGGACCGATCGTCGTGCCGCATGCGGTCCGCTCGCCGCGACGAAGGCCGCCCGCCGGGCCCGCGGCCCGGCAGCAGCCCCGGAATGCCGTGGGGATCGGACGGCGGATCGTGCCGGCGACCGGTGCCAGGAGAAAGTCCTTGCCCGCCAATTGGCCCCGCCTCATGATTTCGGCGCCCGTGGGTTTCGTCGGCCGCTTTGTAATCTCCCCTTCCGGTGGGCTGGGTCCGGAACAGGCCCTCGAGTTCCATTCGATCACCCGAGAAACATCCCTCGCCGCGTCGTCCAGGATGCACTCGTTCGGAGGGCCGCACCCATGTTCCATGCCGCGAAGCTTCGCCGAAGGGTTCTCATCTCCATTCTCGTCGCCGGTTGCGGCCTCGTCCCGCTCCGTCCGGCCGAAGCCGCGTTCAGCGACATCCTGGGGGCGCTCAAGGGGATCGCCCTCGCGACCTGCGAGGGGACCGACGCACCGGATTACGAGGCCCGCCTCGCGAAGACGGCCTGGGACAACTACTTCGCGAAGCACCCGTTCGGGTTCTCCGCGGGGGAGGCCACGGCGAACGGGATCGATCGCACGCTCTTCACGACGATGGGCCAGACCGTCGTGCTCCAGTACCGCTACTTCGATCCCTCGACGGGCGCCGAGACTTCCGGCCCCCCGATCGACCACGTCGAGTACTTCGCGGAGATCGATCACGCGGGGCCGCTGGCGCTGGTCCCGATCGGATCCTCCTCCACGGCCGGCAACCACTACGCCCTGAACTACACGATCGCCGACTGCGAGCCCGTGATCGTGGCGATTCCCCACGCTCCCGGCGGGGGAGAGGTGTACCTGCCCGGAGCCGGCGGCGGGAACGCCGCGCATGGCCACGTCCTGCTGCTGGGGCCGCCCGAGAGCCCGGGGCTCGAGGCGTGGACGCTCCTCCCGCTGGCGGGACTTCTCCTGTTCGCGGGGGCGAGGTTCGCCCGCCGACGGACGGCGTGACCGCCCGCTAGGCCCCCAGCCGCTCCCGCAGCGCGCGCGCCCGGATCCGGCTCACCGGCACTTCGGTGCGCGCCGCGTCGCGGAGTTGGAGCCGGTAGGTGCCGGCGAATCCGGGCCGGAGCGCGGCCGCCCAGTCGAGGTTCGCGATCGCCGAGCGGTGGACGCGCAGGAAGCGGCGCGGGTCGAGCCGCCGCTCGAGCTGGTCGAGCGTGAAGTTCACGTAGTGCCGGTCCTTCTCGGTCGCCGCGAACACCAGCTTGTCCTCGGCGCCGAACCACAGCACCTCGTCGGCGCGCAGGATGAGCTGCCGGCTGCCGACCCGCACCGTCAGCCTCTCGAGGTGTTCCGAGGCGGGCGCCTGGAGGGCGCCGAGCAGCTGCGAGATGCGGGCGGAGAGCTCCTCGGGCCGCGCGAGGTCGTGACGCACGCGCTCGAGGGCGTCGGCCAGCCGGTCGCGACGGAACGGCTTGAGCAGGTAGTCCACCGCGTTCTCCTCGAACGCGCGCACCGCGTACTGGTCGTAGGCGGTGACGAAGATCACGGCCGGGCGGGAATCGAGGCTCTCGAGCAGCGCGAAGCCGTCCTCGCCGGGCATCTGGATGTCGAGCAGGAGCAGGTCGGGAGCGGAGGCCCGGCACGCCTCGCGCGCGGCCGCGGCCGAGTCGGCCTCGCCGACCACGGTCACGCCGCCGATCTCCTCGAGCAGGCGCCGCAGGCGGTCGCGCGCCAGCGGCTCGTCGTCCACGATCAGGGCCCGAAGCGTGGCGGTCATCGCGGGCCGCACCGGGTCCCGGCGCGCGGGAGGGCGAGGGGGGGACGGGGGGCCGGGCTCATGCGCGAAGCTCTACCACGAGAGCCCCACGCCGGCCACGACCATGCGCCGGCTGAAGTAGGACTCCTGCTCGACGCGACGGGAATAGTCGGCGCTGTAGGAGTAGTCGAGGACGTTCCGGAGCCCGAGCACGTTGAGTCCCTCGAGGTAGGCGACGCACACGCTGCTCGCGGGAATGCCCAGTCCCTTCGGCATCGAGAACAGGCGGGTGAGGCGCGCGTCGAGCCGGTGGTAGGCCGGCATCGTGCCCGAGTAGTCCTCGGCGAACGCCGGCCGCCACAGGTCGCGCGCCGGATCGTAGGCGGCCGAGACCACCGGCGTGTAGGGCCGGCCGCTCGAGGCCGAGTAGCGGGCGCCCGCGGTCCACGCCGGGTTGAGCTGGTAGCTGCCCACCACGGTCAGCGAGTGACGCACCCCGTAGGGCGAAGGCACCTGACGGGGGTTCGACAGCTCCTTCCGCTTCGTGTCGAGGTAGCCGTAGGAGATCCAGCCCGAGAGCCACTTCACGTTGCCGCGGACGTACGCGTCCGCCCCGGTGGCGTAGCCGTGCCCGCCGTTCGCGAAGAAGGTGGAGGCCGCCTGGGTCACGAGGTCCCGGTAGCTCTTCCGGTAGGCCTCGAGCCGGACGTTGGAATGGTCCGACGCCCACTCGTAGCCCGCGATCACGTGGTCGGCGCGCATCGGGCCGAGCCGCGGGTTTCCGTAGACCGGGTCCTGGTACTCGACGCGCGGAAGCTGGTGGTAGCGGCCGGTCGCGAGCCGCACGGTCTGGCGCTCGTCCACGCGCCACGCCAGCGCCGCCCGCGGGTCGGAGGTCCACGTCCCCGAGCTGGACGCGTAGTCCGAGCGGATCCCGAGCGTGGCGTAGAGCGGGCCCCACACGCGCATCTTGTCCTCGACGTAGAAGCCGGGGTAGTCCACGCGCGGCCGGCTCACGTAGCGGCGCGCCGGGGCCCCGCTCGCGTAATCGGTGCTGTCGGCGGCGTAAAGCCCGTTGATTTCGCCGGTTCGGCGCCGGAGGTTGAACCCGAAGGCCAGCTCGTGACGGGAGCCCGGCGCCCAGGTCGCGTCGAGGTTGGCCTGGGCGTTGCGCTCGCTTTCGCCGCCGCCGAAGTCGCCGAAGCGCCAGTCGCGCTGCCAGTACTGGCCCGAAGCCTGCCCGCGCAGCGCGACCCGCCCGGCGAGCACGTCGGAGAACTGGAGCACGCCCATCTGGGTGCGCGCGTGCTCCCCGTAGAGGGCGCGGGCGTTCAGGTAGTCCACCAGCAGTTCGGTGCGGTCGCGCGAGTCGAGGTAGAGCAGCGAGGCGCGGCCGGTGCCCGAGTAGCGCCACAGCAGCTTGCCGGTCCCGTCGGTTCCGCGCGGGCTCACCTCGTATTCTCGCGCGCTGCCGTAGAGGCGGAACAGGAGCCGCGGGTCGCCCACGCGCAGGGCGCCGATGAAGCTGAGCCGGTCCGGCACGAGCGCCCAGCTCGCGGACGAGCCGCCGCCGGCGAGGTTGGCCCCGGCGGTCACGGTGCGCAGGTTGAGCGGGTCCTGCGTCTCGATGTCGAGCACGCCCGACAGCACGCCGCCGTACTTGGCCGAGAAGCCGCCGCTCGAGAAGAACGCGCTGCGCAGCATGTAGGTGTCGATCGAGCTGAACAGGCCGCCCGAGGCGCCTTCGTAATGGTAGGGGTGCCCCATGTCGCCGCCGTCGAGGCGGATCAGGGTTTCGTCGGGCGGGCCGCCCCTCACGTACACCGCGGCGCCCTCGTTGGGGGCGTTGATCCCGGGCAGCGTGCGCAGCGACTGGAACACGTCGGCGGCCCCACCCGGCGTGGTGAACACGTCGATGCGCCGCAGCGTCGCCCCCTCGCCCTTGCCGACCTTGCCGAACGCCGACGCCGTGACCGAAACCTCGGCGAGCGGGATCGGCTCCTCCCGGAGCTTCACGCGCACGTCCACGGGAGCGGCCTCGACGTCCACGGCGACGCGGGCGCGCTCGTAGCCGAGCTGCGAGACCTCGAGCAGGTGGCGGCCCGCCGGGAGGTCGAGGGTGAAGCGGCCGCGGTCGTCGGAGGCGGCGCCGCGCCGGAGCGCCGGCACCGCGACCGTGCAGTACTCGACCGGCTGGCCGCGCTCGTCGAGCACCGTCCCCGTGACCGGGACGGCGGCGGCGGTGCCGGCGCCGAGCGCGGCCGCCGCGAGCGCCACGGCGAGCCGCACGAGGGCGGGGCGGAATCCCGAGGCCCCGGGACGCACGGTCACTTCTCCTTCGCCGCGAGGGCCTTCTCGGCCTCGGGCAGCAGGCGGGTGCGCACCCAGCCGTTGCGCGGGTTGGCCGCGAGCGCGAGGCGGTAGGCCTCGCGCGCGGCCGCGTGGTCCTTGAGCTTCATCGCGGCGCGGCCCTCCCAGAGGAAGGCCTCGTCGCGGCCCCAGTCGGGCGCGGTGGAATCGGACACCGTCTCCCGGGCGAACAGCGCCTGGGCCTCGCGAAACGTTTCGATTGCGGCCTTCGGGCTGCCCCCGAACAACGCGGGCTTGTGCAGGGTGCCGATGCCGTCGAGCAGCCGCACGCGGGGATTGTCGGGCGCGAGCTTGAGGGCGCGGCCGACGTTGGCGCCGCTCTGGGGGCCCAGCGTCATCGCCTGCGAGGGCTCGTACTCGACCAGCATGCCCTGCACCGACGCCTTGACCGCGAGGGCCTCGGCGAACCGGGAATCCGCGGCGAGCGCGCGGTCGAGCCGCTCGATCGCCTCCTGGGCGAACCGCACGGCCTGGCGCTTGTCCCGGGACAGCATGAGGGCGCGCCAGGCGGCGACCCCGGTCCAGTACTGGAGCAGCGCCGAGCCGGGCTCGGCGTCGGCCATCGCGGCGAAGCGCGCGCGCACCGCCTGCATGCCGTCGAGGTCGCCGTGGTCCATGGCCGACTGCAGGTCGCGGCGGGCGGAGGCGACCGCGGCGGGGTTGAGCGCGGAGGCGGTCGCGGGGAGCGCGGCCGCGCCGAGCCACGCGAGGAACAGGAGGGGAAGGATCTTCATGAGCGGTCTCCTCGGGCGGGCGGCGCCGGGGCGCCGGCCGCGGGGTGAATGGGGAACGAAAGCCGGACTTCGGTGCCGCCGGCGGGCGGCGTGACGATCTCGATCGCGTGCGGCGGGCCCGCGACGCGCAGGCGCTCGCGGACGGAGTGGAGCCCGAAGCCCTCGCCGCGCGGCCGCGCCGTGGGATCGAGTCCCGGGCCGTCGTCGGCGATCACCACGCGCAGCAGCGCGCCGTCGCGCCGCGCGGCGATCCGCAGCGTGCCGCCCTCGAGGCGCGAGCCCGTCCCGTGGTGCACGGCGTTCTCGACCAGCGGCTGGAGCAGCAGGCTCGGCACCATCACCGACTCCAGCCCCGGCTCGATGTCCTCGACGACCCGGAGGCGCTCGCCGAAGCGGGTGCGCTCGATCGCCAGCACGTCGCGCACGAAGGTCATCTCGTCGCCGAAGCGCGACAGCTCGCGCTCGGAGGCGCGCAGCGTGTAGCGGAACGCGTCCGCCAGCCGCGTCGTGGTCTCCTCGGCGGCGGCGGGCTGGGTCGCGATCAGCGAGGCGATGGAGTTGAGCGTGTTGAACAGGAAGTGCGGGTTGATCTGCGCGCGCAGGGCGCGCAGCTCGGCCTGGGCCAGCTCGGCGCGGGCCTGCTCCACGGCGCGGGCCCGGCTCACGGCGCGGCGGTAGAACACGCGCGCCATCGCGGCGGCCGAGAACAGCGCCACGAAGATGAGCGTGAACATGGTGGAGATGGCGATGGATCGCCAGCTCCCGAGGAAGCCCGGCATCAGGGTGAAGTGGATGATGATGCCGGCCGCGTACGAGCCCACCACGGCCATCCCCATGTACCAGGCCCCGACCCACCAGCCGGCGTCGTCGGAATCCTCGTCCACGCGCAGGCGCGGCTCGATGAAGTACGTGGTCACCCACATCGCGCTCCCGATCGAGAGCGCGAAGACCAGCGACATCTTGTAGGCCTGCAGGAACGAGCCGAGCGACGCCCCGAACAGCGTGCCGAAGAACAGCGCGAAGGGAACCGCCCAGAGGGGCTGGACGATCAGCATGCGCAGCAGGCCTCGCAGCGGGCGCTTCGGGGTGGAGTCGGAAATGGGCACGGCGGGCTCCTTTCTTGCCAGGAAGCTACGCGGGGGGCCGGCCGCCCGATACGCCGGACCCGACGAACGGTCGCGGGGAATGGATGGGCGGTCGGGGAGCGGGGATGGCGCGGGCCGCGGGGCCGGGCGCCGGGGGATCCCGCGGCGCGTCAGCCGGTGCGGGCGGGGCCGCCCGCCTCGTCCGGTTCGCGGACGCGGAGCACCATGAGCGTGATGTCGTCCCCCGCCTCGGTGCCGGCGAGGAAGGCGCGCAGCTCGGCGACGATCCGGTCGGCGACCTCGCGGGCGCTCAGGGTCTTGGGCAGGCCGGCGACCAGTTCGTAGAGGCGCTCCTCCCCGAACATGTCCCCGCCCGGGCCCACCGCCTCGCTCACGCCGTCGGTGTAGAACACCAGCCGGTCGCCCGGCCGGAGCATCACCGATTCCTCCTCGAAGACGGCGTCCTCGAGGATCCCGACCACCACGCCGCCGCGCACCAGGAACTCGCGCGGCCCCTGCTCCCGGAACACGACCGGGTAGTTGTGGCCCGCGTTCGAGAACGAGAGCCGGAGCGAATGCTCCTCGATCCGGGCGAGGAAGAACGTGGCGAACTGGCCCGGCTCGGTCGAGCCGTAGACCAGGCGGTTGATGTTGGCGAGGATCTCCGACACGGTGAGGGTCACGCCCGCCTGCGTGCGCAGCGACGCCTGAAGCATGGAGGTCAGGAGCGCGGCGGGGACGCCCTTGCCCGCGACGTCCGCGATCGCGAGCAGGTAGGAGCCGTCTCCCGCCGGAACCACGTCGTAGAAGTCGCCGCTCACCTCCTTCGAGGAGATGTTGAGCGCGTGCAGCTCGATGCGCGGGAGCTCGGGGAAGCGGGTGAGGAGGAACGACCGCTGGATGCGGCGCGCGAGGTTCAGCTCCTGCTCCGCGCGCGCCCGGTTGAGCGATTCGCGGTAGTAGAAGATCGCCATGTTCACGCCGGTGAAGAGCGCCGCGAACAGCAGGGAATACATGCCGGCGATGACGAGCGCCCGGGCGCTCCCGAGGAAGCCGGGAATCACCCACAGGTGGATGATCGCGGAGCACGCGTAGGACGCCACGATGCTCACCACCATGTAGTAGACGCCGTAGGTCCAGCCCGGCGTGCCCTCGCGAATCACGCCGCGCGCCTCGAGGGCGGGAATCAGGAGGAAGCGCGTGCCCCAGATCGCGAGCCCGATGCCGAACGCGAAGACGAGCGCGAGCTGGTACGCGCCGAGGTAGCTCGAGAATCCGCCGCCGCCGAAGAGCGTGCCGAAGAACAGGGCGAAGGGGATCGAGAGCAGGGGCTGCTGCCAGATCAGCCGCAGGAACTGGCGCGCGGCCCCGGACGGCCGCCGGGCGTGGCTCATGGGTGGTCCTCCTCGCGCGGGAGCCTGCCGCACGCGTGGCGGCGGGGGGGAGCGGATCCCGACGGGTGGTCGCGACGGCCGGTCGAACGGTTCACGGAGCCAGCCGTTCGATCCGCCACCGATCCCCCTCGAGGCGGTAGCGCAGCCGGTCGTGCAGCCGGTCCTCGCCGTGCTGCCAGAACTCGACCGCGTCGGGCTCGAGCCGGAATCCTCCCCAGCGCGCTGGCCGGGGGGGCGGGCTGGCGGGATGGAGCGCGCGGAGCCGTGCGACTTCGGCCTCGAGGAACGCGCGGTCGGGGATCACCTCGCTCTGGGGCGAGGCGGCGGCTGCGAACCGGCTCCCGGGCGGCCGGGTCGCGAAGTAGGCGTCGGACTCGGCGTCCGGGACGCGATGCACCGGGCCCTCGGCGCGCACCTGCCGCCCGATCTCCCGCCAGTGAAGGACCAGCGCCGCCCGCGGCCGGTCCGCGAGGTCGCGTCCCTTGCGGCTGTCGAAGTGCGTGAAGAAGCGGAATCCGCGCGCGTCCGCCCCCTTGAGGAGCACCATCCGGACCGAGGGAGCGCCCCGTGCGGAAACGGTCGCGAGCGCCATCGCGTCGGGTTCGCGCACGTCCCGGCGCTCCGCGTCCGCGTACCACGAGTCGAACTGGCTCATGGGGTCGGGGGCGAAAGCGGCGGGATCGAGCGGCGCGTGGGGCGGCGGGAGCGTGGACACGGCGGGCATCCTAGCCGTCCCGGCGGCGCCGGGCGAAACGGCCGGCGGGGTTCAGGCGGCGGCGCGGTGCTCCGTGGCGGCCTCGAGCGGCAGCACCAGGGTGAAGCAGCTGCCCTGTCCCGGGGCGCTCCGGACGCCGAGCGTGCCCCCGTGCGCCTCGGCCACCCCGCGGGCGATCGAGAGCCCGAGCCCGAGGCCCGCCGAGCGGAACTCGAGCCGGTTCGACGAGTGGTGGTGCATCACCTCGTGGCCGGCGGCGCCCCGTTCGAGCAGGCCCGACTGGCGGTCCTCGGAGATCCCGATCCCGTTGTCGCGAACCTCGAGCTCCAGCCGGCCGGCGCGCCAGCGCGCCTCCACCTCGACGCGACCGCCGTCGGGGGTGAAGCGGATCCCGTTGGTGACCAGGTTGAGCAGCGCGAGGCCGAGGCGGGCGCGGTCGGCGTTCACCCGGGGCACGTCCTCGCCGACCGTCCCCGAGAGCGACACCATCCGGCCCGGGGCGGCCTCGCGCGCGAGCAGGATCGTCTCCTCGACCAGCAGGCCGACGTCCGTCTCCTCGAGCTGGAGCACCAGGCGCTCGTTCTGGATCTGGGCGACCCGGGTGGCGTTCTCCGCGATGCGGGCCAGCGACGCGACGCTCCGCTGGATGGCCTCGAGGGCCTCGCGCTGGTCGTCCGAAACCGGCCCGATGTAGCCGCCCAGCATCAGTTCCTGGAATCCCTTGATGACGCTGATCGGCGTGCGCAGCTCGTGCGAGGCGAGGCTGATGAATTCCGTTTTCGCGCGCGCCACCTCTTCGAGGCTGCTCACGTAGGCCCGCTGCCGCTGCCGCATCTCGCGGAAGCGGTTGGCGAGGTAGCCGATCTCGTCGCTGCCGCCGACCTCGAGCGGGTAGTCGTAATCCCCGCGCTCCATGGCCTCCGCGGAGCGCACGATCTGCTGGACGGGAGCGAGGATGCGCTCCGAGATCAGCCATCCGGCGAGGATCGCCGCGGCGAGCGCCACGAAACCGAGGGCGATGAGGAGCCCCTGGATGTCGTGAAGGTGACGCGTCTCCTCGGTGAGCGACCGCTGCATCACGTAGCGCTGGGGAACGCCCCGGACCGCGGCCGGCAGGGGCCGGGCCAGCGTGAGGTAGACGTCCCCCCGGGTGCGGACGTCGAGGATGCTGGCGGTGCCCTCGCCGGTGCCGCGCATCAGCCGGGGAATCGCGGTCACCAGCGCGGAGCGGTCGTCCGGGTCCTCGAGGGTGCTGGCCGACACCGTGGAACCCGACAGGAACGTCACCTCGCTGCGGGTGAAGGAGCGCAGCCGGCCCGCCAGGTCCGCCCCGATGCGCGAGCCGAGCAGCAGGGCCCCGATCACGCGGCCCCCCGCGATCACGGGGGTGGCCGCGGCCTGGAAGTGCGCCCCGGCCTCGCTCGCCACCACGCCCTGCGCGCGCCCGCGCAGGGCCTCGCGCGCGAGATCGAGCGCGGCGGCGTCCGAGAGCGTCTCCCGGCCCACCGACGCCAGCACGCGGCCCTCGGCGTCGAGGACCTCGAAGAAGTCGGCGTCGGCCAGCGCGTTGAAGTCACGGGCCACGCCCGCCACCGTCGCCTGCATCTGCGGGTCGTCGTGGCGCCCGGGGAGCGTGAGGACCGAGAAGAACTTCGGGTCGTGCGCGATGATCTGGGCCTCGATCTCGAGCGTGCGGGCCCGCGCCGCGAGCATGCTCTCGAACACGTCGGAGGAGCGCCGCAGGTCGTCCCGGATGCCGCGGTGCACCCGCTCGGTCAGGGTGCGATGGACGGTCCACAGCGTGGCGACCGCGAGCGCCGCGATCGGGATCGCGGCGATCATCACCAGCTTGAGGCGCAGCGGGAGGCGCATCGCCGCTAGCCGTCGAGGTCGAGCGTCAGTTCACCCGAGGCGGGCACCCGCACCGTCCTGCGGATCTCGGTCCGGTCGGGGTGCCACACATGCAGCGTGTACTCGCCGCCCGGGACCGGCGGGAGGGCGTAGCGCCCGGCCGGGTCCGGCTGCGTGAAGGCGCGGCTCGGGAGCACCAGCACGAACGCCTCCATGTTGGAGTGGATGTCGCAGTAGACGTTCACCAGCCCCGGCTTGTCGAAGATCACGCTCTTCGACGCCCCGCGCGGGTACTTGCCGAGATCGAAGCGCTTGACCGGGGAGGCGCTGAAGACGTTGTGGAAGATCGGGTCCATGTTCGGAAAGTCCACGGCGGTGCCGACCGCGACCGGGAGCACGCGCGGCATGAAGCACTGGTCCTTCTGGGCGAGGCGCGGCCGCCGGCGATCCGCCACGGAGTCGGGAGCCGCCTTCGCGCCCTCGAGCCACACGACCGCGTCGTGGACCGCGCCGTGGGCCATGGCCTTCGCCGAAGCCATCGAGGAGGCGCGGCCGGGGTAGGCGTTGACGGCGGCGGCCACGGGGCCGCCGGCCGCGAGGCGCAGCGTGCCGCGCACCACGCCGGGCGAGGCCGGAGTGGCGAGGAACGCGATCGGGATCACGGCCGCGACGAGGCGGCCGAGGGGACGGACGGACATGCGCAACCACCCCAAGAGGGTCCGGGCGGGAGCCGGAGCGCCTCTCCGGGATCCGCCTGCCTCGTTTTCGGCCCCCGAACCGCCGGGCTTGAGGGGTGCGGAGGCCCGCCGGGCGGCCGGACGCGGGGAGGGCGGGGCGGCACCGCGGCCCGGCCCTCACGGGGTGCCGGGGCGCCGGCCGGCCCGGGGGCCGCCGCGCCCTAGCGGTAGGCCGCGAGCCCCGTCACCGCCTCGCCGAGCACGAGGGTGTGGATGTTGTGCGTACCCTCGTAGGTCTTCACCGACTCGAGGTTGCACATGTGACGCATGACCGGGTACTCGGCGGTGATGCCGTTCGCGCCCAGCACGTCGCGCGCGCGGCGCGCGATGTCGAGGGCGATCTCGCAGTTGTTGCGCTTGGCGAGCGAGACCTGCTCGGGCTTGAGCGTGCCGCGCTCCTTCATGCGACCGAGCTGCACGCACAGGAGCTGCGCCTTGGTGATCTCGGTGAGCATGTCGGCCAGTTCCGCCTGCACGAGCTGGTACGACCCGATCGGCTTGCCGAACATGATCCGGCTCTTCGAGTACTCGGCGGCGGCGTGGAAGCACGCCATCGCGGAGCCCACCACGCCGAAGGCGATGCCGAAGCGGGCCTGCGTGAGGCAGCCGAGCGGGCCCTTGAGCCCCGACACGTTGGGGAGCAGCGTGTCCTCGGGCGTGAACACGTCCTGGAGGATCAGCTCACTCGTGACCGAGGCGCGCAGCGAGTGCTTGCGCTTCTGCTCGGGGGCGCTGAACCCCTTGGACTTCGTGTCCACGACGAACCCGCGGATCACCTCGCGGCCCGCCGCCTCGTCCTTGAGCTTGGCCCACACGATCGCGAGGTGCGCCACCGTGCCGTTCGTGATCCACATCTTGGCGCCGTTCAGCACGTAGCCGCCGTCCACCTTCTTCGCGCGCGTGATCATGCCGCCCGGGTCCGAGCCGAAGTCGGGCTCGGTGAGCCCGAAGCAGCCGATCAGCTCGCCCTTCGCGAGCCCCGGCAGCCACCGCATGCGCTGCTCCTCGGTGCCGTAGGCGAAGATCGGGTACATCACCAGCGAGCCCTGCACCGAGGCGAACGACCGCAGTCCCGAGTCGCCGCGCTCCAGCTCCTGCATGGCGATGCCGTAGGCGGTGGCCGAGACGCCGGCGCACCCGTACTTCTCGGGGAGCGAGGCGCCGAGCAGCCCCATCTGCGCGACCTCGGGAATCACCTCGGCCGGGAAATAGCCCTCCTCATAGGCCTCCTCGACCAGCGGCAGGTAGCGCTCCTCGACCCAGTCGCGCACGTGGTCGCGGATCTGGATCTCGTCTTCGGTGAGCAGCGAATCCACTTCGTAGAAATCCACGCCGGTGAAGCGGGCCATGCGGAGCTCCTTGAGGGCGGTGCCGCGCGCCGGGGGCGCGCCGGGGCGGCGGGGCCGCCGGGCTGTGGGTGCGGAAAGTCGGGCGGGAGTATAGGAGCCGGGCCGGGGGAATCCCAACCCGCGCGGGCGGCCGGCCCCGCCTCGCGCCCGGCGCGGCGGGCACGGCCCCGCCCGGCTGGCCCGGCGCGCCCGGTCGGGGCTACTGTTCCGCCCCATGAGCGTCGCCACGCCGACCGGAGGAAACCCGCCATGCGCACACGATTCGCCGCCGTCCTCGTCCTGGGGCTCGCGTTGACCGGGGTCGCCGACCAGTCCACGCAGGCGGCGCGCGGCGCCGCGACCCGCTCGGTGGTCTGGGCGCGGAACGGCATGGTGTGCGCGGCGCAGCCGCTCGCCGTGCAGGCCGGCCTCGACATCCTGCGGCAGGGCGGGAGCGCGGTGGACGCGGCCATCGCCACCAACGCCTGCCTCGGACTGATGGAGCCCACCGCCAACGGACTGGGCGGCGACCTGTTCGCGATCGTGTGGGATCCGAAGACCGGGAAACTCGCGGGCCTGAACGCGTCGGGCCGCGCCCCGCTCGCCGCGGCCATCGCGAAGGTTCCGGCCGCCGAGGACGCCACCATCCCCGAGTACTCGCCGTGGGCGTGGACGGTCCCCGGCGCGTGCGACGGCTGGTTCGCGCTCCACGCGAAGTACGGGAAGCTGCCGATGGCGAAGGTGCTGGAGCCCGCGATCCGTTACGCCGAGCGCGGCTTCCCGCTCTCGCCGGTGATCGCGTCCGACTGGGAGCGGAGCGTCTCGCGCTTCGGCGACAAGCCCGGCTTCGCCGAGGTGTTCATGCCGGTCCCGCCGGAGGGCGGGGCGCGCCGCACCCCGCGCGAGGGCGAGACGTTCCGCAACCCGGCCCTCGCGAAGACGCTGGCCCTGCTGGCGGCGAAGGGGCGCGACGCCTACTACCGTGGGCCCGTCGCGGACGCGATCGTGCGCTTCTCGAAGCAGCACGGCGGGCTCTTCACGCTCGAGGACTTCGCGAAGCACCGCTCCGACTGGGTGGAGCCGATCTCCACGACCTACCGCGGCGTCACGCTCTGGGAGCTGCCGCCCAGCGGGCAGGGGCTCGCGGCGCTCCAGCTCCTCAACCTGCTCGAGCAGTTCGACCTGAAGGGCATGGGCCGCGAGTCGGGGGACTTCTGGCACGTCGCCACCGAGTGCAAGAAGATCGCGTTCGCCGACCGCGCGCGCCACTACGCCGATCCCGAGTTCGTGAAGGTGCCGGTGGCGGAGCTGCTCTCCAAGGACTACGCGAAGCGACGCGCGGCGCTCGTGGACTTGAAGCGCGCGCGCACGCAGGACGGCCCCGCCGAGATCCCGCCGCTCGACCGGCGCGAGACCACCTACCTGTGCACGGCCGACGCCGACGGCATGATGGTCTCGCTGATCCAGAGCAACTACACCGGGTTCGGGAGCGGCTACGTGGTGCCCGAGGTGGGCTTCGGTCTCCAGAACCGTGGCGCCCAGTTCTCGCTCGACCCGAAGCACCCCAACGCGCTCGCCCCGGGCAAGCGCCCGTTCCACACCATCATTCCCGCGTTCCTCACCCGGCCCGACGGCGCGCGCATGGCCTTCGGGCTCATGGGCGGCGACATGCAGCCGCAGGGCCACGCGCAGGTGGTCGTGAACCTCGTGGACTTCGGAATGAACCTGCAGGAGGCGGGCGACGCGATCCGCTGGCACCACACCGGCTCCTCGGATCCGGACGGCCGCGTGATGAAGGACGGCGGCGTGCTCCACATCGAGGATGGCCTGCCGGCCGCGGTGCTCGAGGAGTTGAAGCGCCGCGGCCACCGCATCGAGCCCGAGCCGGTCGGCGCCTACGGCGGCTACCAGGCCATCTGGCGCGATCCCGTGACCGGCTCGTACGCCGGCGCCACCGAGAAGAGGAAGGACGGCTGCGCGGCGGGGTACTGAGGCGGGGGGCGGCGGGCTCCGCCGGGATTTTCGTCGTGGAACACCGCTCCGGCAGGCCCTAAAATTCCGGCGTGCCTCTCTCGAGCCCGAACCGAAGCCGCGCGGCCGCGCGCCGCGACCCGCTCGCCCCCGCGCCGGAGCCCGAGCCGAACCCGGCCG
>CAZIVR010000035.1:0-31939 GCA_964542745.1 uncultured bacterium
TGAAGTCGTGCGCCACCCCGCCCGCCAGCCGCCCGATCGCCTCCATCTTCTGCGAGTGGACCAGCTGCTCCTCGAGCCGGTGCCGGTCGGTGACGTCCATGGCCACCCCGATCACCCCGACCACCCGGCCCGCCGCGTCCCGGGTGGGCGAGTAGCGCGTCTCGTAGGTGCGTCCCGCCACCGTGCTCGCCGCGGTGAACTCCTCCCCCGCCAGCGCGCGCCGGATCATGTCCAGCAGCTCCGGGGCGCGCTCGTAGAGGTCGAAGACCGAAGCCCCCACCACCTGGCCCGGCCGCAGCCCGAGCGACTCGAGCCCGCGCCCCTCGGACATGGTGAAGATGCCCCGGGCATCCAGCGCGAACAGCACGATGGGCGCGTGCGAGATGACGGTTCGCAGGCTGTCCTCCGCCTTGCGCAGGGCCTCCTCCACGCGCCGCCGCTCGGTCACGTCCTGGAGGTCGATCATCAAGAGGTCCTGGTCGCCCAGCTCGTAGCGGGCGCCCGCCACCATCGCGATCCGCTCGCTCCCGTCCCGGGCCCGGATCCGGCATTCGCGCGGGTCGATCACGCGCCGCTGCATTCCCTGCTCGTAGAGCGCCTCGAGCCGGGTCCACTCCTCGGGAGCGTGCAGGTCCCGCAGCGTGCGGCGCGCGAGGTCGGCGGTGGGATAGCCGGTCATGCGCGCCGCCATGGGATTGGCCTGCAGGATGCGGCCGCTCCCCGGCTCGATCAGCAGGATCGCCTTGTTGCTGCGCTCGAACAGCATGCGATAGCGGGCCTCGGAGCGCCGCAGCGTGCCCAGTTCCCCGAGGTCCTGGATGGTCACCATCACTTCCTGGGGCCGGCCGTCGGCCGCGCGGATCGGCAGCGCGGTCAGGTAGTGGTGCCGGGTCTCGGTTCCCTTCTCCCAGCGGAACTCCCGGTGGACGACCTTGTTCTCGGTGAAGGCGCGCGCGACCGGGCACTCGGAGCACTCGCCCGCGATCTCCTGGGTCATCCGCGTGCAGACGTCGTGGCAGGAGCGGCCGACCCAGTCGGAGGATCCGCCGGCCTCCGGGGACTGCTGGCGCATGACCGCGTTGGTCCACCGGATGCTGCGCGAGGAATCGGCCACGAACACGCAGGCGTCGGACTGCTGGACCACCGCGGCGAACTTCTGGCGTTCGCGGTCGAGCACCCGGACCTGCTCGTCGAGGGTGCGGAACCAGCGCTCGTACTGCTGGCGCGACGACGCGGCGATCCGCTCGGAGGCCAGGGTCCGGATCGGCAGCGCGGCCAGCGCGAGCAGGGATTCGAGCGACGCCCCCGGCGCGAGGGCCGGCGCGGCGGACTCCGGCAGGCAGACCGCGAGCCGGGAGGCCAGGCCCCAGTCGCGCGTCACGACGAGAACCCCGTCGGCCCCCGAACCCTCGGGTCCCGCGGCGATGGCGCGGCGGCACAGCGCGTCGAGCCGGGAATCCGTCGGGCCTCCGGCGGGGAACCAGCCTTCCCCCACCACCTCGCCCGCCTCGATCAGCCGCGCGCAGGCCCACGGCGACCGCGCGACGCGGGCGGCGAGCGCCGCCGCCTCGGCCAGCGCCTCGAACAGGGCGCCGGCGTTCAGGACCGGCGCGACCTCCGCGAGCGCCTCCGGGAGCCTCAGCGGATCGGGGTCACGGCCGGACATCTCGCAAGTCTCAGGCGGCCCGGCGGGCCTGGTAGAGGTTCGCGAGCCAGTCGGCGACCCGCTGGACCTCGGCCATCGAATCGTCGTCGAAAGCCGCCACCTGGTCGCTGTCGATGTCGATCTGCGCGAAGATGCGCTCGCCCCGGCGGATCAGCACGACCATCTCGGATCGCGTCGAGGCGCTGCAGGCGAGGTAGTTCGACAGGTTGCGCACGTCGGGGATGTTCATGTTCCGCCGCTCGGCGATCGCCGTGCCGCACACGCCCTGGCCGACCCCGATGAACACGTGGTCGGTGGGCGCCCCGACGAACGGCCCGAGCCTCAGCACGTTGTCGGGAAACAGCTCGTACACGCCGGTCCAGTGGAAACGCCGGTCGGTCTCGTGAAGCCCCTTGACCGCCTCGTCCAGCAGCGCGTCGAATCCCGCGCCTCGCTCCCGCATGAGTTCCAGACGCTGGAGCAGTTCGTCCACTTTCATCTCGGCCTCCTCGGTTCTGGGCGGCCGCCGGGCAGGGTCGGGCCCGGGCGGCGCACGTCCCCGGGGTTATCGGGCCGGCCCGGCCCCGCCTTGACCGGGGTTTCCGCGGCTCGGGGCGCCCGCCGGGACGGGGGTCCGGCGGGGCCGGGCGTCAGCCCCGGCGGCGGGCGGTCAGGACCAGGCGATCGCCGCGGGCGTTGAACCCGGCCGTGATCGGCAGGTTGAGGGCGTCGAGCGCGAAGAGGGCGGCCCGCTGCAGCGGGCTCTTCCGCCCGTGGGCGCGGCCCGGGGGGATCTTCGACTGGCGCAGCGACTCGACCTCGAGCCCCGCCCGGCCGAGCAGGGCGCGCAGCGTGGCGGGCGTGAACTCCCAGAGGTGGTAGGGCGGCTCGCGCAGGACGATGACCCGGCCGGCGGCGCGGTAGAGGGCGAGCGCCATCCCGCGGGCCAGCGAGTTCGTGGTGATCGGTCCCCGCAGGTGCAGCGCCCCGCCCGGCCGGAGCACGCGCGCCACCTCGCGGAGCGTCGCCTGCGCGTCCGGAACGTGCTCGAGCACGTCGCCCATGTAGGCGAGGTCGAACTCCGCCTCCCCGAACCGGGCCGATTCGAGGTCGCCGTGGTGCACCTCGAGGCCCAGCGCGCGCGCCCGGGCCGACGCGTCGGCCGAGAATTCCACGCCGCGCGTCTCCCAGCCGCGCTCGCGCGCGTGGCGGAGCAGCCAGCCCCCCGCGCAGCCCACCTCCAGCAGGCGGCGCGGCGCGGCGCGTGGGGGCACCAGCGCGTCGAAGACCGCGAGCAGGCCCGCGTTCTCGGCGCGGAAGGCGGCCTCGTCGGCGTAGGCCGCTTCCGAGCGGCCGCACCGGAAGTCGGACTCGAAGTAGCCCGCCGAGTAGAGCTCGGCGAGCCCCTCGGCCGTGGGCTGGACACCGAGGAAGCGCAGCCCGCAACCGGCGCAGCGCACCAGCGGGAAGCGCCCGCGGAACTCGTAGGCCATCGCCATCGGGTCGAGCCGGGCGCCGCCGCAGGCGAGGCAGCGGCCGAGGACGCGAACCGGCAGCGGGGCGGTCACGCCGCCGGGTCGAGCGGTCGCGCGATCGGGCCGCCGCCGAGCACGCGGTCGCCACGATAGAGGACCGCGAGCTGGCCCGGCGTCACCGCCGCCTGCGGCTCGTCGAAGCGCAGGCGCACGCGGTCCGCCGCGGCTTCGATCGTGGCGGGCGCGGGCTCGTGGCGCGAGCGGATCTTCGCCTCGACGCGCGTGCCCGGCGCGGGAGGCGCGGCGCACAGCCAGTTGAACGACGCGGTCTCGAGGCCGGCCGCGGCGAGCGCCGCCCGCGGGCCCACCCGCACCGCGTTCTCCTCCGGGTGGATCGCGATCACGTACAGCGGCTCGGCCGCGGCGATCCCGAGCCCGCGCCGCTGCCCCACGGTGTAGTGGAAGATGCCGCGGTGGCGGCCCACCTCGCGCCCCGCGCCGTCCACGAAGGGGCCCGCGGCGAGCCCGCGCGACTCGCCGAGGCGGCGCTCCGCGAACCCGGCGTAGTCCCCGTCCGGCACGAAGCACAGGTCCTGGCTCTCCGGCTTGTCCCACAGCGTGAGGTCGAGCCGCCGCCCGTGGGAGCGCACCTCGTCCTTCACGAGATCCCCGAGCGGGAAGATCACGCGCGGAAGGGTCGCGTAGGGAACGAGCGCCAGCGCGTAGGACTGGTCCTTGGACGGGTCCGCGGCGCGCAAGAGCGCCCACTCGCCGTCCGGTTCGCGGGCCACGCGGGCGTAATGGCCGGTGGCGAGCGCCTCCGAGCCGAGCGCGTCCATGCGCGCCACCAGGTCGCCGAACTTGAGGTGCTGGTTGCACAGCGCGCACGGGTAGGGCGTGCGGCCCGAGGCGTAGTCGTCGAGGAACGGCTGGAGCACGCGCTCGCGGAACACCTCCTCCGCGTCCACCACGAAGTGCGGGAACCCCATGCGCCTCGCCACCCCGCGCGCGTCGTCGATCGCGTCGAGGGTGCAGCAGGCGCGCGGGGAGACCGGCGAGGTTCCGTAGCACCAGAGCTTGAGCGTCACCCCGGTCACGTCGTGGCCGCGCTCGGCGAGCAGCGCCGCGGCGACCCCCGAGTCCACGCCGCCGCTCATGGCCGCGAGCACCCGGAGCCGGGTCGTGGCCGCTCCCCCGGCCGCCTTCACGCGCCCTTCCCGGCGCCGGCCGTCGCGCGCACCGCGGGCAGGGCCGCCGCCAGCGCCTCGAGCGCGGCCTCGATGTCGGCCGCGGTCGTGGTGCGCCCGAGCGAGAAGCGGAGCGCGCACACCGCGAGCTCGCGCGGCACGCCCATCGCCTCGAGCACCGGCGACGGCTCGACCGCGCCGCTCGCGCACGCCGCGCCCGCCGACACCGCCACGCCCCGCGCGTCGAGGGCCATGAGCAGGTGGTCGCTGCGCGCCCCGGGGAACGAGACGTTCGACGTGTTGGGAAGGCGCGGCGCCGCGGCGCCGTGGATCACCGCGCCGGGCGCCACGGACGCGAGGCCGGCCTCGAAGCGCTCGCGCAGCGCCCCGATCCGGCGCGATTCGGCCGCGAGCTCGGCGGCGGCCAGTTCCGCCGCGAGCCCGAAGCCGACGATTCCGGCCAGGTTCTCGGTGCCCCCGCGGCGGCCGCGCTCGTGGCCGCTGCCCCGGAACAGCGGCTCCCAGGGGGTGCCCCGCCGCACCACCAGCGCGCCGATGCCCTTCGGTCCGCCGAGCTTGTGGGCCGAGATCACCAGCGTGTCGGCGCCCAGCGCGCCCGCGTCCACCGGCACCTTGCCCGCCGCCTGCACCGCGTCGCAGTGGAGCCGGATGCCGCGCGCGCGCGCCGCCGCCGCGGCCTCGGCCACCGGCTGGATCACGCCGGTCTCGTTGTTGGCGAGCATCATGGCGACCGCGGTCACGCCCTCGGGGAGCGCCGCGATCGCGCCGGCGCGGGTGCGGCCGTCGGGATCCGCCGCGAGGTGGTCGATCGCGAAGCCGAGGCGCGCGAGCACGTCGGCCGCGCCGTGCACCGCGTGATGCTCGACGACCGGAATCGCCACGCGCCGCCCGCGCGCCTCGGCCGCCCACGCCAGCCCGAGCAGCCCCGCGTGGTCGCCTTCGGTCCCGCCCGAGACGAAGGCCGCCTCGCCCGGGTCCGCGTGGACGAGCGCCGCGACCCGCTCGCGGGCGCGCTCGATCGCGGCGCGCGCGCGCTGGCCCTCGCGGTGCAGGCTCGACGGATTGCCGTGGAGGTCCGCGAGGCACGCGGCCATCGCCTCGCGCACCTCGGGCCGCACCGGCGTCGAAGCGTTGTGGTCGAGGTAGATCATGGACTCCACCCTGGGGGACGCGCCTCGGGGCCGCGGGGTCCGGAACGCCGGGGCCGGCGGTCCCGCCGGCGGCGGGCGCGCGGCCCGCGGGCGAGCGGGGCTACTGGCCCTTCACGTACCGCTCGAGCACCTCGATGCTCTCCGTGGCGCTGATCGCCTCGGGCGACTGCGGGGCGAGCGCGATCACCTTCTTCCACATGCGGATCGCGTCGGTGTAGATCCCGGCGTCGGCGAACGCGACGCCGAGCGTGAAGTAGGCGCAGTAGGAGCCGGGCTTGTCGCGGATCACCTGGCGGAGCAGGTCCATCGCCTCGCCGGTCTTGGAGGAGGCGTAGAGCGAAGCCGCCAGCCGGCAGTTCGCCACGGAGTCGCCGGGCGAGGCCTTGAGCGCCTCGCGGTAGTAGAGCTGGGCCGGGTCCCCCGCGCCGATCGCGTCGAAGGCCGCGCCGAGGTTGACCAGCGTGCGCGAGTCGCGGGGCTTGAGCGTCGCGGCCTTGGTCAGGACCTTGATCGCGTCCTGGGCGCGGTCGCGGTCGAGCAGCATCACGCCCAGGCGATAGAGGTTGTCGAAGCGCGAGGAGTCGCGGGCCACGGCGCGCTCGAGCAGGCCGAGGCTGTCCACCACCGACACCGCCTTCGGGTCCCCGGCGGCGACCGGAGTGACGGCCGGGGCGGCGGCCGGAACCGCGGAAACGCCGCGGGCGGGCTCGGGGTGCGAGTGCCCCTCGTGGGCGGCGGCGGCGGCGGGAAGCAGGGCGATCAGGGAGAGCGCGGCGAGGGACACGGCGGGTCGCTTCACGGGTTCCTCCTCGGACGGTTCGACGGAACGGCCGGAGAGGATAGCACGCGCTTCGGGAGGGCTGGCAAAGCGGGCGTCAAGTGTTCCCGGCCCGGGATTCCGAGGGCCGGGCGTGCGCCAGCCCCTGCTCCAGGTCCGCCCACAGGTCGTCCGGCTCCTCGAGGCCGATCGAGAGCCGGACGCAGCCTTCGGAGATCCCGGCCCGCGCCCGGCCCTCGGGGCCGAGCTGGACGTGCGACGTGTACGCCGGAAGGGTCGCCAGCGACTCGACCCCGCCGAGGCTCGGGCCGAAGCGAAACAGCCGGAGCGAGTCCATCAGCCGGCGCGCCGCCTCGGCGCCGCCCTTCACGTCGAAGGAGAGCAGCGGGCCGAACCCGAGCGTCATCTGGCGGCGGGCGATCTCGTGGTTGGGGTGGCCGATCAGCCCGGGATAGTAGACGCGCTCGACCCCCGGGTGCGTCTCGAGGCGCGCGGCGAGCTCGAGGGCGTTGCCGTTGCAGGCCTCGACGCGGAGCGGCAGGGTCTTGAGGCTGCGCTCGAGCGTCCAGGCGAGGCCCGGGTCCGGCACCGGACCGAACACCTTGCGCGTCTTCCAGACCTCGTGCATCGGCTCGCGCCCGCCGAGCACCGCGCCCGCCAGCAGGTCGGAGTGCCCGCCGATCGCCTTGGTGGCGCTGTGCATGACGAGGTCGGCGCCGTGCGCCAGCGGGTGCTGGCCGACCGGCGAGGCCACCGTGCCGTCCACCGTCAGCAGCGCTCCGTGCCGGTGCGCGAGCTGCGCCGCGTGGTGGAGGTCCACGACGCACAGGATCGGGTTGGTGGGCGACTCGACGTGGAAGATCCGGGTGGCGGGCCGGAACGCCGCCTCCCAGGTCTCGGGACGCCGCGCGTCCACCAGGTCGTAGCTCCACCCCATCCGCTCGGCGCCCCACTGCAGCAGCCCGTGCGTGCCGCCGTAGCACTGGTCGAGCGCCACCACGTGATCGCCGGCCTTGAGCTGCGACAGCATCAGGCACGAGAGGGCGGCCATCCCCGAGGAGAAGAGCAGCGCGGACTCGGCCCCCTCGAGGGCCGCGAGCCGCGCCTCGCAGGCATGCAGCGTCGGGTGGCCCTCGCGCTGGTAGTAGGAGCCCGCGGATTCGCGCTCCTTCTCCCGGAGCATCGCCTCGAGCGAGGGGAAGGAGAAGGTCGAGGAATGGACGATCGGCGTGCTCATGGCGCCCGAGTCCGGCGCTTCCGGACCGTGCACCGCACGGGTGTTGACGCCCTTCGGGGCGCCGGCGTTCGACGGCGGGCTCACGATCCGGGGCTCCTCGCGACGGGTGGTGGTCCGGAGTGCGGCCGGGGGCGCCTTCACTCGGCTGGCACCGGCATTCTACCTTATGCGCCGTGACCTCATCCCCGCTCCCCGACCCGGCGGGCGTCCGGCGGATCCTGATGATCCGCCCGCGCTACCTGGGCGACGTGTGCCTGACGCTCCCGGCGCTCGAGGCGCTGCGCGCCCGCTGCCCGGAGGCGCGCGTGGCGTATCTCGTCGAGCGCGAGAGCGCGCCGCTCCTCGAGAGCGACCCCCGCGTGGACGAGCTGATCGTGACGCGACGCTCGCCCGGCCTGCTCGGGGGCCTGCGGCTCGTGAGCCGGGTGCGCCGGTTCCGGCCCGACGTGGTGTTCGACTTCTTCTGCAACCCGCGCACCGCCCAGTGGGCGTGGGCGTCGGGGGCCCGGGTGCGGGTGGGCTACCCGAACAAGGGCTGGCGGTCGTCCCTCTACACGCACCACGCCCGGCCGCGCACGCTCTCGGCGATCGGGTTCCACCTCGCCTCGCTGGAGGCGGTGGGCTGGGGCGATCCGGCGCGGCCCTGGTCGAGCGGGGACGCCGTGACCGCCCCGGCGCCCGAGCCGCGGCTCCACGTGAGCGGGGAGTTGCGCGCCGACGCCCGCCTCGCGCTGCGCGAGCTGGGCGTTCCCGAGGACGCCGAACTGGTCGGGTTCCACCCGGGCGCCCGCTGGCCGACGCGGCGCTGGGGAGCGCCGAGCTTCGCGGAGCTGGCGGGCGCGTTCCTGGCGTCGCGGCCGCGCGGGGTGGCGCTGGTCTCGGCGGGCCCCGGCGAGGAGCGCGAGGCACGCGACGTGGTGCACGCGCTCGGCAACCGCGCGGCGCCGGTGCTGGGCTGGCCCCTCGCCCGCTTCGTCGCGCTCCAGTCGCTGTGCCGCGCCTTCGTGTGCGGCGACTCGGGCCCGCTCCACACCGCGGTCGCGGCCGGCACGCCGACGCTCGGCATCCTCTCCCGCAACCGGCCCGCGATGTTCTTCCCGTACGCGCGCGAGCGCGGGCACCGCGCCTACTACGCGCGGGTCGAGTGCAGCCCCTGCCACCGCGACACCTGCGCGGACCTGCGCTGCCTGCGGCGGCTCCCGGCCTCGGGCGCTTGGGAGGTCCTCGAGGAGATGCTCGGCCCGGTGCCGGCCGCGGTGGCGGAGACCGCGTGAGCCGGGCCGGGGCGGGAACGGGCGGGGCCCACGGCGCGGGCGCCACGGCCCGTCCGATGGTGACCTTCCTCTCGGACTTCGGCCACGACGACTGGTTCGTGGGCGTGGTGCACGGCGTGATCGGCGAGGTGTGCCCGGAGGTGCGGGTCGTGAACCTCTCGCACGAGGTGGAACCCGGAGACATCGCGCGCGCCGCGTTCATCGTGGAGGCCGCGGCTCCCGACTTCCCCGCGGGCACCGTGCACCTCGTGGTGGTGGACCCGGGCGTCGGCACCGACCGGCGCGCGCTCGTGGTGCGGGCGCGCGACCAGTGGTTCGTGGGCCCCGACAACGGCGTGCTCGACTGGGCGCTCGCGGCCCCGGGGGCCGAGGCCCGCTCGCTCACCGAGGAGCGTTACTTCCGCCACCCGGTGAGCCGCACGTTTCACGGGCGCGACGTGTTCGGCCCGGTCGCGGGGCACCTCGCGATGGGGGCGGCCTTCGAGTCGTTCGGCCCGCCGGTGGCGGACCCGGTGCGGCTGGCGCGGCCCACGCCCGCGGTGGTCGGGGGCGCGCTGCGCGGCCACGTCGTGTTCGTGGACCGCTTCGGCAACGCCCTCACCGACCTGACCGTGGATCGGCTCGCGCGGGCGTTCCCGGGCGTGCCCGAGGCGCGGCTCGCGGTGCGCGTGCACTCGCGCCGGGTCTCCGGGATCACGCGCTCCTACGGGGACGCCCCGATCGGCACGCTGGTCGCGATCCTGGGCTCGAGCGGGCGGCTCGAACTGGCCGAGGTGGGCGGCTCCGCCGCGAGCCGCTGGGGGATCGGGCCGGGAGACCGGGTCGAGGTGACGCAGGCGCCCTGAAGCGGCCGCGCCCGGTCCGGGGTTCCCGAACCGGGCGCGTCGCGCGGGCCTGCGGAACCGCCTAGGGGTTCGCCTTCCTCCCCGGGCCCGTTCCTTCCGCGAGCAGCTTGCTCGCCTGCGGGAACAGGTCGAGCGCCGCGGTGAGCTGGTCGTCCTGCTCGCAGATCACCTTGTAGCGGGCCAGCGACCCCAGCGTGGCGCTGGCCAGCTCGGCGCGCACCTGCCACTGCATGAACGGGCGGTCGGCGCTCCAGATCGAGTCGGTGAGGGCCACCTTGCGGTCGTCCATCACCTTCCGCAGCCCGGACCAGTCGGGGTCGGCGAGCTTGAAGTCGGTGATCGCCTCGGTCGTCCACTTCTGGCCCTTGTGCTGCGCCACGTAGTGGGTCGCGAACTCGAAGAACACGCGCTTCTGGATCATGTCGGCCTGCGGGCGCGTCAGCAGGGGCGGGTCCTTGATCACCACGTCCGGGTAGATGCCGCCGCCGCCGTACACGGTGCGGCCGGCGGGCGTCTTGAAGCGGGGGCGCGTGGCGAGCACCGAGTCCGAGGGCACGTCGTCCTTGTGGGCCTCGAGCGCGTACTCCTCGCGGTCGCCGAATTTCTTGTAGTCGCGCTGGATCATGCGGCCGCTGGGCGTGTAGTAGTGGGCGATCGTGAGCAGCAGCTTGGAGCCGTCGTTCAGGCGGAACTGGTTCTGGACCAGCCCCTTGCCGAACGAGTTGGTGCCCGCCACCACGCCGCGGTCGAGGTCCTGCATCGCGCCCGCCACGATCTCGGACGCCGACGCGCTGCCGTGGTCGATGAGCGCCACCACCGGAAGGTCCGCGTACTTGAAGCGCCCGCTGCTCCGGTAGTCGGAGTTCGCCGACGGGGTGCGCCCGCGCGTGTACACCAGCAGCTTGTCGCGCGGCACCAGCTGGTCGAGCACGTCCACCGCCTGCGAGAGCAGGCCGCCCGAGTTGGAGCGCAGGTCGATCAGCAGCTGCTTCATGCCCTGCGCCTTCAGCTTGTTGATCGCCTCCTCCAGCTCCTCGCCGGTGGTCTGGGCGAAGCGGATCGGGCGCACGTAGCCGATGCCCGGCCGGATCATGTAGGCGTAGGGAATGCTCTCGATCGGGATCTTGGCGCGCTCGATCGTGTAGTGGAGGAGCTCGGGCTCGCCCTCGCGCTCGATGGCCACGCGCACGGTGCTGCCGGCCGGCCCGCGCAGCGCCTTGAACACGTCCTCGGTGGTGAGGGTGCGCTCGAGCGGCTTGCCCTCGATCTCCACGATCCGGTCGCCGGCGCGGATGCCGAGCCGGTAGGACGGCGTGCCTTCCATGGGCGAGAGCACCACGATCTTGCCGTCGCGGATCTCGAACTGGACGCCGATCCCCGAGTACTCGCCGCGGAAGTCCTCGTCCATGCGCTCGGCGCGCTGGGGCGGCAGGTAGAGCGAGTGGGGATCGAGGGTCTTGAGCATGCCCTCGATCGCGCCCCGCATCAGCTTCGGGTTGTCCGGGGCGTCCACGTACTGGTTCTGCACCAGGTACAGCACGTTGCTGAACAGCTCGAGCTGAGAGCTCAGGTCGTTGCCCGTGACCGCCCCGATCGGGTTGCGGAGGGCGTCCTTCGCCTGGGGGGACCGCGCCAGGCCGAAGCCGAGGACCAGCGCGAGCAGCATGGCGAGGAGCGGCGGGCCGTACGGAGTGCGTCGGAAGAATGCCATGGGGTCCTCTCGCGAAGGGGCTAGCCCGCGACCGCGCGGGCCTTCAGGCGGCCGAGCCGCTCGACGGCCGCCTCGAGCGTCTCGCGGCGTCGGGCAAACTGGAAACGAAGGCGCTGCCGCCCGGCCTGCGGGTCGGCGTAGAAGCTGGAGCCCGGCACCGCCGCCACGCCGATCTCGGCCACCAAGTGGCGCGCGAAGGCGACGTCGTCGTCGAAGCCGAATCCCGAGATGTCGGTCATCACGTAGTAGGCGCCCTTCGGGGCGAAGGTCTTGAAGCCCGCCGCGTCCAGCGCCGGCACCAGGTAGTCCCGGCGCTCGCGGTAGTTCTCGGCCAGCGTCGTGTAGTACTCGGGAGCCGATTCTAGCGCCGTGGCGGCGGCCTCCTGTAGGGGCGCGGGGGCCCCGACGGTCAGGAAGTCGTGAACCTTGCGGATCGCGGCGCTGAGCGCCACGGGCGCGAGGCACCAGCCCACCCGCCACCCGGTCACGCTGTAGGTCTTGGACATCCCGCTGATCACCACCGTGCGCTCCCGCATCCCCTCGAGCCCGGCGGTGGCCACGTGGACCTCCCCGTCGTAGAGGATGTGCTCGTAGATTTCGTCGGTGATCGCCACCACGTCCCATTTTCGGCACAGCCCCGCGATGAACTGAAGCTCTTCGCGGGAGAACACCTTGCCGGTCGGGTTGTTGGGCGTATTGATGACGATCGCCCGGGTCCGGGTGCCGAAGGCTTTTTCGAGCTCGGACGGGTCGAAGCTCCAGTCGGGCTCGCGGAGCCGCACGAAGCGCGGGGTGGCCCCGCACAGCACCGCGTCCGGACCGTAGTTCTCGTAGAACGGCTCGAACACGATCACCTCGTCGCCCGGATCCACCAGCGCGAGCAGGGTCGCGGCCATGCACTCGGTCGAGCCGCAGCACACCGTGACCTCGGTTTCGGGGTCGTAGCGGAGCCCCGAGAAGCGCTCGACCTTGGCCACCAGCGCGTCGCGCAGCCGCTTGGCGCCCCACGTGATCGCGTACTGGTTCACGTCGGCCCGGAGCGCGGCGACCGCGGCCTCCTTGAGCGCCTCGGGGGCCGGGAAGTCGGGGAACCCCTGCGCGAGGTTGACCCCGCCGTGCTTCTGGCAAAGGCGCGTCATCTCGCGGATCACGGACTCGGTGAAGCGCGTGCTGCGCTCGGACACGTGGGATCGCATGGGTCGCGCGAGTGTACCCGCTCCCGCGGGCCACCCCAACGGGCGAATTGCACGAGGGCGGGCCGCGGCGGGACCGGCGCCGCAATCGCCCGCCCGGCGGGCGCGGCGACGGACGAGGGGGGATGACGCAGGGGACGTCCGAAGCCGCGCGTAGCCAGGATGGCGGAGCGCGGCTTCGGCAGAGCGAGCCGGAGCAGGATGCGGAGGCGAGCGGGCCCCGAAGTCATCCCCCTTCGTCCGGCGCCGCACGGGGCACCGTCGCGGCGCCGCTCGCACGACGGCTGCATCCCGCGGCCCGCCGGCCGTTGACACCGGCCGAACCGTCGCGCAACGTGCCGCGCCATGGACGCACAGCGAGGGATCGCGCGGCGCATGGTGATCGGGCTGCCCCCGGAGGGACTCAATCCCGCGTGGGAGCGGGATTTCGCGGCCTACCCTCCCGCCGGCGTGATTCTGTTCCGCCGCGACTTCCCCGACCTCGAAGGCCTCCGCCGCCTCACCGCGCGTCTCCGCGAGCTGGCGCGCCCGCGGCGCCTGTTCCTCGCCACCGACGAGGAGGGCGGCTGGGTGTCCCAGCTCGACGGCCACCTCGTGGTGCCGCCCAACGCCGCGCTGCTCGCGCGCGGCGCCGGGCCCGGCGAGATCGCCGAGGTGCACCGGGTGACCGCCCGGCGCCTGCGCGCGCTCGGGCTCGACTGGGTGTTCGCGCCGGTCGCGGACGTGAACGTGGAGCCGAGGAACCCGGTGATCGGGGCGCGCGCCTTCGGCTCCGATCCAGCCGCGACCGCGGCCCGCGTCGCCGAGGCGCTCGAGGGGCTCCGGGCGGGCGGCGTGGCCACCTGCCTCAAGCACTTCCCGGGACACGGCGACACGGCGGTGGACTCGCACCTCGCCCTCCCCACCTGTGCGGTCGACCGCGCCACGCTCGACGCCCGCGAGCTCGCGCCGTTCCGCGCGAACCTCTCGGCCAGCTCGGTCATGACCGCCCACGTGGTCTACCCCGCGCTCGACCCCGCGAATCCCGGCACGTTCTCGCGCGCGGTCGCCACCGGCCTGCTGCGCGAGCGGCTCGGCTTCGAGGGCGTCTGCATCACCGACGCGCTCGAGATGAAGGGCGCCGCCGAAGGCCGCGGGCCCTTCGACGTGGCGCGGCTCGCGCTCGAGGCGGGCTGCGACCTGCTGCTGTTCGCGTTCCACGACGACGCGGTGCGCCGCGCGCGCCTCGAGCTGGCGCGGGCGCTGGTGGACGAGCGCATTCCGCGCGCGAGCTTCGACGCCGCCCGCCCGCGGCTCGCCGCCTTCGACCGCGACCACGCCGAGCCGGCGCCCGCCGAAGTCGGAAGCCCGCTCGACTCCCTCACCCCGCCCGGATGGCGCGATCGGATCGAAGGCATCGCCGATCGCGGGCTGGTGGTGCGCGGGACGTGGCCGTCCGCCGGACTCGGCCCCTGGCACGTGACCGAGCCCGAGTTCGCGCGCGGGGAACCCCTGGCGGCCCGCCTCGCCGCCGCAGGGCTCGCGCTCACGGCGGATCCGGCGACCGCGGCGGGCCGGATCGTCGCGATCGCGAGCCGCGTCCCGCTCGGCGCCGACCGGCTGGAGGCCCTGCGGCGCGAGGCCCGCGCCACCCCGACGGTGCTCGTCGGCCTCCAGAACGACGCCTTCCTCGAGGACGTCCCCGAGGCGGCGCTCACGCTGTCCGCCGCCGACTGCACCGCCCCCGTCCGCGACGTCGTGGCCCGCCGCCTCACCGCGCTCGCCCGCGCCGCGACCTAGCGCCGCGGGCGCGGGCGAACGGGTCCCGAATCCGAGTCTCGCGGCGGCGGCCGCGCCGGCCGGGCGCGGGGGACTCGGCGCAGGGACCGCCTTCGGCCCCGCGCAGCCAGGACGGCGAAGCGGGGCCGAAGTAGAGCGAGCCGGAGCGGGAGCGCAGGCGAGCGGGTCCCGAAGCCGAGTCCCCCGCGCCCGGCCGGCACGGTCGTCGTACTCCGAGAGTGGCGCTAGTACGAGAAGTGGAACTGCAGGTAGCTCTGCGTCTCGTCGTCGATCGGGACCTTCTGGCCGAAGGCGTCGCGGAACGCGTCCGCCTCGTGCTCCACCTTGCGCAGCGTCCAGCGCAGTTCCGCGAACGGCACCGGCACCCACTCGGCCTCGAGCGCCAGCCGCGAGTGCTGGTTCAGGTCTCGGATGTAGGCATCGCGCGCGCCCCGGTCGAGGCTCATCCGGTCGTAGCGCACCCGGAAGTTCGCCTGCCGCCACGGCGCGTAGTCCACCTCGGCCCACCACGCCAGGGAGTTGGTCTTCGGGCCACCCGTCCGTCCCGTCACGACCGGCACGGTCTCGTCGGTTCCCGCGGCCACCTCGCCCAGCAGGGCGACCGGACCGCGGCTCACGAGGCCGTAGTAGCCCCAGCGGGTCGCGCGCTTCACCTGGCTCGCGGGGGCGAAGGCGCCGTCGTAGCGCCGGAACTCGTCGTAGAACGAGATCGCGCCCTGGTACCCGGGACGGTTGTACCCGAGCTTGACGGTCGCGGCCGAGGCGTAGGGGTTGGAGGCGTTGTTGATCGGGTGCCCGGATCCGTCGGTGAGGGCGGCCCGCGCGAAGGCCCCGTTCCAATCCATCCCGTACTCGAGCCCCATGTCGGAGCGCCGCGGGTCCCACGGCAGGAACGTGGCTTTCACCGAATCCGAGTACCCGAGGCTGAAGGTGGCCGGGTAGAAGAAATCGAGGAACCCGTTCCGCGTCGCCACGGTGTGGTCGTCCATCCGCAGCCCGAACGGCGTGCGCAGCCGGCCGGCCTTGAGCGTGCCGCCGAGCGGGAAGCCGCCGATCGCGCCGAACGCCTCGCGGGTGGCGCTGCCGGCGTCGAATCCGTCGCGCGTGTAGACGAGCGTGAGCCGCGGGTGCGGCTGGAACGCGAGGTGCAGCGCGTTCTCCATGTTGAAGAACCCGGCGCGGTCGAGGGAGTCGGAGTGGGACGAGGTGCCGGCGAGCGCCATGAAGCGCTGGTTGACGCCGACGTAGAGCGGGAACGATTCGCCGACGCGGTTCGCGAGCGCGAGGTCCTTCCACGGGCTCGACTCCCCCTCGGGCTCGAGGGCGTGGCGGTTCTTCGCGAAGGCGAACCCGAACTCGTTGCGGGGTCCCCCGCCGTTCCCGTCGAAATGGCAGGTCTGGCACTGGAGCGAGTTCCGCGCCGCGTAGAGCGGAACGGTGCCGGCTCCGCGGGCGGCGAACAGCGAGGCCAGCGAAACCAGCAGCAGGAAGGCGGGCACGAGACGGAACATCCCTCGCATGGATTCCTCCGCGGGGCGGGTGGTTCGGGTCGGGAACGGGCTCAACGCGAGCGCCTCGACTCCTTCGGGCGCGGGCGGCGGTATCCGCCGCCACCGGGGCTCGACACGGTTAGCACCGAGTTCGGCGCGAGGTCAATCTGGAACTTGCCGGGCATCTTCCTCCCGCGCCCGCGTTGCGCGGCGGAAAACACGCGGTTCTCGCCGGGGCGACCCGGGCGGCCGCCGGCGAGGCCCCACGGCCCGCGGCGGCGGCGCTCCGAGATCACGGTCACGCGCGCCGGCACCAGCACGCGCACCGCGCGCTCGATGCCCGCGCCGCCGGGCGCGAGCCCGGCCCCGCCGCTGCCGCGCCGGATGCGGGTGCGCTCGACGCGCAGCGGAACCTCGTGCTCGAGGGACTCGACCGGCGTGTTCCGGGTGTTGGTCATGTGACATTGCATGGCGCGCTCGCCCGGGCCCTCCGGGCCTCCGCCGTGCCCGCCGCCCAGCGTCTCGTAGTAGGCGAACGGCACCCCGCGCCGCGGGTCGAAACCGCCGATCAGCAGGTTGTTCATGGTCCCCGCACTCGCCGCCGGCATCCGGCCGGGCAGCGCGCGCGCCAGCGCGCCGAGCGCGGTGTCCACGATGCGCTGCGAGGTCTCGACGTTGCCCGCGCTCACCGCCGCCGGGGGCCGCGCGTTCACGACCGTGCCCTCGGGCGCGACCACCTCGAGCACGCGGAACAGGCCGTCGTTGACCGGCAGGTCGCCGCCGAGCGCGAGCCGCAGCGCGTACGTCGAGGCCGCGAGCGTCACCGGCAGCACCGCGTTCACCGGCCCGGGCACCTGCGGCGCGGAGCCGGTGTAGTCGAATCGCGCGCGCCGCCCGTCGAGCGTGAGCGCGAGGCGGATCGGCACCGGGGCCGAGCCGCGGCCGTCGTCGTCGAGCGCGTCCTCGAAGCGGAAGGTTCCGCGCGGCAGGCGCGCGAGCGCGGCACGGGCGCGGCGCTCGCCGTGGTCCATCACCTCGGACGCGGCGCGGACCAGCGCGGTGGCGGCCCGCGCCGGCGCGCCGCGCCCGGCACCCCGGGAACGCGCCGCCGCCATGGCCGCGAGCCGGCGCATCCCGGCGCGCTGCGCAGCGCGCTGGGCCAGCAGGTCCACGCGGCGCTCGTGGGGGGTGCGCACGTTGGCGAGCAGCAGCGTCCACACCTCCTCCACCGGCCGTCCGCCGCGCTCGAGGTGGACGGGCGGCAGGCGCAGGCCTTCCTCGTAGATCTCGCGCGCGAGGGGGAGCGAGCCGGGTGCCGCGCCGCCCACGTCGGCGTGGTGCGCGCGGCTCGCCACCAGGAAGGCGGGGCGGCGGCCGCCGAGGAACACCGGGCTCACCATCGTGAGGTCGGGCAGGTGGGTGCCGCCCGCGAAGGGATCGTTCAGCAGGATCGTGTCGCCCCCGGCGAGCGGGAGCTCGAGCGCGGCGCGCACCGCGGTGGGCATGCTGCCGAGGTGCACCGGGATGTGCGCGGCCTGCGCCACCAGCCGGCCTTCCGAGTCGAAGACCGCGCACGAGTAGTCGAGCCGCTCCTTGATGTTGGGCGAGTGGGCGCTGCGCCGCAGCACGGCCCCCATCTCCTCGGCGCACGCCGCGAACAGCGCGGCGTCGAGGGCGAGCGCGACCGGGTCGGCCCGCCTCATCGCCGGGACCCCCGCGTCAGCACCAGCGCGCCGCCCGGATGGCGCGCGCCGCGCCACCCGGGAGCGACCCACAGGGTGGCGCCCTCCTGCAGCACCAGCGCCGGGCCGGCGACCCGCCGGGCGCCGAGCGTTTCGAAGTCGTGGACCGCCACCTCGCGCCATCCCGTCCGCACCCAGGCCCGGGCCCGCCGCGCGGGAACCGGCCGACCGGCCCGGGCGCGGGCCCGGGGAATCGCCGCGGGCACCTCCGCGCGCGCCTCGACGGTCACCACCTCCACCGGCAGGTGGGGCGCCGCGAAGTCGTAGCGGGCGCGGTGGAGCGCGTCGAAGCGCTCGCGGAGCCGCGGGCCGTCGGGCAGCGACAGCTCGTGCGACTGGCCGCGGTAGCGCGCCTCGACCCAGCGGGCGACCCGCGCGCGGCGGCGCTCCGCCGCCGGCAGCTCGGCGAGCACCGCGCGTTCGAGCCGGGCCAGCGCCCGCGTGATCGCGCCCGAGGCCCCGGCGTCGAGCAGCACGCTGCGGCTCCGCTCGCGGCGCGAGCCGCCGAGCACCGCGCCGAGCGCCGACAGCACGCCCGCGTGCTCCGGGAACACCACGGCCCCGGCGTCGAGAGCCTCGGCCAGCGCGCAGGCGTGGAGGCCGCCCGCGCCCCCGAACGCCACCAGCGCCGCCCCGCGCGGATCGTGCCCGCGCTCGACCGACACCGCGCGCAGCGCGGCGGCCATGCGCGCCTCGGCGAGCGTCACGATCGCCTGGGCCGCGGCCCGGGCTCCGGGGCGGCCGATGCGGCGTCCGAAGGCGCGCACCGCGCGCGCGGCCGCCTCGCGGTCGAGCGGCAGCGCGCCCCCGCCCAGCGCGGCGAGCGGGAGCCGCCCGAGCACGAGGAGCGCGTCGGTCACCGTGGCCGGGCCGCCCCGGCCGTAGGCGGCGGGCCCGGGGTCGGCGCCCGCGCTCTCGGGGCCGACCCGCGGGAGGCCGCCCGCGTCCACGCCGGCCACGGATCCGCCGCCGGCGCCCACCGTGTGGACGTCGAGCATCGGCAGCAGCACGGGGAAGCCGCCGATCTCTCGCGCGCGCGTTCGCGGAAGGTCCGGGCCGTCGAGGAACGCCACGTCGGTGGAGGTCCCCCCCACGTCGAGCGTGAGCGCGCGCGCGAAGCCGCACGCGGCGCGCGCGGCATCGGCCGCCCGCAGGCCGCCCGCGGGCCCCGAGAGCAGCTGGCGCACGGGCTCGCGCGCCGCGGCCCGGGGCGGCGCGGTGCCGCCGTGCGAGAGCACCACCTCGAGGCTGCCGCGCGCGACGCGCGCGATGCCGTCGAGGTAGCGGCCCACCCGCGGCAGCAGGTAGGCGTTGGTGACGGTCGTGGCGAAGCGTTCGACCTCCCGGATCTCGGGACACAGCTCGGAGGAGGCCGTCACGGGCACGCCGAGCGCGCGGGCGGCCCGGGCGAGCCGGCGTTCGTGACGGGCGGAGGCGTAGGCGTGGAGCAGCCCCACGGCGACCGACTCGGCCCCCGCGCGGCGCGCTCGCGACACCGCGCGCGCCGCCTCGGACGCGGACAGCGGAACGATCGTCTCGCCGCGCGGCCCGAGGCGCTCGCGCACGCCGACCCGGCGCGACTCGGGAACCAGCGGCGGCACGCGGCGCGGCTGCAGGGCGTAGAGGTCGGGCCGGTCCTGCCGGCCGATCTCGAGCAGATCCTCGAAGCCGGCGGTGGTGAGGAACGCGACGCGCGCGCCCTTGCGCTCGAGCAGCGTGTTGGTGGCCACGGTCGAACCGTGGCGCACACGGGTCGCGGGCGCGCTCCCGAGCCGCGCGAGGCCGTCGAGCACGGCGCGCTCGGGGGCGGCCGGGGTGGAGGGCACCTTGAGCGCGACGCGGCGCCCGCCGCGGATCGCCACGAAGTCGGTGAAGGTGCCGCCGGTGTCCACGCCGATCGCGGCGGGGGGCGCGACCGCGCGGCCCGGCGGCCGCCCCGCCGCGCGGGCGCCACGGCGTCTCGGCCCGGTCATTTCGGCGCGGTCCGGCGGCGCCGCCACTGGTCGAACGCGACGCCGAGCGCGAGCGCCACCACCGCCGCCGCCAGCACCCAGCCCGGGATCCTGAACTTCTGGCCCGCGAGCGCGAGCAGGAAGTAGTAGGGAATCGCGCCGAGGTAGACCGCGAGCCCGTAGCGGAACGGCGAGTAGCGGATCGCGGCCGCCACCAGCTTGAGCGGGGCGTCGGGTAGCGGCGTGAGGCGCGCCCAGAACAGCGCGAGGAAGAGCGTCGAGGGGTAGGACCGGAGCGCCTGGTCCAGCTTCTCGCGCGAGGGGGCGAAGCGCTTCATCCACGGCTGGGAGGTCCCGAGCAGCCAGCGCAGGATCAGCAGCTGCACCACGTTTCCGGAGGCGCTCGCGAGGCCGCCGAACAGCGACACCTGCCAGGGCTCGTGGTGCTTTCCGTACTGGAGGAGCAGCGGGGTGGTCGCGAACGAGAACGTGGCGCCGTCCGCGAACAGCAGCAGGCACAGGACCGGCAGCGAGTCGGCGTGGAGGTTCATGCGGGGGATCCGGGACGCGCGCGCCCCCGGCCGGCCGGCCGGGGGCGCGTGCATCCTAGTCGCGTTCGCGCGATCCGGTCACGCCGGGGTCGCGGCGTCCCGCACGATCAGCTGCCCGGCGTCGGGCCCGGCGGCCGCTCCTCGGGCGGCGGCATGAACGCGCCCGGCGGCGAGGGAGGCGGAGGGGGCGCGGCCGCCGGCGGAACCTCGACCGTGGTGACGGCGGTCGCGGGGCCACCCTGCGGGCCGGCCGGCGGCGCCGGCGGAGGAGGCGGAGGCGGCGCGGGAGGCGCTCCCGGGCGCCGGCCGTGCCACCAGCGCGCGATCAGGCCGGTCGTGAACTCGGAGTAGAGCAGCGTGCCCCAGCCCGCCACGCCCACGAGGATGGTGGCGATGCACAGGAGCACCCACAGGAACTTGCCGAGCCCCACGAAGGGCGGGATGAAGGTCATGGCCTGGAGCAGCAGCGTCGCGGCCTCGGCCCCGCCGAGCACGATGACGCCCGTGATCGTGGCGCGCATCAGCGACGGCGCGGCCACGCCCCGCCGGACGGCCACGCGCTCGCCCACGACCGCGGCGCCGACCACGCCGCCCCACACCACGAACACCGCGAGGAACAGGAAGTAGCCGAACAGGAGCGCGAGCGCGAGCGGGATGCCGATGATCGTGATGCAGAGCAGCGCGAACAACAGCACCACGGCGATCAGGGCCGGCACGGTGAGCACCAGCGCCAGCCAGCCCACCAGGAACGAGGTGCCCGGGGCGCGCCGGAAGGTCTCGATCGCCGCGGCCGTCCGCCCCGGCGTGAGCTTCACCACGGTCCACCCGATCAGCAGCCACACCAGCAGCCACGCGATGGACCCGCTGAGGTCCTTGGTGTGCCGGCGCGCGTCGCCCCCGTCGAACTCGACGGTCCGTCGCGCGCGGCGCTCGCCGAGCCCCTTGCCGCCGAGACCGACCACGCGCTTCCCTCCCACGGAGGCGCCCGTGTCCTCGTGCAGCTCGCCGCCCATGCACACCACGTCGCCGTCCACCCGGGCCCCGCTGCGCAGGAAGACGTCCCCGCCCATGGAAACCGCGTTGCCCTGCACGTGGCCCTCGATGGTGAGGTTGCCCCCCACGGCCAGCACGTCGCCCGCCACCACCTCGCCCTCGCCGATCGTCACGTCCGAGCCGACGCGCATGATGTCGCCGCTCTTGCCGATCACGACCGAGGGGCGCTCCGGCGCGGCCGGGACCGCCGGCGAGGCGGGCGTCCCCGGCGTCGCGGGGGCCACCGCCGGCGCCGAGCGCCGCTTGGCGCGGCCTTCGATCGCCGCCGCGCTCTCCGGCGACAGCGGCTCGAACTTCATGTCTTCCGCGATCGCGACTCCCGCGGCCAGCAGCCCGGCCGCGACGGCGAGCAGGATCCTCCGGCTCGTGCGTGTCATGGTGTCTTCTCTCCTGTCCTGACGTGAATGTCGCCGGAAGCGCTGCGCAGGGCCACGAGCGGCCCTCCCGCGCCGAGTGTTCCTTCCACGCGCCGCCGGCTCAGGCTGGTGACCTGGATCGGGGCGTCCATCTGCAGGCTGCCGTTGGACGTCTGGAGCTCGAGGCGGGCGCCGAGCCCGCTCGCGAGGCGCAGGACGATGTCGCCGCTGCCGGTGGTGATCGAGGCGCCGGCGAGGGCTTCCACGGCCGCCTCGACGCTCCCGCTCGAAGCCGTCACCTCCACCCGCCCGCGCGCCCCGCGCAGCACGACCTCGCCGCTGGTCGTGGCCACGGCGACCCCGCGTCCCGCCCCGCGCACCGTCACGTCTCCCGAAACGGTGGCGAGCCTGAGCGAATCGCGGGCGTCGTTCACCGTGACGTCGCCGCTCGAAGCGCGCAGGTCCGCCGGCCCGCGGGCGTCGGTCACGTCCACGTCGCCGCTCGCCGTCTGGATCCGGAGCGCGGCCACGCGCCGCGCCTCGACGTCCCCGCTCGAGGTGCCGACGCGCACCGGGCCCGAGGCGTCGAACACGCGCACGTCGCCGCTCGCCGCGTCGAGCTCCTGGGGGCCGGCGAGGCCCTCGGTGCGGATGTCGCCGCTCGAGTTGCGGACCGCGAGGGTCACCCCGCGCGGCACCTGGAGCTCGAGGCGGATCTCCGCGCTCGGCACCTGGAAGTCGGAGAACAGGTCCCAGAATCCGATCCGGATCGAACGGCGCGACGGGTAGCGCACCTTCACGGCCACCTCGTCCGCCCCGGTGAGAATCTCGACCCCCAGGTCGCGCGCCATGCGCTCGGACTCGGCGCGCGAGCCCGAGCGCACGACCTTGACCGCCGTGACGTGGATCTTCCCGTCCGGGCTCGGCGTCGCGGTCACGTCGCCGTGGCGGTTCTCGGCCCGCACCGAACGCACACCCGTCGCGTCCATCGAACGGGAACTGCGCTCGCGGAGCACGTCGCGCCCGGCCTGAGCGGGCTGTGGGACGGCGGCGAGGGCCGCCAGGAAGATCCATGCGAAAAGCCGGTTCAAGATGCGCAACCCTCCGGGGACGCCCGCATTACGCCCGGCAAGGGCCCGGGGTTGCGCCCCCGGGGCCCCGAAAAAGCGGAGAGGGGAGTCCCCTCGCGGGTTCTCCCCTCCCATGGCTCACGTCCGGAGCTTCCCGGTCGTCTACGTCAGTGGGCCGCCGTCGTATCGGCCATCGTCGAATCCGAGCTCATGGCTCCGTCAGCGGGCATCGTGCTCTCCGCCGGGGGCATGGTCTCGGTCGCAGCCGGGGCCTCCTCGGCCTTCTGGCCGCAGCCCACAACACCCAGGGCGAGGGTCGCCGCCAGCAGGGCAACCATCACCAAAGCGAACATCTTGCGCATGTGGTTCACATTCACCTCCTCTCGGTTCATCCGCCGAGGGCGTGATCCCCCCGGCGGCCCGAATTGTCGTGGTTGGATTGCCTGACAGAACAACGACACCACGGTGGCGCGGTGTCGTGTCGTCTGCGTCCGTGCATCGCTCGGCTGTCGAGGCCGGGCCGGGGTGCGCGATCGGCACGCTTCCGTCTGAAGCGCGTGTCGCCGAACTCCCGTCCGAAGCGCGCGCAAGGCTAGGGGCACACCCGGCTCTTGTCAACCGGAATCGCGCCCGGGCAAAATCGAGAAGCTCTCGGCTATCTTATTGTCGAGACTAGACTTGCAGCGCCTGTTCCAGATCGCGCCGCAGATCGGCCACGTCCTCGATTCCCACCGAGAGCCGGATCAGGCCGTCCGCGAAGCCCACGGCGAGCCTCGACTCCCGGGGAACCGAGGCGTGCGTCATCGAAGCCGGGTGGCACACGAGGCTCTCCACCCCTCCCAGGCTCTCGGCCCGCGTGAACAGCCGGAAGCGGTCGAAGACCGCGCGGCCCGACTCGAGCGAACCGTCTCCCGCGATGAAGGAGATCATTCCCCCGAAACCGCTCGCCTGCCGGCGCGCGAGCGCGTGCTGCGGATGGTCCGGCAGCCCCGGGTAGAAGACGCGGGAGACTGACGGGTGGGCCGCGAGCACCCCGGCCAGTTCCCGCGCGTTCTCCTCGTGACGCTGCATCCTCACCGCGAGCGTCTTGGTGCCCCGCAGCGCGAGCCAGCAGTCCATCGGGCCCGGCACCGCGCCCGAGGCGTTCTGAAGGAAGCGCAGCGATTCGGCCAGGGACTCGTCGCTGGTGACCAGCGCCCCTCCCACCATGTCGCTGTGCCCGTTCAGGTACTTGGTCACGGAGTGCAGCACCACGTCCGCCCCGAGCGCGAGCGGCCGCTGGAAGTAGGGCGTCATGAAGGTGTTGTCCACCGCCAGCCGGGCGCCGCGCGCGCGGGTGAGGGCGGCGACCGCCTCGAGGTCGGTCAGGGCCATCATCGGGTTGGTGGGGGTTTCGACGAACACGAGCCGGGTGTTCGGCGTGAACGCGCGCTCGACGTTCTCGGTTCGCGACGCGTCCACGAACGTGAAGGTGAGCCCGAGGCGGCGGTACACGCGTTCGAACAGCCGGTAGGTGCCGCCGTAGAGGTTGTCCCCGGCCACCACGTGGTCGCCCGAGGAAAGCGTCTGCAGCAGCGTGGTGGTGGCGGCGAGGCCCGAGGCGAAGCAGAAGCCGAAGCGGCCACCCTCGAGGGCCGCCAGGTTCCCCTCGAGCGCCGAGCGCGTCACGTTGTGGGTGCGCGCGTACTCGAATCCCTTGTGGCGGCCGAGGGCCTCCTGCGCGTAGGTCGAGGTCTGGTAGATCGGCACGGTCACCGCGCCGGTGACCGGATCGGGCTCCTGGCCCGCGTGGATCGCGAGCGTCGAGAACCCGGCGTCCGGCGGCATCGCCCGGTGCCCGCCCATCACTCGTTCCCCGCGATGAACTGGAGCATGTCGAACCGGGTGAGGATCCCGGTGAAGGCGCCGTTCTCCCGCACCAGCACCGCGGGGGTGCGCCCGGCGAGCAGCCGGGTCACGGCCGAAAGCGGTTCGTTGGCGGGCACCACCGGCAGCGGATCGCCCATCATCACCTCCACCTTCTGGTCGAGCACGCCCGAATTCTCGAGCACGCGCTTGAGGAGTTCGTTGTCGTAGACGGTGCCCACCAGCTCCGCGCCGCGGAACACCGGGATCTGCGTGATGTCGTGCTGCTCGACGAGCTGCAGCGCGCGGCGCACCGGGTCGTCGGCCTGCACCGAGAGCAGCCGCGGCACCCCGCGCCCCTTCGCCCCCACCACGTCGGAGATGGACTGGGCCTCCGGGTCGAGCAGGTGGTTGTCGCGCATCCACTCGTCGCTGTGCACCTTGGTGAGGTAGCGCTCGCCGGTGTCCGGGAGCAGCACGACCACCAGGTCGTCGGGCGTCAGTTCCTTCGCCACCTCGACCGCCACCCAGGCCGCCATGCCCGAGGAGCCCCCCACGAAGATCGCCTCCTCGCGCGCCAGCCGGCGCGCGGCGTTCAGCCCGTCGCGGTCGTTGCAGGCGATCACCCGGTCGATCAGGGAAAAATCGGTGGCGGTCGGGATGAAGTCTTCGCCCACGCCCTCGATCTTGTAGGTGCGCGCCTCGGCCATCTCGCCGGTCTCGTGGAAATGCTTGAGGATCGAACCCACCGGATCCGCGCCGATCACCCGCACCTTCGGGTTCTTCTCCTTCAGGTACTTCGCGGTGCCCGAGATCGTGCCGCCGGTGCCCATGCCCGCCACGAAGTGCGTGATGCGGCCCCGGGTCTGCTCCCAGATTTCGGGCCCGGTCGTGCGGTAATGCGCCTCCGGATTCGCGGGGTTGTGGTACTGGTTCATCAGGCACGCGCCCGGGCGCTCCTGCGTGATGCGCTTCGCTACCGAGTAGTACGAGTCGGGCGATTCGGGCGCCACCGCGGTGGGGCTCAGCAGCACCTCCGCGCCGAACGCCTTGAGCAGGTACACCTTTTCGCTCGAGACCTTGTCCGGCATGCAGAACACCGCGCGATAGCCCTTGATCGCGGCCACCATGGCGAGGCCGAGGCCGGTGTTGCCGGAGGTGCACTCCACGATCGTGCCGCCGGGCTTGAGGCGGCCTTCGCGCTCGGCGGCCTCCACCATCGACAGGCCGATGCGGTCCTTCACGCTCCCGCCCGGGTTGAAGAACTCGAGCTTGGCGAGCACCGGGGCCGGGGCTCCGCGCGGCAGGCGCCGCAGGCGAACGAGCGGGGTACGTCCCACCAGGGACAGGATGGTCTCGTGGACGTCGAGGCCTTCGAGGCTACGGCTCACGCGGGGGTCCTTCGGCTGAAGGTGAATGCGACCGCTTCTCGGTGCGGGCCGGCGCGCCTCGGGGCGTCCCGCGGGATGCGGGGGTGAGGCCGCGTGCTGTGGGCCGAAGCGCAGGTTAGGCAGCCCTCCGCCCGAGCGTCAAGGCGAAGGGCCCCGCGGGACGCGCCCGCGGGGCCCTGAACGATCCGGCGCCGGGCGCCGATCAGTGATGCGCGTCGCCGCTCTTCATCATCATCCCGCCGTGCTTCGGCAGCTCGGGAAGCTTGCCCTTGAAATCGTGGATCACGTGCGGCAGGTAGGTGGCGAAGTTGAAGGTCGGGCTGTTGTCCTTCGTGTGGCAGGTCACGCAGGTCGCCTCGGTGATCTGGCGCGGATTGGCGGCGAAGGCCTCGTGCTGGGTGCCCATGCCGTGGCAGTTCTCGCAGCCGACGTCCACCATCTTCGGGGACGGCGAGCCCGTGGGCTGGAAGCCGCCGGGCTTCTGGTAGCCGACCACGTGGCAGGGGATGCAGTCGGTGTTGGCGTCCTTCTTCGCCTCGACCAGCGTCTCCCACGCGTGCGCGTGCTTGGTCTTCTTCCACTGCTCGCTTTCGGAGACGTGGCAGCGCTGGCACACCTCGGTGCCGACGTAACGGTCGGGCGTGTCGGCCGCCTGCTTCGCCGCCTGCTTGGCGGCGGCCTCCATCTGGACCCGGCGCATCTTCTCGTTGAACTTGTCCTCGAAGTCCTTCACGAGCGCCGCGATCTCGGCCTTCTCGCCGACTTCGGGCCCGAGCATGAAGGTTTCGTTCTCGGCCGTGACCACCTTGCCCGCGGACAGCGTGAGGATGGTGCGCCCCAGGTACTGGCCCTGTTCGCCGCCGTAGCAGGCGACGGTGTTCTTGATCAGCCGGCCCTTCTGGAGCATCGGGACGTTGCGGCCCACGATCACCGCGTCCACCCCGTCCACGGCGGTCACCAGGTCCTCGCTCTCCACCTTTCCGAGCTGGGAGAGCAGCACCACCGCCTGCGCGCCCTTCTTGCGCATCTCGGGGATCAGCCGCTTCGCCACCATCTGCGGCTCCTGCACCGCGAGCGAATCGCGCGCGGGACCGAGGTCCACCTTGTCGCTGAGCAGCCCGAACACGCCGACCTTGACCTTGCCGACGGTCACGATGCGGTAGGGCTCGAAGACCGGAAGCTTGGTGCGCCGGTCGATCAGGTTGGCGCTCACCACCGGCAGCTGCGTGCGCTTCACCTGCGAGCGCAGGTACGCGAGCCCGAAGCGCAGGTCCCGGTCGCCGATCCCGACCGCGTCGTAGCCGAGCAGCTTGAAGCCGTCCATGAGGAACCACGAGTAGTCGATGTGCATCGAGTCGTCGGGGAAGAACCCGCCGTTGTCGACGTTCATCACCTGCCCGTACTGCAACCGGATGCTGTCCGCGAAACTCGCCCGCCGGGCGAGGCCCCCCTTGGGCGTGTGTCAGCCACAGGGGCTGGTCTTCCCCTTCACGTCGGTCGTGGAGAGGATGATCAGCTTGTCGGGCTCGAGCAGCGTGGAGGTGGTCGCGGCGGCGCCGGCGAGCACGATCCACCCCAGCGCGGCGAGGGCGGCGGTCGCGAGGATGCGGGACACCAACGACTTCATCGGTGGGGTTCTCCAGGGACGGTGCGGCGAACCGGAACGCCGAAGCCCGGCGCCCGGTGCGCCGGGACGCCGGGAAGCTTAAGAGCGGCCCCCGGCAGCGTCAAGAACATCGGCACGTGCGGGGCTCGGCCGAAGTGAATGTCTTGCAGACCCTTGACCTCGCCCCGGATCGCTAGTCCGCGCTCCGGTAGCGCGACAGCCGGTCCCCCGCCGGAACCCGACGCCCCGACCCCGGGTGCACCACCCGGATCTCGAACGCGTAGCGCTCGAGCCCGAAATGCCGCTGGATCAGCGTTTCGAGCCCCGCGACGGTGGCGTCCCCGCGCACCGTCCGGGCGCGGCGCCCCGAGCCGTGCGCCCGCTCGATCCCCGCGCGCACACCCTCGTCGTAGGCCCGGCGCACCACCCGCTCGAGCGCCTTCCAGTGGGACCGCTTGAGCTTCTTCAAGAGCTGGGACTGGGTCATCGCCTTCTCCTCCTCTCTCCGGGCGGCCGCTCGCGGGCGGGGGCGGCCCCGCGGTCCCGGGTCGCGGGCCAGCATACTCCCGCGACGTGCCCCGGGCCCCCGGGATCGTGCGGCCTTCGACAGCGCCCGCCCCCAGCGCTTAGTCTCTGTCCCCCATGTCGCGCGCCCTTCCCCAGTACGAAACCCTCACCGAGACCGAGTGGGAGCAGGTCTTCGCGGTCTGGGACCTGATCGAGGACGGGGAGATCGAGCGCGCGCGGCGAGAGCTCGGCGCCCTCCAGAAGTCGCGCGGCCGGCACCCCGACCTGCGCATCGTCGAGGCCGCGCTGGCGATCGAGGAGGGCCGGCCGGACCTCGCCCTGGACGCCCTGCGCGGCGCCGAACGCTCCGCCGACCCGGCGCAGTTCTTCCACCTGCGTGCCCTCGCCCACTTCGACCTGGTGCGGCTGGAGGAAGCTCGCGACGACGCCGAGCGCGCGCTGGCGGTGCGCCCCGAGCACGCCGAGGCCCACGACCTGCTCTCGCGCACCTTCGAGATGCTCGGCGACGAGGCGGGCGCCGCCCGCCACGCGGAGGAGGCCCGCCGCCTCGACCCCGACCTGTTCCACGCGCCGCTCGAGATCGGCGACGACGACTTCGACGCCCTCGTCGAGAAGTCGGTGCGCGAGCTGCCCGAGCGCGTGCGCCGCGAACTGGGCGAGGTGCCGGTCGTGGTGCAGCCCCTGCCCACGCCGGAGATGCTGGCCGGCGAGGGAAGCCCGCTTCCGCCCGACCTGCTCGGGCTGTTCGTGGGCCGGCACCTGATGGAGCGGAGCCACGGCGACGTGCCCGGGCTTCCCGGGAACATCTACCTGTTCCGCCGCAACCTGCTGCGCGCCTGCGCCGACCGCGACGAGCTGGAACGGGAGATCCGGATCACGGTGCAGCACGAGGTCGGCCACCTGCTCGGCCTCGACGAGGACGACCTCGAGGAGTGGGGACTGGCCTGAGGCTCGCCGCGGGCGCCCAGTGCCTGCGCGCGGCCCGCCCGGACGCATCCCGCAATTCGGGGAGCGGCGGTGCCTGGCGCCTCGGAGGTCAGGCCCGCCAGCGCCGCAGCCGGAGCGAGTTGGTGACCACGCTCAGGCTCGAAAAGGCCATGGCCAGCGAGGCCACCATCGGGTGGAGCGTCCCGTCCCAGCCGCCCACGGGGCCCACCGGGCCGCCCGGCCGCAGCGCGAAGTAGAGCACGCCGGCCGCGAGCGGGATGCCCACCACGTTGTAGGCGAACGCCCAGAACAGGTTCTGGCGGATCACCCGCATGGTGCGCCGCGCGAGGCGGATCGCGGCCACCACGCCCGAGAGGTCCCCGCGCACCAGCGTGAGGTGCGCGGTCTCCTTGGCCAGGTCGGCCCCGCCCCCCATCGCGACCCCGAGGTCGCTCTGCGCCAGGGCGGGACCGTCGTTGAGGCCGTCGCCCACCATCGCCACCCGCAGGCCGCGCCCCTGCAGCTCCGCGATCGTGTCGCGCTTGCCCTCGGGCATCACGCCCGCGATCACCCGTTCGGCGGGGATCCCGGCCGCGGCGGCCACGGCGGCCGCCGTGCGCGGCTGGTCGCCGGTCAGGAGCCACACCTGCAGCCCGTCCGCGGCCAGCGCCGCCACCGCCTCGGGGGCCCCGGGCTTGAGCGTGTCGCTCACCGCGACCAGCCCGAGCAGCTCGCCGCCGAACGCGACGCCGGCCACGGTGCGGCCTTCGGCCTCGAGCCGCGCGCGCTCCGCGGCGAGCGGGGCCTCGGACACGCCGTAGTCCTCGAGCAGGCCGGGCCGTCCCACCAGCGCCACCTGCCCCGCGAGCACGCCGATCACGCCGCGCCCGGGCTCGGCGGTCACGTCGTCGGGCTCGGGGATCGCGAGCGAGCGCGCCTCGGCCGCGGCCACGATCGCGCCCGCCAGCGGATGCTCGCTGCGCCGCTCCACGGCCGCGGCGACCTCGAGCACCCGCCGCTCGTCCCGCCCCGGAGCCGCGACCACGTCGGTCACCTCGGGACGCCCGCGCGTCAGCGTGCCGGTCTTGTCGAACACCACGGCGTCCACGCGCTCGGCCGCCTCGAGGGCCTCGGCGCCGCGGATCAGCACCCCCAGCTCGGCGCCGCGGCCGGTGCCCGCGATCAGCGCCATCGGGGTCGCGAGGCCGAGGGCGCACGGGCAGGCGATGATCAGCACCGCGACCGCGGTCATCAGCGCGTGCGCCGCGCGCGGCTCGGGCCCGGCGAAGAACCACGCGGCCGCGGCGGCGAAGGCCACGCCGATCACCACCGGAACGAACACCGCGGCGATCCGGTCGGCGAGGCGCGAGACGCGCGCCTTGCTGGCCTGGGCGCGCTCCACCAGCCGCACGATCTGCATGAGCCGTGATTCGGAGCCCACGCGTTCGGCGCGCATCAGGAACGAGCCGCGCTGGTTGACGGTGGCGCCGGTCACGGCGTCTCCCGGCCCGACCTCGACCGGGAGCGGCTCGCCGGTGAGCAGCGAGGCGTCCACGCTCGAGCGCCCTTCGAGCACCGTGCCGTCCACCGGCACCTTCTCCCCCGGCAGCACGCGCAGGGCGTCCCCCGGCTCCACCGCGTCCAGCGGCACGTCGAGCGTCGCGTCCCCCGCCACGCGGTGCGCCACCTGGGGCCGGAGGTCCATGAGGCGCCGGATGGCGCGCGAAACCCCGGAACGCGCGCGGGCCTCGAGCAGGCGTCCCAGCAGGATCAGGGTGACGATCACCGCGGCCGTGTCGAAGTAGACGTGCGGCGGCAGCCCGAGGCGCGCGAGGGCGCCCGGGGCGAGGGTGCCCGCCGCGGAAACGCCGAAGGCCGCGAGCGTGCCGAGCCCGACCAGCAGGTTCATGTCGGGCACGCCGCGGCGCACCGCGAGCCACGCCCCGCGCACGAAGGTCCATCCCGCCCAGAACTGCACGGGGATGGCGAGCGCGAGCTGGATCGCGTTCTGCGCCGCCATCGGCAGGCGCGACTCGATCGCGGGCAGCATCCCGAAGTGACCGAGCACGACGATCGGCCCGGTGAGCGCCGCCGCCACCGCGAGCCGGGCGCGCAGCGCGGCGAGCTCGGCCTCGCGCTCGCGCCGCTCGGCGTCGCCGGAAGCGCCCGGGGGCGCGAGGACCGCCTCGTAGCCCGCGCGCCGCACCGCGTCCTCCAGCGCCGCCACGCTCACCCGCCGGTCGCCGCGCACGCTGGCCCGCTCGCTGGCCAGGTTGACGACCGCCGCGCTCACCCCCGGCACGCCGGCGAGCGCCCCCTCCACCCGCGAGACGCACGAGGCGCAGTGCATGCCCTTGATGCGGAGCTGCACCGGCTCGGCTTCGGCGGCGGGCGGAGCGGGGACGTTCATGACGGGGTCCTCGGGAAGCGGGGGCCGAACGCTGCGGTTCGGGGGGGATCGCCGGGATTGGATGCGGGCCGGATTCAGGCGGGTCCGTCGTCGTCCCGGGCCCCGGCAGTATCCTCCATCCCCTCGGCGCGCACGACGCCCCGCCCGCAGGCCGCGCACGGCACGGCGTAGCGGCGCAGCTCCTCGCGCGCCATCAGCCCCGCCAGCGCCGCGGCCGCCGCGGACGGGTCGGCGGCGGCGATCGCCGCGAGCGCCGACTCGGCCGCCGCGCGCAGCGGCGCGGCCCCTGCCGCCCGCAGGAAGGGCTCGGCCGCGAGCGCGGCGGCGCGCTCGTGCGCCAGCGGGCCGGCGGCGGCCGCGGCCTCGCGCCCCATGCCGAGCGCGGCGTAGCCGTGGACGATCATGGCGCGGTCCCAGAACGTGTCGTGCTCGAACTCGGACTCGGCCGCGCGCAGCACGCGCTCGTCGGGACAGGGCGGCGAGCCCGCGGCGCGGCGCGCGAGGGCGCGCTCGACGAGCAGCGTCCACAGCAGCCGGCCCACCGTGAAGTCGCTCCAGTACTCGGAAGGATCGCCGGCCTCGCGGCGCGCCGCCTCGAGCACCGCGGCCGCGGGCAGCCCCGGCGTGGAGTCCACCGCCGCCACGAGCGCGAGCGCGGCGCGATTCCAGCGGGCCTCGCGCCCCGCTCCCGCGCGCGCGAGGTCGGCGGCGGCCTCCGCGGC